>CAJQNF010000112.1 GCA_905479625.1 uncultured Flavobacteriaceae bacterium | reverse complement strand
AACCTCAGCCAGCCTCACTTTGATACATTTCAAGTAATTCGTCGAGATAATCTCTTTTGTTGCTTAATCTGGGCACCTTATGCTGTCCTCCTAGTTTGTTTTTACTTTTTAACCATTGATAAAAAAGGCCCTTTGGAGCCTGATGCACTTTTGGCATTCCAATGGTCATGTCGCGATACCTCTTAGCTTCATAGTCAGAATTCAGTCCCTTGAGTGCAGTGTCAAGGCAACTTGTAAATCCTTCCAAATTCTCCGGACTCCTCTTAAATTCTATCAACCATTCATGGCCTCCGCTGTGTTCACCATTCATAAAAATAGGCGCTACAGTATAATCTATTAAGGAAGCATCAAACTTTGAGCAGGCTATTTTTAAGGCATCTTCGGCATTTTCAATGACCAATTCTTCACCAAAAACATTAATGAAATGTTTGGTCCTTCCGGTAATCTTAATTCTATAGGGTTTCACACTGGTAAATTTGACGGTATCACCAATAAGGTATCGCCATAAGCCGGAGTTTGTGCTTATGACAATGGCATAATTAATACCTACCTTCACTTCTTGAAGAGGGATTGCCTTCGAGCTCTCACCTTGGTAATGCTCCATTGGAATAAATTCATAGAAAATACCATAATCAAGCATCAATAATAATTCATCTGAATCATTTCGGTCCTGTATGGCGAAAAATCCTTCAGAAGCATTATAGGTTTCATAATACCTAAAATCCTTATTTGGGATCAATTTTTCATATTGTTCTCTGTAGGGATTAAAGTTTACACCCCCGTGAAAGTACACCTCAAGATTGGGCCATACTTCTAGTATATGATTTTTTCCGGTAACTTCAAGCACCCTGTTCAAAAGCACCAGCATCCAGGAGGGAACACCAGTCAAACTGGTAATATCTTCCTGTATCGTTTCATTTATAATGGCATCCATTTTGGTCTCCCATTCACTCATTAAAGCTGTTTTCTGGCTAGGTGCACTGCTAAAATCCGCCCAAAAAGGCAAGTTTTCAATGATAATGGCAGAGAGGTCTCCAAAAAAAGTATCGTTATCCTCATAGATCGCTGAACTTCCGCCAAGACGCAAGCCCTTTCCCTTAAAGATCTCCGTGTCCTCATTATTATTGATAAACAGGCATAGCATATCTTTTCCTGCCTTCATGTGACAATCATCAATAGCTTCGTTACTTACGGGAATAAATTTACTTTTTGCATTGGTCGTACCACTGGATTTGGCAAACCACTGTGTTTTAGATGGCCAGAAAAGGTTCTGCTCTCCCCTTCTGTTCCTTTCGATCAAAGGTTCAATGCTCTCATATTGCTGGATTGGAACTTTTTTGGCAAAAGAAGCATAATTCTTGATGTCTTTAAAACCATATTTCTCACCGAAATAAGTATGTTTAGCATCAGATAATAAGTTGTACAAAACTTCATTCTGCACATCTACAGGATGATGTAAAAACATATCGACCTGATACTTTCGCTTTTTTAAAATCCACGATAGAACCGTATTAAATAATGGAATTTGCATTGTTATGAAAACACTTTTTTATCTTACCTTTAGCCCTTAAAAATACAATTTTTATCAGTCGAATTCAATAAGTTTTTTCTAAAATTAACAAATTATGGCCAAGGTTGGAATTATCATGGGTAGCGATTCAGACCTACCGATCATGCAAGAAGCAATTGATATTCTAAAAAGTTTTGAAATAGCAACAGAAGTAGATATCGTTTCAGCCCATAGAACTCCTGAAAAATTATTCAGTTATGCCACGGAAGCGCATAAAAGGGGTATAAAAGTGATTATTGCAGGTGCCGGTGGCGCAGCGCATCTTCCCGGAATGGTGGCGTCAATGAGCCCGCTCCCGGTAATAGGTGTTCCTGTAAAGTCAAGAAATTCGATCGATGGCTGGGATTCTGTACTGTCCATTTTACAGATGCCCGGAGGTGTCCCGGTGGCTACTGTGGCACTAGATGGCGCTAAAAATGCAGGTATTCTTGCTGCTCAAATTTTAGGCGCATCAGATAGTGAGATCCTTCATAAAATCATTTCCTTTAAAGAAGGTCTTAAGCAAAAAGTCATCAAAGCTGCCGAGGGACTAAAGCACTAATTCACCCTGTATCTTCAAGGTACAATCGCTTATATATCAATCTGTTTTCGAATTAAATTATACGACCTTTTAAAAGGTTTTAATCAAGATATATCCATGAATAATCCATTACTCAAAGATTTTGAAACACCCTTTGGTTCAGCCCCATTTTCAACTATAAAAAATGATCATTTCTTACCTGCGTTTGAAACTGCCATCAAAGAAGCTAAAAAAGAAATTAATCAAATTGTTACAAATCCTGAACCTGCTGATTTTGAAAACACCTTGGTAGCACTTGAATTTTCCGGCAATAGACTAAACCGCATATCAAGTGTTTTTTTCAATTTGAATGCTGCAGAAACAAGTGATGAAATTCAAAAAATTGCCCAGGAAGTATCTCCCATGTTAAGTGAATTTGCCAATGACATCAGCTTGAATAAAGACCTGTTCAAAAGAATAGAAGCAGTTTATGCTAAAAGAAAGAACTTGGGATTGAATCCAGAACAACTTATGCTTCTGGAAAAAAATTATAAGGCTTTTGTCAGGAATGGTTCAAATCTAAATGAAAAAGATAAAGAGATCCTCAGAGAAATCGATAAAAAAAAGTCCAAATTAGGCTTGAAATTCGGCGAAAATATTTTGGCCGAAACGAATCAGTATGAACTGATCATTAAGGAAGAAAAAGACCTTTCAGGTTTGCCGGAGGGAGTAATCGAAGCGGCTCGTATGATGGCAGAAGATAAAAAAATAGAAGGCTGGGTTTTTACTTTAGACTACCCAAGTTATATACCTTTTATGACCTATGCTGATAATCGGGTCCTTCGGGAAAAAATATCTAAAGCATTTGGCGCCAGAGGTATGCAAAAAAATGAATACAACAATGAGCAAATTGTTATAGACATTGCTAATCTGAGATATCAACGTGCTAATTTATTGGGTTATGCTTCTCACGCACATTATGTATTGGAAGAACGCATGGCAGAAGAGCCTGAAAAAGTGCAGGTTTTTCTGGAAAAACTCTTGACAAAAGCCAAACCGGCTGCTGAAAAAGAATTCCAAATGCTCAAGGACCTTGCCCAAAAAGATGGCCTTGACAGGATTGAAAAATGGGATGGAGCCTATTATGCTGAAAAACTGAAAAAGATCTTATTCGACCTGGATGATGAAAAACTAAAGCCTTATTTTAAACTTGAAAATGTAATTCAAGGCGTATTTGACATTGCCGGTAAACTTTATGATTTACGTTTTAAATCTGTAAATAATGTTGATACTTATCATAAGGAGGTAAAAACCTATGAGGTGAGTAATTCGAAGGGGGAATTAGTTGCCCTTTTCTATGCTGATTTCTTTCCTCGAAAAGGAAAACGAAACGGGGCATGGATGACCAGTTATAAAGCACAATGGGTAGAGGGAGAAATAAATTCAAGGCCCCATATTTCTATCGTATGCAACTTTACAAAGCCTACTGCTTCAAAGCCCTCATTACTTACTTTTAATGAGGTCACAACCCTCTTTCATGAATTTGGTCATGCCCTGCATGGTATGCTGGCCAATACGACTTACCCAAATTTATCAGGCACCAATGTGTATTGGGATTTTGTTGAGCTACCAAGTCAAATTCTTGAAAACTGGTGTTTTGAAAAGGAGGCCCTGACGTTGTTTGCCAGACATTATGTAAACAAAGAGCCTATACCTATGGAACTGGTTCAAAAAATAAAGGACTCTTCCAATTTTCTTGAAGGAATTGCTACTTTAAGACAGCTCAGTTTTGGCATGCTCGATATGTCTTATCACGCTCACGATCCCAGTGGTATCAGTAATGTAAAAAAATTCGAAAAAGAGGCCTTTGGAGACACTCAATTATATCCTGACGTTGCGGAAAACTGCATGAGTACAGCTTTTTCCCATATTTTTCAAGGGGGTTATTCAGCCGGCTACTACAGTTATAAATGGGCAGAAGTACTTGATGCTGATGCATTTGAAGCCTTTAAAGACGCTGGCATTTTTAACAAAGAGGTGGCCAATCGATTTAAAGAAAATGTATTAAGCAAAGGAGGTACCGAAAAACCAATGGTCTTGTATAAAAGGTTCAGAGGGAAAGAACCAACAGTGGATGCGCTATTAAAACGTGCCGGACTTCTACATTAAATTGTGTGAAGTAGAAGAAAATGTTATAGCTGATACAGGCCTTATTAGGCATCATGCGAGGTTGAAAAATGATAAAATCAATTTCTCAATCCTTTTCTATATATAGTGAAATAACTTATTTTTGCAATCATTAAAATTGAATACCATTATGAAATCATATGATGTTACCGTAATAGGTTCTGGTCCCGGAGGATATGTAGCTGCCATTCGCTGTGCACAATTGGGTTTAAAAACGGCTTTAATCGAAAAATATAAGACTTTAGGAGGCACCTGCCTTAACGTAGGTTGCATTCCCAGTAAGGCTTTGCTTGACTCATCTCATCACTATGAAGATGCGATAAAACATTTTGACACGCATGGAATTGAAATTCCAGGGGAGATCAAAGTGAATCTTGCCAAGATGATCTCTCGCAAAGATACTGTGGTAGAGCAGACAACGGGAGGTATTGATTTCTTAATGAAGAAAAACAAAATAGATGTATATCAAGGCTTGGGTAGTTTTAAGAGTTCAGAGCTCATCCTGATTACAAAAGAGGATAAAAGTACTGAAGAAATTTCTTCTAAAAACACTATTATAGCCACAGGAAGTAAGCCGTCCAATTTACCTTTTATCAAAATTGACAAAGAGAGGATCATCACTTCCACTGAGGCATTAAAATTAAAAGAAATTCCAAAACACCTTATCGTTATTGGAGGTGGGGTGATCGGACTTGAATTAGGTCAAGTATATAAAAGACTTGGAGCTGAGGTAACGATAGTTGAATATATGGACAGGATCATCCCAACC
Organism: uncultured Flavobacteriaceae bacterium; assembly: GCA_905479625.1. Taxonomy (GTDB): domain Bacteria; phylum Bacteroidota; class Bacteroidia; order Flavobacteriales; family Flavobacteriaceae; genus Lutimonas. The sequence goes on along the minus strand of CAJQNF010000112.1, from coordinate 38,100 downwards.
ATGGATGCCGCACTGTCGAAAGAACTGGCTAAAGTTTTTAAAAAGAATAAATTCAAGATCAATGTTTCTCATAAGGTGAAAGACGTCAGCAGAAAAGGCAATGAAATCACAGTATTGGCTGATGATAAAAAAGGTAATGAAGTTGAGATCAAAGGAGATTATTGTTTGGTGTCTGTTGGAAGAAGACCATTTACCGATGGATTACAACTTGACGCTGCAGGTGTAATAGCCAATGAAAGAGGACAAATAGAAGTCAACGAACATCTACAAACCAATATAAGCAATATCTATGCGATTGGTGATGTTGTTCGTGGTGCAATGCTTGCGCATAAGGCAGAAGAAGAAGGTACGATGGCTGCTGAAATCATCGCAGGCCAAAAACCTCATATCGATTATAATTTGATTCCCGGAGTGGTGTACACATGGCCGGAAGTGGCTTCTGTCGGAAAAACAGAAGAACAACTCAAAGAAGCTGGTGTTGATTATAAAATGGGAAGCTTCCCTATGCGTGCTTTGGGCAGAGCAAGGGCGAGTATGGACATTGATGGGCTGATCAAAGTATTAGCAGATGCCAAAACTGACGAAATTCTTGGCGTACATATGATAGGTGCAAGAGCTGCTGATTTGATTGCTGAAGCAGTTGTGGCTATGGAATTCAGAGCATCAAGTGAGGATGTTGCCAGAATGAGTCATGCCCACCCAACCTATACTGAAGCGATCAAAGAAGCCTGTCTCGCGGTTGACGGAAGAGCATTGCATAGTTAAGTATTCGACTTATAAAGAGACTTTATTTGTTGTTGATTTAGATATGATTATTTACCCCCGAAAAAAATGAAAAGATTAACTATCTTATTTCTATTCATATCCTCTGTTATTTTTGCCCAGAATAATTACTCTATTAGTGGGACCATCAAAGATCAAAGCAGTGGAGAAACGCTTTTCGGCGCTACAGTTTTTATTCAAAACTCCAGTATTGGCGGCACTTCAAATGAATATGGTTTTTATTCAATTACAGCTCCAGAAGGAAATTATACACTCATCATTTCCTATCTTGGATTTGAGGATATCAGCAAAGAAGTCATACTTACTGGTGATCAAAACCTGGACGTTGAGCTTACTGAAAGCAGTAACCAACTCAATGAAATAGTTTTACAAACTGAAGAATCTGAAGACATCAACCTTAGAAAACCGCAAATGAGTGTGTCAAAACTCAATGTGGCGACTATCAAGCAGATGCCTGCGGTTCTGGGAGAGGTAGATATCATCAAATCGATTCAATTACTTCCAGGAGTAACCAACAATGGTGAAGGCTCAAGTGGGTTTAATGTTCGGGGCGGATCGGTAGATCAAAACCTTGTTTTGCTGGATGAGACCATCATTTATAATACGTCGCACCTGCTTGGTTTCTTTTCGATTTTTAATTCTGACGCGATCAAAGACATCAAACTATACAAAGGGAACATTCCAGCCCGTTTTGGGGGACGGGCTTCATCGGTGCTTGATGTAAGACAAAAAGATGGTAACAACAAAAATTTTGCGCTTACAGGAGGAATTGGAACCGTTTCAACAAGACTAGCTGTAGAAGGGCCAATAGTAAAAGACCGGAGTTCTTTTTTAGTTGCCGGTCGAGGTTCTTATGCGCATTTGTTCCTAAAGCTTAGTGAAGATTTAAAAGATAACAGTGCTTATTTTTATGACCTGAACCTAAAGGGAAATTATGAAATCAATGAAAATAACCAACTTTTTCTTTCCGGTTATTTTGGAAGGGATGTCTTTAAATTCAACGAAAACTTCAACAGTTCCTATGGGAATTCTTCAGGGAATTTAAGATGGAATCATATATTTAATGATAAGATATTTTCTAATTTATCTGTGAATTACAGCAAATATGATTACCAATTGGAGATCAATGCTTTTGAATTTGACTGGCTTTCCCAAATCGATAATTACAATTTGAAATATGCCTTAAGTTATTATTTAAACAATAATATTAAACTTGATTTTGGTGTCAATGGAATACATTACCTATTCAATCCAGGTATCATCAGCCCAACTTCGGAGACTTCCGGAATCAACTATATGAAACTTGACCAAAAGAGAGCTTTTGAAGGAGGGTTATACGTGGGTGCTGAACATAGAATTTCACCAAAGGTATCATTACAATACGGCTTGCGATATAGCAATTTTGCAAGAATGGGAGGCCAGAAAATCGTCCAATACGAAAATGACCAACCAGTTGTATATAATGAACAACTTGGCATATATGAAAGAGGAAAACCCATAGATGCCATTGAATATGACAAAGGAGAAGTCATCAAAAGCTTTGGAAACTTTGAACCCAGACTAGCCGTTGCTTATGAGCTAAACGAACGATCTTCAGTAAAGGCAGGGTATTCTCGTGTGGCACAGTATATACACCTTATCTCAAATACTACCTCTGTTACCCCACTCGATGTTTGGGCACCAAGTGGAAGCTATATAGAACCTCAGTTAGCCAACCAATACGCTCTTGGCTATTTTAAGAAACTCAATAACAATCAATACTCTATCGAAGTTGAAGCTTATTACAAGGACATTGAGAACCGAATCGATTATATTGACGGCTCTGACCTTATTGGAAACAACACCATAGAAACAGAGATTTTGAATGGAGAATCCAGAGCCTATGGGCTTGAATTTTTACTTCGAAAAACCAAAGGTAGTTTTACAGGTTGGCTTGCCTATACCCTATCCAAATCGGAGCAAAGAACTCCTGGTGGTAATGCAGGCGGCCCTGGAATAAATAATGGAAACTGGTATTACAATCCTTATGACCGAACGCATGACCTATCATTTACAGGTGTATACAGATTGAATAAGAAATGGAGTTTTAGTGCCAATATCCTTTACCAGACTGGAAGGCCGGTTACTTATCCAACCGGACAATACCAATACGAAGGTTTGTCAATAGCTAGTTATTCAGATCGAAATTCGGACAGGTTACCAGCTTATCATAGAATTGATATCTCAGCTATTCTTGTTCCCGGAAAACCAAATAAAAAATGGCAAGGAGAATGGGTATTTGGTATCTATAATATTTATAATCGCAGGAACGCGGCTTCAATATCTTTTTCTCAGAATAGAGAAACGGGCCTTAATGAAGCGACCAGAATTGCCATTTTTGGCATAGTACCTTCTGTAACTTATAATTTTAAATTTTAGACAAATGAAAAATTATATCTATAAAATATTACTATCTCTATCGCTACTTCTAGCGTCTTGTACTGATGTGATCGATATTGAAGTTCCCGAAGCTGCTCCAAGACTTGTCGTAGAAGCATCCATGGATTGGATCAAAGGCAGTTCAGGGAGTCAACAGACCATCAAATTAAGTACATCAACACCCTTTTTTGACAACCTTGTTGAAAACCCGGTTAAAGGTGCTATTGTCAAGGTGATCAATGATACTGATTCAAGGGAAGTCATATTTACCGATCAGAATAATGGCAACTATACAACAAATGAGTTTGTTCCTGTTATGGATCAGTCCTATACTTTGGAAATCTTGTATGATAATGAAATCTATCGTGCCTCTGAAACAATGACTCCGGTAACTGATATTACCACTGTATTTCAATCAAGAGAAAATGGTTTTGACAAAGAAGCTCTGGAAGTAAATATTGAGTTTAATGATCCAAAAGATATTAAAAACTTTTATTTAACCAAATTTCAAAGGAGAGGAGATCTTCTGCAAACTTTGTTCGATGTAAAAGATGAATTTACGGATGGGAATAAAATGTCTATCTTTTATGAAAAAATAAATAATGATGACACCGGTGAAACTGAATTTGTACCGGGTGACATTGTAGACATTGATCTTAACGGAATATCTGAGCAATATTATAACTATATAAAATTACTTATTCAGCAATCTGGAGGTGTAGGAGGGCCTTTCAGCACGACACCGGCCGAGATCAAAGGAAACTGTATCAATATTAACAGCCCTGAGAATTATGCTTTTGGCTATTTCAGATTGTCAGAAGTAGACAAAAAAGTCTATACTTTTGAGTAAAAATTTAAAAATGTCATGTTACTGTGAAGCGGATATCAAAAAATGTATCGAATGGATTATCCAAACTTTCAAAGGAACATGCGTTACAGTGGGCTCAACAATTTGATGAGGTTATTTTTCTGGAATCTAATAAAGATACCCAAGCTGAACAAGAGAAGTACGGAGAGGTGGAAGCGATTTTAGCTATTGGCGCTCATGATATTCTTTCTGCAGATTCAAAAGGTGCTTTTGACAAGTTGAAACATTTTAGACAAAAGCATAAAGATTTTCTTTTTGGTTACCTGAGCTATGATCTCAAAAACGATACAGAAGCGCTAAGCTCAAATAATCCTGATCATCTAGATTTTCCTGAGCTATTTTTCTTTCAACCCAAAAAGGTGCTGCTTTGGAAAAATGAAACGGTTGAATTCTTGTATTTAGAGCCATATCAGCATGAGGTCGAAAAAGATACGCAAGCAATCAGCCAACTTACACTTAGATCTGATATACCTTCAAAACCTTGTCAAATTTCGTCGAGGCTTTCTAAGCAAGACTATTTTGACAAAGTCACAAATGTGTTAAAACACATTCATAGAGGAGACATCTACGAAGTTAATTATTGTCAGGAATTTTATGCTGAATCTTGTGAGATCAATACGATTGATGTCTATCAGAAATTAAATCAGATTTCTCAGGCTCCTTTTGCCAGTTACATAAAACTGAGAGATCAATTCTTGCTGTGTGCCTCTCCCGAAAGGTTTGTCAAAAAACAAAATAACAAGATCATTGTACAACCGATAAAAGGTACAGCCAGAAGATTAAACGATAAAATCGAAGACAAAAAACTTGCTCAATCCCTTGTCAATGACCCCAAAGAGAGGGCTGAAAATATCATGATCGTAGATTTGATCAGGAATGATCTTTCTAAGAACGCAGTAAAGGGAAGTGTTCATGTTGAAGAATTATGCAAAGTCTATTCATTTAAGCAAGTTCATCAACTTATTTCTACTATTGTTTGCACCGTAGACAAGGATGACAACGACGTTGATATCATCAAAAACTTATTTCCTATGGGCAGCATGACGGGTGCGCCTAAAATATCTGCGATGAAGATCATTGAAGAGGAAGAAGAGACCAAAAGAGGTCTCTACTCAGGTGCTGTAGGGTATTTTAGTCCTGAAGGTAATTTTGATTTTAACGTAGTAATCAGAAGCATACTTTACAATGCTTCAAAAAAATATGCCTCCTTTTCTGTAGGAAGCGCTATTACTTCTCTATCGGTTATAGAAAATGAATATGAGGAATGCTTGTTAAAGGCAAAAGCCTTGAAAGAGGCATTGATAGGTTGATTCTATTTTTTAACCGCCATAATTCTTATTCTGCGATAATCTGCATGCCATTGACCATCTTTAAAACATGTTGACCTTACCTTGTCTTGCACTTCAGTTAAAATAGCTGCCTTATCTTTTGTGTCGATTCCTTGGAAAAAATGAGTTCCAAACATTTCAATCCAATCTTTTATTCCTTCATTTTTACTCTCTAAAAGCGTAGGCCTGTCATAAAGCTGCGCAAGGCTAACTTCAAAACCAGCATCTTCCAAAAGGCTGGTGTATTCACTTATACTCGGGAAATACCATCTTTCCAGCACAGCATTTTCATCAAATCCGTGATTTTTCAAACTCCATCTCAAAGCATCTACAATGGTTGCTACATTTCCATACCCTCCGAATTCAACTACCAGCCTCCCTCCTGTATTCAAGTGATTGAACATATTAGTTGTTGTCGTCTTTTGGTCTTTTACCCAATGTAAAACGGCATTTGAAAAAATGGCATCAAAGGACTGATCGAACGAAAATGAATCGGCATTCATCTGATAAAAATCTATTTCAGGAAACAAATCCTGAGAGGCTTTGATCATCTCTTCAGAACTATCGATTCCAATTACCGATGCCGACTCCGAAATCTTAGAAGTCAATTGCCCTGAACCACAACCTAAATCAAGGATTAGTTCTCCTTCTTTGGGATTGAGTAAATCGATCAGTTGGGAACCATACTGATAGACAAAACCGTGTTTTTCATTATAAAGAGATACGTTCCAATTCATTTTTTTATATCCTGAATTTTTTACGAATTATGGGCATTTGCCTTTTCCATCTTAGCCTTTATCCTGTCTAAGGATAAATTTCCAACACTACCAATATGGGTATGTACAACTTCCTTATTTGGCATAAAACTACCGTCGCCTACTTTTCCACCAACAATTTTGTAAGCATCTCTAAAAGGAACTCCGTCCTGAACAAGTTTATTCACCTCCTCCACGGTAAACAGGTAATCATAGATTTTTTTGTCTACAATATTTTTATTGACTTCAATAGTGCTTAATGAAAAAGTAAACATTTCTAAGCATGATTTTAAGGCTTGGATGCTTGGAATCAACCCCTCTTTTAATAATTGCAGATCTCTGTGATAACCACTTGGCAGGTTATTAATAATCAAGGTAAGTTCATAGGGCAGCGCTTGAATTTTATTGCATTTTCCTCTAATGAGCTCAAAAACATCAGGATTCTTTTTATGCGGCATGATACTCGATCCGGTTGTCAACTCATCAGGAAAAGAAACAAATCCAAAATTCTGACTCATATACAAACAAATGTCCATGGCAAATTTTGAAAGGGTACCCGCGACCGAACTCATTGCAAAAGCGACGGTTCTCTCCGTTTTACCCCTGCTCATTTGTGCAGCAACAGAATTTACTTTTAACTCACTAAACCCCATTTCTGCAGTGGTATAATCGCGATCTATTGGGAATGAGCTCCCATAACCTGCTGCTGATCCCAAAGGGTTTTGATCTACCACGCTATAGGCAGCGTTTAACATGTATATATCATCGATCAAACTTTCGGCATAAGCAGAAAACCACATCCCAAAAGAAGAAGGCATGGCCACTTGAAAATGCGTATATCCCGGTAAGAGGTTGTCTTTATTGGATTCTGATAATCTCATCAAGAGGTTAAAAAAATCGATGATCATTCCTCTGATTTCTTTTATTTCTTCTCTCAAATACAAATGAACATCCACTAGGACCTGATCATTTCTAGAGCGTGCTGTATGTATCTTTTTACCCGTGTCACCCAACTTTTCCGTAAGCATATATTCCACTTTGGAATGTACATCTTCAAATTCCTCTTCGATGATAAAATCACCCTTTTCGATAAGGCTAGTGATTTCAGCCAACTCCTTCTCCACCTGGTTTATTTCACTCGCGGTGAGCAAGCCAATTTTATGCAGCATTTTAGCATGAGCGAGTGAGCCAATTACATCATATTTGGCAAGTACAAGATCAAGTTCTCTGTCATTACCAACAGTAAACAAGTCTATTTTCTTATCCGTACTAAATCCTTTGTCCCAAAGTTTCATATGTTTCTTTTTAAAAAGCCTTTTTAAGACTATACTATTTCTTTTAAAATTTTAATGTAAAGCTCAATTCCTTCAAAGATCTCCTTTTCATAGATAAATTCATCCGCAGTATGCGATCTCAACGAATCTCCTGGGCCCAATTTTAAAGAAGGGCAGCTCAAATTCGCCTGATCCGACAAGGTAGGTGACCCATAGATCTCTCTTCCCAAATGAACCCCGGCAAGAACTATATCATGATCTTTTCGGATAGAGGAGGAATTCAAATTCAGAGACCTTTCTTTTACCTCAACCCCAACATGGTCTTTTATGAGATCAAGTACTTCCTTATTGGAATACAAGTCATTTACCCTGATGTCCACAACAAAATGACAGGTTGAAGGCACTACATTATGCTGACTTCCTGCGTTGATCTGGGTTACGGTCATTTTAGTGTCATGAAGCGTTTCAGACACCCTAGGGAACTTAAAAGATTCAAACCAACTAATGGCTTCCATCGCCTTGTAAATTGAATTATCTCCTCGTATATGAGCCGCATGACCTGCCGTACCATGTGCATAACAATCGAGAACCAATAAGCCTTTCTCGGCAATAGCAAGATGCATTAATGTGGGTTCTCCAATGATTGCAAAATCAATCTCAGGCATGAGAGGCACCATTGAACGAATACCATGATTACCAGAACTTTCCTCTTCCGCCGAAGCCAATAAGATCAAATTATAGTTCAGGTTTTCCTGTTTGTAAAAATGAATAAAAGTGGCCATTAATGAAACCAGGCATCCACCTGCATCATTTGATCCCAGGCCATAAATTTTACCATCAACAACCTCTGCTTTATGCGGATTTTTGGTATAGCCTTTATTTGGTCTTACCGTATCATGATGAGAATTCAATAGGATATTAGGCTTTGAGGCATCAAAATGTTCATTCACTGCCCAAATATTATGCACTTCTCTCCTACAGGAAATCCCGTGATCCTTTAAAAATTTTTCTATGAGCAAAGCCGTCTGATCTTCCTCTCCGGAAAACGACGGGGTATTGATCAGGTTGATCAATAGTTGTTTTGCTTTATCGCCCAGTTCGCTTATCATAACAGTAATGTTGTGTGTTTTATATGCTTATCCGAGATGAGTTCAGGTTTCCCGATAAGTACCTTATGAACGCCTTCCTGCAAAGCGTCAAAGCAATTCTCCATCTTGGGCAACATTCCCTCAGCAATTACGCCCTCCTTCTTTAACCGCTCATATGTTATCTTATCAATTTGATCTATAACAGAATCATCATCATCCACTTGCCGGAGTACACCATTTTTTTCAAAACAGTATATTAATTCTACTTCAAATAAAAGGGAGAGACCTTTAGCCAGTTCAGCCGCTATAGTGTCAGCATTCGTATTTAAAAGTTGTCCTTGCCCATCATGCGTAATAGCAGAAAATACAGGTGTAATTCCTCCGTTCAAAAATAGGGCAATTGCTTTGTTTTCTACCTCATCTATATCTCCGGCAAAGCCGTAATCAATTTCTTTTACGACCCGTTTATGTGCTTTGATCACATTCGCATCTGCACCTGACAAACCCAATGCATTGCATGCTTTCGCCTGAAGTTTTGCAACGATATTCTTATTAAGCAATCCCGCATAAACCATCGTAACTACCTCTAAATTTGCCTCATCTGTAACCCGTCTTCCTCCAATCATTTTAGGATGTAAACCCAAAGAATCAGCCATTTCGGTTGCTCTCCTTCCTCCGCCATGCACCAGTATTTTCAAACCATCCAACTTGGCAAAATTATGAAGAAACAAATCAAGTTGTTCTGAATTATTGATCACATTACCTCCTATTTTTACGATACTCAGTTGCTTTTTCATCAGCTTAGTTATTAGTCCTGCTTAAGATTTTTAAGAATTTTCTTTAACACTGTCTGCGCCGAAAAAGTCCTGTTATTTGCCTGTTTGATCACCAATGACTGCGGATTGTCGAGGACAGCATCTGCGACAACTACATTTCTTCTTACAGGCAAACAGTGCATAAATCTGGCATCATTTGTTAAAGCCATTTTTTCAGCACTTATTATCCAGGAAGGATCCTTTGATAAAACCATTCCGTATTGGTTGAAAGAACTCCAGTTCTTGGTGTAAATATAGTCCGCTCCTTCAAAGGCTTTGGCCTGATCATATTCAATGCTGGTTGTTCCTGTAATTTCAGGATCCAATTCGTATCCTTTAGGGTGTGTGATGACAAAATCTGCGTCCTGTTTGTGCATCATTTCAACAAAGGAATTTGCAACTGCATGAGGCAAAGCTTTGGGATGCGGCGCCCAGGATAATATCACTTTAGGCTTTCGCCCCTTTAACCTGTCTTTGTCTTCCTCGAGGGTGATCGCGTCGGCAAGTGCCTGCAAAGGATGTCCGACCGAGCTTTCCATATTGACTATGGGAACAGAAGCGTACTTAGCGAATCCGTTCAATACGATTTCAGCCTTGTCTTTTTCCTTATCCTCCAAAGAAGCAAAGGCCCTGATCGCAATAATATCACAAAATTGAGAAATGACTTGAGCGGCCTCCTTGATATGTTCAGATTTTCCCTGATCCATGATGATCCCATCTTCATATTCAACGGCCCAACCCTCCTTGTCAAAATTCATAACCATGGTAGTCATACCAAGGTTTTGCGCCGCTTTTTGCGTACTTAACCGGGTTCTTAAACTGGGGTTAAAAAACAATAGACCTATGGTTTTATCTTTACCCAAATGACTATCTGCCAAAGGGTTCTCCTTTAATATTCTCGCTTCTGACACCCATTCAGCAATCGAATCTATATCCTTAACCGATAAATAATTCATTATTGATCTTTTAAAATTTTAGTAAAAGGTATTTGTTTATTCATGGCATTGATCATAAAATTATCCCCAATACCATTTACGATCCAAGTTTCTATTTTTTCATTTTTTAATATTTCAGCGGCTTCTATTTTCGACAGCATGCCTCCCGTTCCTTGTGAACTTTTACCATCGGCAATTTCATTTCGAAGTTCCTTTAGATCCCTTACCTCCTCTATAGTCGATTTTATGTCATTTCCTATACTACTCTTGGTATAAATACCATCAGTATTGGTTGCTATAATGACAAGGTCAGCCCCGATTAATGCGGCTGTTAAGGCTGCCAATTTATCATTATCACCAAATTGGATCTCATCAGTAGCCACTGTATCATTTTCGTTGATGATCGGAATATAATGGTTGTCTATCAAGACATTGATTGTATTGACAATGTTTTCTTTTGACTTTTCACGATTAAAATCAGCATATGACAATAAACACTGCGATGTGAGCAATCCTAACTCCCTGAAATTCTCCTGAAAGATACGCATTAGATGCGGTTGGCCAATTGCAGCGAGCGCCTGTTTAACGTTGATTTCCCTGCCATTTGATTCCAGCTTAACAAACTGTTTGGCCACGGCAATGGCCCCTGAACTCACAATGACAAACTCATAGTCCTCATTTAATAGAGAAATCTGCCTCCCAATATCTTCTATCTTCCCTCTTGAGATCTGGTTTGTCTCTTTGGTCAAAGTATTGGTGCCTATTTTAAGGAGTACCCTCTTTTTACCTGATCTGCCCATTCCCATATATATACCATTTGTTAGTCACCAAATGCTCAAGACCAATTGGCCCTCTTTGGTGTAATTTATCTGTGCTGATGGCCAATTCACCCCCTAAACCCAATTGAAAACCATCTGTGAATCGGGTAGATGCATTATGGTAAACTGCCGCCGCATCGACTGCACTCATAAAGGCATGGGCCTCCGTATTGTTTTCCGTGATGATCGATGCTGAATGTCCGCCACCAAACTTATTAATCATTCTTATGGCCTCCTCAGTTGAAACCACATCTCCCAGCATAATTTTATAATCAAGAAATTCCTCATACCAAACTTCTTCTCCTGATACAGGTTCAACTCCTTTCAATGATTTCATCGTTTCAGCGCCTAAAACCTGTACTTTATGCTCCTGCAGGTTTTCAACCAAACTAGTTACAAATTCATTATATCCCGGTAAACCTTTATTGATCAGCACCTTATCCAGGGCATTACATGCAGAGATCTTATCGGTTTTCGCATTGAGAATGATTTGCATGGCCTTCTTCTGATCCGCTTCTTTGGCAACATACACAAAATTATTACCTCTTCCACTCACAATGACCGGGCAGGTAGCGTGTTGTTTGACAAATGCGATCAACTTTTCACCGCCTCTTGGAATAATCAGATCGATCTTTTGTTTCGGTTGCTTTAAATATGCTCTTGTCTCCTCACGATCATAATTTAAATACGTAACCCAATCCTTACTCACCTTATTTTCTTTAAGGGCTTTATGCCATAAATCAACTATCGCCAGATTTGAATTCAACGATTCCTTTCCTCCTTTAAGAAGAATTTTATTTCCTGATTTAAAAGCGATCCCTCCGGCTTCAATAGTAACATCGGGCCTTGATTCGTAGATGATCATGATCGTGCCAAAAGAGGCCGTTTTATTATAGATATCCAAGCCATTCTCATGCTTAAAATGAAACCTTTCAATACCAACCGGATCTTTCTGAGCGGCCAATTGTTCCAAAGAAAGCACCATGCCGTTGATTTTTTCCTGATCAACCTTTAACCTGTCATACATGGCAAGGTCAAGTTGGTCATTTCCTTTCAGGTCTTTCTCATTTGCCTTTAAAATATCATTTTGTTGATCACTCACCAGGCGAGCCATGGAAAGCAACACATTATTTCTCTGTTCTATAGATAAAATTGACTCCATGAGTTTTAGTTACTTTTTACGCTATTATTAATGCTTTTCAGAACGCTTTTTAAGGCATCTATGAAAAAGTCAATTTCTTCAGTTTCTACTGATAGTGGTGGTAGTATTCTTAAAAGATTCGGATCAGCAGATCCTCCTGTAAAAATTCCCTCTTCAAAAATCAGTTGTTTCCTCAATTGAGCAACGGGAAAGTCAAAAGTTACGCCCAACATCAAACCTTTACCCTTTACAGATCTAATTTGATCGATCTCTTTGATTCTTTCCAAAAAATGTGATGAAACCTTATTCACATTGTCCATTAATTGCTCCTTTTCAATCACATCTAGCACTGAAATAGCCGCTACACAGGCCAGATGATTTCCACCAAATGTTGTGCCCAATAGTCCATATGATGCCTCTATGTGATTGGAAATAAGTATGCCTCCAACAGGAAATCCATTCCCCATACCCTTAGCCATACTAATAATGTCAGGATGAATACCATGATGTTGAAAAGAAAAGAATTTTCCACTCCTTCCATAACCAGATTGAATTTCATCAAGAATAAGGATAGCTCCATATTGTCTGCACAATTTCTCTAAAGATTGGAAGAATGCAGTAGAGCCTTCATTTAAACCACCTACCCCTTGTATCCCTTCTATGATCACCGCAGCCACGTCCTTTTTTGAGAGTTCCTTTTCTAAAGACGCTACATCGTTCAAGGGAAGAAATACAACTTCATGTTGACTGTTCAATGGGGCATTGATCTTTGGGTTATCAGTGGCTGCAACAGCCGCTGAAGTTCGGCCGTGAAATGCTTTTTCAAATGCGATCACCTTACTTTTCCCTGTGGCGAATGAAGCCATTTTTAACGCATTTTCGTTGGCCTCGGCCCCTGAATTGCATAAAAACAAATTATAATCTTCACATTGGGATAGCCTTCCGAGTTTTTGAGCCAGTGTTTCTTGTAAAGGGTTTTGTATAGAATTAGAATAAAAACCCATTTTCTTCAGCTGGCTGGTTAAAGCTGCTACATAGTCCTTATGGCTATGACCGATAGAGATCACCCCATGACCCCCGTAAAGATCAAGATATTTTCGACCTTTATTGTCCGTTACATAAGATCCTTCAGCACTTTCCGGGCTTACATCATACAAAGGGTATACATCAAATAGTTCCATATCAATACGCTTAAATCTGATTTATTTTTTCATATGAGGTCACCAGTCCCTTGATAATTGAGGAACTTAATCCCTGGTGTTCCATTTCATTCAATCCTTCTATGGTACATCCGCTAGGTGTCGTTACCTTATCTATTTCCTGTTCCGGATGGCTTTGAGAATCTATCAGTAAACTTGCAGCGCCTAAACAGGTCTGCATCGAAAGTTTTTGTGCTTCCTCACTATGAAAACCTAATTGCACAGCTCCCTGCGTGGTAGCTCTTATCAATCTCATCCAAAAGGCAATACCACTTGCACAAATAACAGTTGCTGCCTGCATGAGGCTTTCATCAATACACATGGTTTCGCCCAGGGCGTTAAATATCGTCTTGGCAATATGAAAATTCTCCTTTCCTTTTTCATTGGCGCTGATACAGGTCATAGACTGGCCCACAGAAATGGCCGTGTTCGGCATACACCTGATCACCGGTACATCCGGCTTAACCATAGCTTCAATTTCGTCTATCTTTCTGCCTGTAGCAACAGAGATAATCGTGTGCCTCTTTGGATCAATAAGATCTTTAATTTCGTCTAACACTTCCATGAGTTGAGCAGGTTGCACAGCCAGAATGACCACATTTGAATACTTAACCGCACGTCTGTTATCAGAAGTAGTTTTTACCATAGATACCTTTTCCAAATGACTTAAAGAAGTCGTATTCCTTTTTGTCAGGTACAATGATTTACAATTTATTTCCTTTTTCTGGCCTAAGATCCCTACTGCTATTGAGTAGCCTAAATTTCCCACTCCTATGATGGCTATTTTCATATGTTCATTTTAAAAAAAGTTAGCTTTTAATCTAAGACCTGCTGACTGGCTATAACCAAACATCAGGTTCATATTTTCAATGGCTTGCCCCGAGGCTCCTTTCAACAAGTTGTCAATCGCACTTGTCACCAATAATTTATCTTTATGTTTTTGCAGATGGATCAAACATTTATTCGTGTTAACCACCTGTTTTAAGAAAATCTCCTGATCAGATACATGAGTAAAAACAGTCTCTTTATAAAAATCTTTATACAAGCTTTTTGCCTCCTCAATACTCCCGTCATATTTGGTATAAGCGGTAGCAAAAATTCCTCTGCTAAAATTTCCCCTGTTAGGAATAAAATTCACCTCATGATCAAAACCAGGTTGAAGGATTTCGATGTGTTGATTAATTTCTCCAAGGTGTTGATGGTCAAAAGCTTTATAGTGAGAAAAATTATTATCTCTCCAGGTAAAATGGGTTGTTTTTGACAAAGAAACTCCTGCTCCGGTTGCACCGGTAACAGCGTTTACGTGGATATCATCTTTTAGCAAAGATGCATTGGCCAAAGGAAGGAGTCCTAATTGTATAGCTGTTGCAAAACAACCAGGGTTTGCGATGTATTGCGCTTTACTGATTTCTTCTCTAAATACTTCGGTCAGGCCATAGACAAACTTTTTATTCATAAAAAAACTGTCCTTGGTCAGTCTGAAATCATTACTTAAGTCAATGATTTTGGTCTTCTTACTAAACTCATTCACCTTTAAAAAGGCTGAAGAATTTCCATGACCCAGGCATAAAAACAAAACATCTATATCAAGGTTGACTTTACTAGAAAACTTCATGTCTGTATCACCTAACAAATCCCTGTGGACCTCGTGAATTTTATTTCCTGCATTTGATGTGCTATAGATAAAATCCAGCTCAACCTCAGGGTGATTCAGAAGAAGTCTGATCAACTCTCCAGCTGTATAACCCGCTCCTCCTATAATTCCTGCCTTGATCATTTTTATGAATTTACGTGGTTATATATTTTACCCTGATTTGCAGTAATTTTGATAAATCCTTTGGCGTCATCAGCGGTCCATCCTTCATTGGTCTCTCCATAACTGGCAAAAGAGGAGTTCATCAAATCGTGTTTTGACGCGATTCCGTTCAGTGTAAATCTGTAAGGATGAAGCGTTACAAAAACGTCTCCACTCACATTTTTTTGGGTATCTGTTAAAAAGACTTCAAAATTTCTCATGACCTCGTCCAGGTATTGTCCTTCGTGCAATAACATCCCGTACCAATTTCCCAGCTGTTCCTTATGATGCTGCTGCCATTTGGTAAGGGTATGCTTTTCAAGCAAATGATGCGCCTTTATGATTACAAGTGGAGCGGCTGCTTCAAATCCAACCCTGCCTTTGATCCCAATGATCGTATCTCCAACGTGTATATCCCTGCCAATGGCATAGGCTGAAGCCAACTTTTCCAAGGCTTCAATATTGTTAATATGGCTATCCTTTTTACCATTAACTGCAATTAATTCACCCTTTTCAAAGGTCAGTTTTACATCAGTTTCATCATTTTTGACCAATTGACTCGGATAGGCCTCACTTGGCAACCCGGCATGCGATGTAAGGGTTTCTTCTCCTCCAACACTTGTACCCCACAGGCCTTTATTGATGGAGTACTTGGCTTTTTCCCATGGAAGATCCAACCCATTTTCCTTTAAAAAATCGATTTCCGTTTGTCTCGATAATTTCAGATCTCTGATGGGCGTAATGATCTCTATTTCGGGCGCCAGGGTTTGAAAGATCATATCAAATCTAACCTGATCATTTCCGGCACCTGTACTTCCATGAGCAATGTAGTTGGCGCCAACTTTCTTTGCATAATTTACAATTTCAATCGCCTGAATAATTCTTTCAGCACTCACTGAAAGTGGATAAGTGTTATTTTTAAGAACATTACCATATATCAAATACTTCACAACCTTATCATAGAAAATTTGAACGGCATCTATCGAAACATAACTGCTTGCCCCAAGCTGAATTGCTTTCTCTCCGATTGAAGCAATCTCTTCTTTCTCAAACCCTCCTGTATTTACACTGACGGCATGCACTTCAAATCCTTCAACCTTCGAGAGGTACTTTGCACAATAAGAAGTGTCTAAACCTCCACTATATGCCAATACTAATTTTTTCATTTTTTATATCTTTACGTTTCCGATACCATCAAGTTAAGATGCACTATCGAATTATGGTTTATTTTATTTGTCCTTACTCTGGTCTTTCTTTTTCAAAAACAAACTTTGCTTAATTCTTTTCAGTCTACTAAGGCTTTTAGAATTATAGGGATGTTCTTGTTTCTCATCCTTTTTCCCATCATACAACATACCTGTACAAAGGCACATTTTCTTATTTGTACGCTGCAGCACATCATAATTGGTACAAGTTTGACAACCTTTCCAAAATTCAGGATCATCAGTTAACTCAGAAAATGTAACCGGTTTATAACCCAGTTCATAGTTGATCTTCATCACTGCCAATCCTGTAGTGATTCCAAAGATCTTTGAATCAGGATACTTCTTCTGGGAATATTTAAACACTTTGGTCTTTATCCTTTTTGCCAGACCCTGATGTCTAAAATCTGGATGTACGATCAAGCCGGAATGGACGACAAAATTCTTGTCTCCAAATGTTTCTATATAACAAAAACCTGCAAACTTATCGCCATCTAATGCGATCACAGCGTTTCCATTCCTAATCTTTGCTTCAACATACTCGGGGGTTCTTTTCGCGATACCAGTACCTCTTTGTTCTGCCGATTTATCGATAGTCTGGCTGATGGTAGTGGCATATTTTATATGTTTATCTGTAGCAATTACAATTTCCATTGTATTGAATTAAAGTAAGTTTTTGAAATAATATAATGATTGTGCAGAGATGGACACACCTTTCTCCAAGAATATAGTATACCCTTACGGGCGACGGCGAGAAACATGAACAAGGTGAAGCAAAGTTTGACTGTTATAAACTTGTATCGTTTTGAAATTGTCCTGAAAATGCATTGTAATAATTTGAAATGTGAATTGAAAAATTGATCTAACCTAATTATTGGCCCAAGCGGCGCAAGGGGCGGCGGCGATTCTTTCTATCTGAAGTATGTAGCGTTTTCGTATTCACCCTGCAATATTACAATATTAATTCTTTCTGAAAAAGAAAACTTTCAACATTTTTCAATCAAAATCAAAATCTATTGAGAATCAACTATTATTCGAGTTGATTTTTAATCGTTTCTCTTACAGAATTAACAATTTCTTTAACTTCCCCAACCTCCATCTTCAGTATTCCGGATATCTCATGAAAGCTCAGCTTTCCCAGAATATATAAATCAACAATATTAGAGGTGTTGACAGGAAGTTTATAATAAACCTTACGAAGTGTATTTCGGTCATGAAAATTTTCATTTTGTTTGATCTTGTCCAGACCCAAAAAAGTTTTAACGCCCTCTTCCTCCTCATCATAGGGCAATCCTTTTGGTCCGGAATCATTTTGATGATAAGAAATATCGTCAAGCTCTTCATTCATAATCAAATCATTGCCCCCGTCAGTGGTGAAATTCTCCTCCAATTGTTTTAATTCTTCTTCAAGTATATACCTCGTACTTATCGAATCTTTATGCCATTCTTCGGCTTTATACAAAGCTGATATGCGCCTATTCAAAATATCAAACATGGCCAATCTCAGGTCTTCAGCATTTTTACTTTTTTGAATTCCCTGTTCATAGGCCTCCAAAACAACCTCATCAATAATTTCATTTGACTGATACATATTCTTAGGAAAATAACCCATAATTTCTCCAACCCTGATACGTTGTTTTGTATAAGGTTGCAAAAGGTGTACAATGGTTAATGTTTTTTTTTCTGGATTCTGGCCGGAGTTGTTGTTTATTGAAGTCATCATCATAAGGCATTTAATGTGTCTTCTAAAGTTACGAAATATGTGGCATTTCTAAATTCATATTAAGGATTATTATCAGTTTAATTAAGAAATCAATTGCTGATTATTGACATTAAAACAGTGGCGAAATCGTGCGTAAAACAATGAATACACAACTTAAGTGTTTGGTTTTATACTAGTTAATATCTAAGTTTTTATCAGTTTTCAACAATTTTGCAATTTCGAAGCTGCGCTTCTCTATTTTTGAGTACAATCACCTACCTCATGACCCGAAACAATTTCGAATTTCAAATTGCCGGACTGACCCTTAAAGGTCAATATTATAAGCCAGTAAACACACAGGCTGTGGTGGTTTTGGTTCACGGCATGGGTGAATATGCCAGAAGATATGAAAGAACAGTGGTTCCTTCTCTTTTAAAATCGTCCATTGCAGTCATATCTTATGATCAATTTGGTCATGGCCATTCTGAAGCAAAAAAAGGACATCACCCTGGGTATAATTACCTACTGGATTCAATAAGCCACATGATTGAGAAAGCAGAAAGTTTGTTTCCTTCAAACCCAGTATTTCTTTATGGGCATAGTATGGGTGGCAACGTGGTGATCAATTTTACATTGCGCAGGAAACATAATTTGAAGGGAGTTATAGTCACAAGCCCCTTTCTTAAGCTTGCTTTTGATCCACCAGGATGGAAAATGTTCTTCGGTAAAATCATTGACAGGATCTACCCTTCTATAACAATGCCTAATGAACTGGATCTGAAGTTTCTGTCTAAAGATCAAGAAGAAATAGATGCTTATAAAAATGACCCGCTGATACATGACAGCGTGAGCACTAGGTATTCACTTCAAATGATGAAAATGGGCGAATGGGCCATCCAACATGCCTCTTCTTTAACAATACCTATGTTATTGATGCATGGTACAAAAGATCAAATTACTTCCCATTTGGCCTCAAAAGAATTTGCAGAGAAGGCCAACGGACAGGTAAAATTTGTTCCTGTTGAAAATGGGTATCACGAACTGCACCATGACATAGAAAAAGACATGGTTTTAGATCAAATCTGTGATTGGATAAAAAAACAAATAACAAAACCTTAAAAATAAGAACGCTATGAAAAACTTACTTATTCTTTATTTATTGATGCTATCTCCGCACCTGTTAGCCCAGAACAGCGCTCTGGTTTTTAATGACAATAGCTTTTCGAATTTGGGTTCCGGGTTTTTGGACACCTATAAAATCTCCGTTAGTAACCTTGCACCTATTGACCAAAACCTTCAAAGAGAAGTTAAGAATTTGCTGTTGGCTAAAAATCTAATCCCTTTGGATAGTTTTGATTCGGATAATTTTTCATCTCTAATTCTTAAGGAACAACTTGAAAAACTCGACCATTCCACACCATTTAAAGTTTTGCACAATGCCACTTTAGAGCGTTTTGTCAGGGTATATCTAAGGGATAGGAAAGCCTATTTAAACAAGTTAATTTACAAGTCAATCTATTATTTTCCGGTATTTGAAGAGCAGCTGGACGCTTATGATTTACCCCTTGAGTTAAAATATCTTGCTGTGGTTGAGTCTGCTTTAAATCCGGTGGCAATTTCCCCTTCAGGAGCTAAAGGTCTCTGGCAATTCATGTATGGAACTGGGATAGAATACGATCTTTATATTGATTCCTATATTGACGAAAGGTTCGATATCATGAAATCCACCCAAGCAGCCTGCGCTTATCTGAAAGACCTTTATGAATCATTCGGTAGTTGGGATCTGGCATTAGCAGCCTATAATTCTGGGCCTGGAAACGTAAGAAAAGCAATCAAAAGGGCTGGTGGAGAAACCAATTACTGGGAAATAAGACAATTCCTACCCAGAGAAACCAGCAGCTACGTACCCGCATTCTATGCCACCATGTACTTGTTTACACATGCGGAAAACCATGGACTAAGTCCTGTAAAAACTGAACTGTCTTATTTTGAAACAGACACGATTCAATTAAAAGGCAGTTTGACTTTTAAAGCCATCGAAAAAAATACCGGAATTGATATGGATGTCTTAAGATCCTTTAATCCGGTCTATAAAAAAGACCTGATTCCAGCACTTAAGGACAAAACCATGAGCTTGACCTTACCTGTTACATTGATGCCACGTTTCATCGCCTCTGAAAAAGATCTTTATAATAACTTGTTGCATACCGAAGTTACCTATACAAAATCCGAAGTTATTCCCATCACTGCATTTAACAGTTATCTGGTTACAAACGGAGACAATTTGAACAGTATCGCCAAAGAGCATCATATCAGTATGGAACAATTAAAAATCTGGAATGGTCTTGATAGTAATTTTCTGATTTCAGGGCAAAGACTTGTAGTAACCGATAGTAAGCGGCAATTTTCAAACAAAATAAAAAAAAGTGTCCCACAAGAAACTAAGTCACCGCAAGCGGTTCAAAATAAGAACCAGTTAGTTAATTATACAGTGAAGTATGGGGACACACTGTTTAAAATCTCAAGAAAATTTGGGAACATTCCTATTTCTGAGCTAAGAACCTTGAATGATCTTGATAATGTTAATTATTTGAAACCTGGCACCAGACTGAAGATTAAAAAAAGAACTCCTGAGCATCAAAGTTGAATGACCTGTATATCTTAAGGTAATGCTAAATGTTTTGGGAAGGCTTAAAAAAAATTGAATAAATAAAATTTTGTTCTATTTTTACCGTTTTGATACCGAACATACTCACAACAAAGATGATGATAATGAAATTGATGCGCCAATATTTATCCCTAAGCCTTTGCCTTTTTATGAGCCTGATCCAAGCTCAGGATCAACAAGCTGAAGTGTTAAATGAGCCAATGGAAATCACTGGAGATTCCTTATCCAATACTGACTTTCTAACTCAAAACAAACTTATTGACACAGTAAGAATTGATACCACACTGATCGAAGGAAAGGCGATTGCCCTGATCGATCATATCGAGGTGAGCGAGTTTGATAAAAAATGGCTTGAATCCTGGAAAAACAATGTTATCGACAGTAGTTTGGTCATTAAGCCGGAAGATACCATAGGAAAGGTAGTGATCGAAAATTTTACAACTGAGCAATTAAAAGAAAGAATTGCCCATTTAGATAGCCAAACCCCATTCAATTTTGAATACAATCCATCACTGGAAAAAATTATCAAACATTATTTAAAAAACAGACAGCAAACGCTTGCCAATCTGATGGGGAAAGCAAAATATTACTTTCCTATGTTTGAAGAGCACCTCGCCAAATATGATATTCCGATGGAACTCAAATATCTGGCCATTGTTGAGTCGGCTTTAAAAGCCAATGCGACTTCTCGAGTTGGCGCCAAAGGATTATGGCAATTCATGTATGGAACAGGAAGAGAATACGATTTGAAAGTGAGTTCTTATGTTGATGAAAGGAGTGATCCGATCAAAGCTACAGAAGCTGCCTGTCAGTATCTCTCAAAATTACACCGGATTTTCAATGATTGGGATCTTGCCCTTGCCGCTTATAATTCTGGTCCGGGAAATGTAAATAAAGCCATCCGAAGAGCCGGAGGACAAAAGAACTATTGGAATATTCGTCACTATTTACCAAGAGAAACCGCCGGATATTTACCTGCGTTCTATGCTACCTACTATATTTTTGAATATGCTGATGAACACCAATTATATGCAACAAATGAAGTGTTGAACACTTTTGAAACCGATACTATAGTGGTGAAAAGACAAATTTCATTTGAACAGGTCAATAGTGTCTTAGGTGCTGATATGGAATTAATCACTTTTCTAAACCCACAATACAAGTTGAAAATTATACCTGTTGTTAAAGACAGGGGATACACCTTGACTTTGCCAAAATATATGGTTGGAAACTTTGTTTCTAATGAGGCACAAATCTACGCCTATGCGGAAGAGGAAGATGCCAAAAGAGAAAAACCATTACCTAAATATTTTGAAGCCAATGACAGAATCCGATACCGGGTAAAAAGTGGCGACTACCTGGGTAAGATCGCAAATAGATACGGGGTCTCTGTAAGCAGTATCAAACGATGGAACGGATTAAAAAATAATGACCTTAGGGTAGGGCAACGCCTTACGATATATCCAAGAAGACCAATGGCGGCAGCTTCTGCTCCAGCTAAAAAGAAAACAACTGTAAAAAAAGAAGCTCCAAAAGGTAAATATGCAATCTATGTTGTCAAGAAAGGAGATTCCTTATGGTTAATCTCTCAAAAATATCCACAAGTTTCTGTTGCACAATTGAAAGAATGGAACAATATTTGGAGTACCAAAAGTCTCAAACCAGGAACCGAGCTCAAAATCTACTAGTATTCTTTTTGATCAGCGGTATTCCGTCTTAAACCTTCACGATGTTGAAAAGAATTTCATTTGCCATTTTATCCTTAGGATTACTGATCTCTTGCGGCAAAAGTGATACCGTAACCCTTGTATCCTCAACTGGTCGAATTAATCATGTTTTAATCGTTATGAACGATGAAGATTGGCAGGGCAAGGTAGGTGATGAACTTAAAAATATCATCAGCGAACCTGTTATAGGTTTGCCTCAGGAGGAAAATCAGTTTTCAATTAACCAAGTAGACCCTTTTACCTTTAACAGTCTCTTTAAAAGAAATCGAAATATCCTATTTGTAGGTCTTGATAATGAAGAGAATTTTTATACCAATCACAATGTTCATGCAAGTCCGCAGACAACGGTTACCATTTTATCAAAAGATAAAGAGGCTTTAATTCAAAATATTCGGTCCCATTCAACTGAAATCATTGATATTTTTAAGAAAAATGATTTGGCCCTTTATCAAAGAAAGGTAACAAAGGATTTTCATGATCCTGAAACAATTGAAACATTAAACAGCCTTGGTATTTCTATGAAAATTCCTTCGGAGTACAGAATGGTAGAAGACTCAGGGCAATTTTTATGGTATAGAAATACTTTTGAAAGAGGGTTATTAAATATTATTGCTTATGAAATCCCTGTTTTTGGTGAGCCCTATACGATGGAGTCACTTGTTTCCTTTAGAGATTCTATTGGCAAAAGTTATATCCCGGGTCAGTTTGACAACACCTATATGAGAACTGAACCTAAATTCACACCAGTAACCAGAGACGTTGAATTTAACAAAGTCAAAGCCATCGAATCTAGAGGATTGTGGTTCGTTGAAGGTGATTTTATGGGTGGTCCATTTATCAGCTACACAATTGAAGATAAAGCGAATGATCGCCTGATCGTTGTGGAAGGTTTTAGCTTTTCGCCATCTTCTAAAAAAAGGGATGTCGTCTTTGAACTTGAAGCAATTCTAAAAACACTTCAACAAAAATAACTACAATTTTGAGTGGCTCATTGGGTTGGAATATTTTTTTATTAAAAGTTTTAGATCAATAAAAGTGATATCATCTCTTAATTTTCAAGTATCAGGTTTTCAGTTCTAAAAGTTTTTAAACCATTCTCCCCATCGTTGTAAATCAGAAAAACTTTTATCTCATCGTGCTTTTCAATAAATTGTTTTGTTTTCTCAAGACCCATGGCCATAAAAGCTGTGGCATATGCATCAACGTCTGCACAGTCTAGCTTAGCAATCACGGAGGCGCTCAATAAGTTACTTTTACTTGGATATCCAGTTTGCGTGTCGATGGTATGGGCATACTTTTCACCACTTAAAGAATCAATTTTAAACTTTCGGTAATTCCCCGAAGTAGCAATAGATTCGTTGTTCAAGGCTACTATAGTTTGAAAAGACCGGCTTCCATCAAAATTTGGTTCTTCTATGGCTATTCTCCAGGGTTGGGTTTTAGAGTTTACACCCCGGGCCCTTATCTCTCCTCCTATTTCAATCAAATAATTAAGAATCTCTTTACTCTCCAGAAATCTACCTATTACATCTACTGCAAACCCTTTGGCATTCGCATTAAAATCGAGATAGGTTTCCGGATGCTTTTTAATCAACTTCCCATTGTCAAGACGCACCTGATCAAACCCTACAAAAACCAGCAGGCTATCTACGGTTCCTTGTTCCATTTGACCCAAACTGTCTTCAGGCCCAAATCCCCAGGCGTTGACCAGGGTACCTATAGTTGGATCGAACGCTCCGTCTGTTTCCAGATAAATCTTTGCTGATTTTTCAAAAACTTCTTGAAAAAGCGCATCGACAATAACAGTTGTATCACCTCTATTGATCTTTGAAATATCCGAATTTGGTATATAGGTCGATAAAGATTTATTCATGGCGTGGATCAAACTATCAATATCGACTTCAGATATATTTGTTTTAGCGTCATCAAAAGTGATATTGAAACTAGTTCCAAAAGCCACACCTCCTATTTGTCTGTAATCCTTTAAAGGCTCCTTATCACATGACCAGATCATCGTAAAAAGCAGTATAAAAAATATTTTTTTCATCCTAAAAATTATAGATTCTTTAACATACAAAGATAAGTTTTATCTTAGTTTTGCTTTTGTGTTTTTTTTAGTAAAATATGTTAAAGAAAGCAAAATATTTAATAATTTTGTATTTAAATTAAATTCTATTCAAATTATGAAAAAATTATTTTTTGGAGCCCTGTTTGTATCGGTTCTCTTAACTTCATGTATTTCAAGTAAAAAATATGCTGATCTCGAAACGCAACACAACAAAACAAAACAAGATCTGGTAGATGCCAAAGCTGATCTGCAATCATGTTTGGTGGATAAAGATCACTTGATGGAATTAAACAATTCATTAAAAGAAGACAAGGCACGTTCAATTCAGCAGGTAGAGAACTTAACTGTTTTGACACAATCTTCTTCAGACAATATTAAAGAAGTTATTGCACAACTTAGTGAGAAAGACAAATACATCAATGGAGTTCGCGATGCGATGACCAAAAAAGATTCAATCAATCTGGCCCTTGCTTTTCAGTTGAAAAAAGATCTTGCAGCTGGTATTCAGGATGAAGACATTCAGATAGATGTTGAGAAAACAGTAGTCTATATCTCAATTGCAGACAAAATGCTTTTCAAAAGCGGAAGCGCAACTGTTTCTGACAGAGCGAAAGAAGTTCTTGGTAAAGTAGCAACAGTGGTGAACGGCAAACCGGAAATGGAAGTTCAGGTAGAAGGCTATACCGACAATGTGCCGATCAGTACAAAAAGCATGCAAGACAACTGGGATCTTAGTGTTGCCAGAGCTGCTTCAGTAGTTAGAGTGCTTCAAAACGATTTTGAAGTTGCACCGAGCAGGCTAATTGCTGCAGGTAGAAGTGAATATGTTCCTTTAGCATCAAATGATACAGCAGAAGGAAGATCTATCAACAGAAGAACAAGAATCGTGATTCTACCTAAATTGGAAGAATTCTTTGATATTTTGGAACAAAAACCTGAATAGTTTTTAGTCTTATAATCATAAAAAAAGTCCTGCCATTGGCAGGATTTTTTTTTGACCTATAGTTTCATTAAACCGCCCTTATTAAGTGAGGCCAGAAGTGTTTTTATTCGACACAAAGGGTTTATACCATAAAGATCCATTTGATGCATAAGGAATAGCTTTAAGCAACCTATGATTCTTTTTGGATGCAGGCCAATATTATACCCATAGAGACATGATCCCCTTATATCTCTCAAGAATCCATACAGATCCTATGTAAACTACTGAATTAAAGTCCGGAAACACCTTCTACAAGGTGCAACCTCAATAACTGTAAGCAGCGTTAAAAAGATGTGTTATACAAATAAAAAATCCCGCCAATGGCGGGATTTATATTTTATATGCGGCATTTATAGCTTATCCGCCAAAGTCATCAAATCTAATATTCTCATCTGCCATTCCAAAATCTTCACCCATTTTTTGAACCGCCTGGTTCATCATTGGAGGACCACAGAAATACAATTCAAGGTCTTCTGGTGTTTCATGTTTTGAAAGGTATTGATCTATTACAGCTTGATGTACAAATCCTAAGAATCCGTCACCTTCTTTATCATCAATATCCTTCATCACCTTCCAATCATCCTCTTCTGAAGGCTCTGAAAGAACAATATAGAATTTGAAATTAGGAAACTCTTTTTCAAGATCTCTAAAGTGATCCGTATAGAATAATTCTCTTTTCGATCTTCCTCCATACCAATAGGTCACCTTTCTTCCAGTTTGCAATGTTTTGAATAAATGATACAAATGAGATCTCATTGGTGCCATACCTGCACCTCCACCTACATAAAGCATTTCAGAATCAGATTCATTGATAAAGAATTCACCATAAGGTCCTGAAACAATCACCTTATCACCTGCTTTCTTACTAAATATATAGGATGAAGCTACTCCAGGGTTGACACTTGCCCAGCTGTTTTTAGCCCTGTCCCATGGTGGCGTGGCAATACGCACATTCAACATGATGTTCCTTCCTTCTGCAGGATAGGAAGCCATGGAATAAGCTCTTTCAACATCGTCACTGTTTTTCATTTTCAAAGGCCATAAGTCAAATTTATCCCATTCCAACTTAAACTTTTCAGGATCATTTGGATGTTCCTTTGGGTGCGCGGTAATATCAATTTGATCAAAACTTACCTCAGTATTAGGGATTTCAATTTGGATATAACCCCCTGCCTTATAATCCATGTCTTCTGGTAATTCCACAACGAATTCCTTGATAAAAGAAGCCACATTATAATTGGAGACTACAGTAGCCTCAAATTTCTTGATACCGAATATCTCTTCAGGAATAGTGATTTCCATATCTTCCTTGACCTTTACCTGACATCCCAGACGAGCACCCTCAGCTAATTCTTTCCGGGTAAAGTTTGGCACTTCAGTAGGTAAGGCTTCTCCACCACCTTTTAATACATGGCATTCACACTGTAAACAGGTACCTCCACCTCCACAAGCTGAAGGTAAAAATATCTTTTCATTACTTAAAGTATTCAACAGTGTACTACCTGTTTCAACTTCAATTTCCTTTTTCCCGTTGATCAAAAGTTTTACCTTTCCTGACGGAAGCAATTTCGCTTTAGCTACAAGTAAAACGGTTACTAAGATGAGTATCAACACTAATGAAAATACGATACTTGCTACGATTGGACTCATTGTCTATATGATCTTAACTTATTATAATTTTATTCCTGAAAAACTCATGAAAGCGATGGCCATTAAGCCTGTAATCACAAAAGTAATTCCCAAACCTTTCAATGGTTGTGGCACATTTGAATAGGCTATTTTTTCTCTGATCGACGCGATAGCGACAATGGCGAGAAACCATCCTATACCTGACCCTAAACCATATACTAACGATTCCGTTACTGTGGTAAAATTCTTTTGTTGCATAAATAAGGAACCTCCTAAAATTGCACAGTTAACAGCGATCAAAGGAAGGAAAATACCCAATGCGCTATAAAGCGCCGGAGCAAATCTTTCTACAATCATTTCAACCAATTGCACCATAGAGGCGATTACTGCAATAAACATGATAAAACTCAAAAAACTTAAGTCAATCGATGCGTATTCAGGTCCTAACCACACCAAAGCGCCTTCCTTCAAAATATAAGTATCTAAAAGGTAATTCGCAGGTACCGTTATAACCAATACAAAAATAACTGCAGCCCCTAAACCAACTGCTGTTTTCACAGTTTTTGAAACCGCGAGATAAGAACACATTCCCAGAAAATAGGCAAATACCATATTGTCTATGAATATGCTTCTAACAAACAAACTTACTAATGCTTCCATGTTTTACTTTTTTATTCCTTTGTGATAAAAGGTTTATACTATAATTCTATTCTTCTATCAGTTTTCTATTCTTAGACCTTTGGTACCAGATCAAGATGCCCACCGTAATCAATGCCATTGGCGCCAGCATCATAAATCCATTATTCTCATAACCGTAATGGTACAAGCCGGTTGATTCAGCGATAGTCTTCCCTTTATGGCCCAACACTTCATATCCCCACAATTTTCCAGCACCAAAAAGTTCTCTAAAAAACGATACGATGATCAAAATAACTGCATAACCAATAGTGTTTCCAACGCCATCCAAAATTGACTTCCAAGGTCCGTTACCTAAAGCAAAAGCTTCAAACCTACCCATGATAATACAGTTTGTAATAATAAGGCCAACGAATACTGAAAGCTGTTTACTGACGTCATATGAATAAGCTTTTAATACCTGATCTACCAAGATTACCAAAAAGGCTACAATTAGTAACTGAACGATAATTCTTATCCTGTTAGGAATTAGATTTCTCAACAAAGACACGATCAAGTTTCCAAATACCAATACGAACATTACCGCCAACGACATTACAACGGCTGCCTTTAACTGTACCGTAATTGCCAATGCTGAACAGATCCCTAAAACCTGAACCGTAACCGGATTATCATCATTCAAAGGATCAATTAATAACCTTTTGTTCTTCTGCGAAAACAAAGCTTCTTTTTCTCCTGCCATCATTAATTATTTTTAAAGTATGGTAAATAGTTTCCTAATCTTTCTTCTATCATAAGTGACACCCCATCAGAAGTAATCGTTCCTCCGGAAATAGCATCTACTGAGTGCTTAGGATCTGCAACAGCACCTGCTTTAACCGCTACAACTGACACAAAATTATTGTCATCATCCAAAATGGTCTTTCCGATATATTGATCTTCATACCAAGATTGGTTGATCTCTGCGCCCAAACCAGCAGTTTCACCGGCATGGTCAAATGAAGCACCCACAATCGTGTTCTTGTCTTCATCCAATGCGATATAACCCCAGATCTCTTTCCAAAGTCCAGCTCCAAAAAGCGGAATAACATAAAAAGTCTTACCCTCTTTCTCAGCAATATATAATGGAAATGCCTGTTCTTCTGAAGATTTCTTCGTCTCCTTCATCAATTCGATCTTAAAGGCATCTACCTGTTCGTTAACTGTACCATCTGAATTAAGTGCCAATTCCTGCTTCACATATTGTGAAAATTGTTCGCTGGCTTCCTTACGGGTGATGTTGATACCAATGGTCGATAAGATGTTTTGCATCTTTTCCTGCCTGACGTTTTCAGCCTGTAAAGGTTTTAAAGTTGTCGCAGTAAACGCAAGCGCTGCTGCTACAACTATAACCATAATAATGGCAAAAACAAAAGTGTAAATGTTGCTATTTCTATCCATAACTAAGCGTTAACTTTTTGTAATCTCTTTTTTCTTCTTTTTACATTACCTTCAACTACATAATGATCAATGGTCGGTGCAAAAACATTCATCAATAAAATGGCCATCATCATTCCTTCTGGAAGTGTAGGATTCACTACTCTGATCAGAATAGCAAAAATCCCTATAAGAAAACCGTATATCCATTTTCCCTTTGTTGTTTGCGCTCCTGACACAGGGTCAGTTGCCATAAATACAAGACCAAAAGCAAAACCACCAGCCAATAAATGTTGCCACCATGGAAAGTTCAATAATTCATTTGTCTCTGATCCTATTGCGTTAAAAAGAAGCCCCATAAGAGAAGCCCCCAGCAAACAGGAAATCATGATTCTCCAGCTTGCAATACCCGAAAACAGCAACAACGCCGCTCCAATCAGAATCATCAATACCGATGTTTCACCTACTGACCCAGGAATATATCCCATAAACATGTCAAACCAACCATATGCTGGAGTGGTTCCTCCGGCAAGTGATCCTAAGATAGTCTCTCCGGAAACACCATCAGCAACAGAATCTGCTACCCAAACTGTATTTCCAGACATATAAGGAGCATAAGAGAATAAGGCAAAAGCCCTGGCAACAAGTGCAGGGTTCAGTATATTCATTCCTGTTCCTCCAAATGCCTCTTTACCAAGAATAACCGCAAATACAACTGAGACTGCTAGCATCCATAAAGGAAGATCAATTGGCATGATCATAGGAATAAGTAATCCTGTAACCAAATATCCTTCATTAACATCATGTCCTCTAAACACAGCATAAGCAAATTCGATACCCAAGCCTACTCCGTAGGATACAATGATCAAGGGTAAAAAACGAATGGCACCAAAAATAAAATAGTCCATGAACTCATGTCCATCACCCATATTCTGATAACCAACGTTCCACATTCCGAAAATAAGTGCCGGTAACAGAGCAATAACCACAGTGATCATGACCCTTTTCAGGTCAATTCCATCTCTGATATGCGCCCCGTGTTTGGTGGTATGGTTCGGCACAAAAAGGAAAGTATCTATCCCGTTAAAAGCCGGTGCGTATTTTTCAAACTTACCCCCCTTGTCAAAATGGGGCTTAATTTTATCTAATTGTTTTCTAAGAAAATTCATTTAGCCTACTTCTTTAATCATTAAATCTAATCCTTCACGAATAATCGCCTGAGCTTCGATCTTGGATGTGCTTATAAAGTCGATCAATGCGAAATCTTCAGGAGCTACTTCATAGATTCCTAAGTTTTCCATTTTTTCTATATCCTGAATCATGGTTGCCTTTAGCAACTGCATCGGGAAAATATCCATAGGAAAAACCCTTTCCATTTCTCCCGTAATAACAAACGCTCTTTCTTCTCCATTAAGATTGGTATCAAGATCATATTCCTTATTTGGAGACAACCAGGAGAAAAATGTTCTGCTCATGCTAAACTTGTGGTTTCCAATAAAAGGCATCCATCCAAAAAATTCATGGTGATCACCTTCTGGTATCACACTAACAGTATCATCATAAAAACCTAATGAATCTTTTGGACCTACAGCTGAACCTGTCAATGGGTTTCCGCTGATCATCCTGCTTTTACCTGATTTCAATTTTCCAGCTACAAGATCACTCATTTGAGCTCCCTGAATCACCGAATAATATTGTGGGCCTTCAACCTGACTTCCTGATAATGCAATAATTCTGCTTGGGTCATATTTTCCTGTTAGAAACATAGATCCAATAGAGACAACATCCTGCGGGCTCACTACCCATACTCTATCTCCTGAATTAACAGGATCCACTTCGGCTATTTGAACACCTACATTTCCTGCAGGGTGCTTTCCGGCAACTTTATGAAGCTCTACTCCGGTAATCTGGTCTAAAAAGGTATCCGAAGCACCAACAGATAGGTGAACTTTTCCTTCAGTTAATTTACCTAAGGCGTCAATCCCTGTTTGAAACTCCTTTTCTTTACCTTCTAACACTACTTTGTGAGAAGCTGTTAACGGCGCAGTGGCATACGCAGAAATAAAAATCGCCTTTGGAGAATCTGAAGGATCCGCAACAACATCATATGGACGTTGTTTGATCATAGGCCAGCATCCGCTTTCCAACAAGGATTCCTTTACCTGAGGTCCTGCTAATTTACTTGGGGTTTTAACTCCAAAATCAACATAGGAATCTTTCTGATCTGCTGTGATCTTAACCGATAAAATCCTTCGCTTTGCCCCTCGAACAATCTCTTTGATCACTCCACTTACAGGAGAAACAAACTTTATCTTCTCATTTTTCTTTGCATAAAAGACCGTATCTCCAACATTAACCTTCTCACCCTCTTTTAAAGATAATTTAGGTATAATTCCGTGAAAATTTGATGGATCGATAGCAAATGTTTTTGAGCGATTCGCCGTAGATATCTCTTGATTGGCCACTCCTTTGAGCTTAATATTTAAGCCCTTTTTGATTTTAATGTCTGTAGACATACTTTGCTTAATTAAATATATTATCCTTTGTTATACAATCGCTGCAAAAAAGGACAAATTAATTGTTTCTTAATCGATTGCAAATTTAATAATTAATATTTTATAGATTAGCATTTAATTAACATTTATTTGGAATGAATAAATGAATGATTTTTTGTTCACCAATCCAAGTAGAAAAGAAGGTGATCATTACACAACATCCTACAAAACAGATGCATATAGATTCAATAAGTAGTAGAAAAATAATGTTTTTAGCGGCAATTGCACTCTGTTTCTTTCAATTAAAGGCTCAGCAAAATAATATCATCCCGCCACCATTACACATTAAAACCATTGAATTTAAGCCCTTAGATCCTGAAGCTTACGCACCTATTGTAAAATTGGGCGAAAAACTCCGGCTTAGTTTTGATGACATCAATGCGGAACAAAGGATCTATTCCTATAAGATTGAACACTGTGATTACAATTGGCAGGTGTCAAATTTATCCTCTACTGAATTTATGACAGGATATGCCTCAGACAGGATCAGAAACTACCAAAATTCCTTTAATACCCTGCAATACTACACCCACTATGAGCTTGAAGTTCCTAATGAAAATAACAGGATCAAAATAAGTGGCAATTATTTGATCAGTATTTTGGACGATTATGGGAATGTCTTGTTTACAAGAAGATTTATTATGTATCAACCCAAGGTGAATGTTGCAGTATCAGCCCATAGAAGTACTGATCCGTCAAAAATAAATGAGCAACACAGCATACAATTCCAGGTCAACCACCCTAACCTGTTATTGAACGATCCTAACCGGGAGATCAAAGTTGATATTTACCAAAATAACGATTGGAATTCAGTGATCAAGGATATCAAACCTAAATATACCAGAGGTACCCAGCTATGGTATAACTATGTTGATGGCATCGCTTACTGGGCAGGTAATGAATATCTCTATTTTGACACCAAGGAGATTCGCAATGCGACAAACAATATTTTTAAGACCCGCTTAGACAATATTTTCAACACCTTTTTATATGCTAACGAAGCCAGGGGAAGTCTACCCTATTCTTTTTACCCTGATGTAAATGGTAACTTCGTGTTAAGAACCCTTGATGCTGAAGATGTTTCTCTTGAAGGAGACTATTCCTTTGTGCATTTTAACTTAAAGTATGAGGAGAATTTTGATCAGGATGACGTCTATATATATGGAAATTTTAATGACTGGCAGATTACTCCTGAAAACAAGATGACCTATAATCCCAACACTGGTCTTTATGAAGCTACCATGCTTTTTAAACAGGGCTTTTATAATTATACCCATGTGGCGGTAAACAAAGATTTCAGGATCAATCCATACAAGGTGGAAGGCTCCTTTTACCAAACAGAAAATGAATATACGGTCATCGTATATTACAGAAAATTTGGTGATCGCTATGACCAGGCCATAGGATTGGGCTCAACCAATTCTAAAAAATTACTCAATTAAATTAATTATTGCGGACTACATTTTCAAGGTAGGGTTTGATGCATGCAAAATATTTTGCATCTTTATATGATCCAAACCATTACAGATGAAAAATTCAATCATTTTTATTTTACTGCTCAATTTCTGCGTATTCGCTACAGCCCAAAAAATCGTAGAACTTCCCTACGAAAAACCCGATCATGTAACCTGGAAAGGAGAAGAAAAGGAATATTTCTCCAAAATTTGGACGAATCAAGTGGTCACCAATGTTTCGATACCTACGCTATCTGTTTTCAAACCCAAAGAGGGCCTCAATACTGGTACTTGTGTTATTATTGCTCCCGGTGGAGGACTTTATGCACTCAGTATTGAAAGTGAAGGGAGAGAAGTCGCTAAATGGCTTAATGAGAAGGGAATCACAGCACTCGTATTAAAATATAGATTAGTTCCTACGGGAGACGATGGTGTCGCAGAAATTTCCGAACTCAGTCAAAAAAACCCATCAAAAATTGGTGAAGAAGTGGCTAAAGTGATCCCTTATTCTGTTGCTGACGGATTGGAGGCTATTTCTTTCGCAAGACAACATGCGCAGGAGCTGGGTATAGATGCAAATAAAATCGGTTTTATGGGATTTTCGGCTGGTGGCGCCGTCACCATGGGAGTTGCCTATCATTATAACGAAACTAACAGACCTGATTTTCTCGTACCTGTTTATGCCTGGACCGATGCCATGCCAGTCCAAAAACCAAGAATAGGATCACCCCCAATGCTTTTGATCTGCGCTTCGGATGATCCTTTAGGTTTGGCAACCGGATCAATAAACCTCTATAATTCATGGTATCAGGAAAAATTAAATGTAGCACTTCACATGTATGCCAAAGGTGGCCATGGCTTTGGCATGAAAAAACAAGGTTCTCCATCAGATTACTGGATAGAAAGATTTTATGATTGGTCAGTGGCAGAAGGAATTGTCACCCCTTAAATACATATCCCTATCATGTTGTCTGTTCAAATTGCTAAACATATCAGAGAGGTCCATTTTGGTGAGAACTGGACCGATGTTTCTTTAAAACAATTACTTGAAGACCTTAGCTGGAAAGAAGCCAATGTTCAGGTACAAAACCTTAACTCAATTGCAGTTCTTGTATTTCATATCAATTACTACATCAATGCGGTGTTAAAAGTTTTACAAAACAAACCCTTAGAGGCCAGAGATAAATACAGTTTTGACCTCCCTCCCATCAATTCTAAAAAAGATTGGGATCTTTTACTCGCAAAAACATGGGACGAAGCAGAGGAATTTGCGAAACTTATCGAAAATTTGACTGAAGAGGAGCTCTGGAGTATCATGATCGATAAAAAATATGACACCTATTACAGAAATTTTCAAGGTATTATTGAACATTGTCATTATCACTTGGGTCAAATTTCTTTAATAAAAAAAATGATTAGGGATAAAGAAAAGTAATTCTCAAACCAACTAAATACCTTGTTTTAAATCACCTCAATTGAGTGTCTAATTCGCTGTAAAAGATGAAATTAACACCTTATTGAATTCCTAATGAAAGTGATGATTCTTTCAGAATAATTTGTCGCATCTACACTTGTGGTTTAAAATTTAAAAACTAAACCTCATTCTTATTAAAAAATACAAAACATGTATTGACCTTAAATCAACTGATGACATTAGTCATGTTTTGAAGTCATTCTTATGAATATTTTTGCATGGTATTTCAAATACGATTAACAAAAATCTCACCATATGAATATCAGTCACATCGAACACATCGGAATCGCAGTTAAAAGCATTGAGGAGTCCAGAAAATATTACGAAGAAGTTTTGGGCTTAACATGCTATGCTGTTGAAGAAGTTAAAGACCAAAAAGTGAAAACCGCCTTTTTTCAAGTTGGAGACACAAAAATTGAATTATTAGAAAGTACATCTCCTGATGGGCCCATTGGTAAATTCATAGAAAAAAAAGGGGAAGGCATGCATCATATTGCTTTTGCAGTGCCCAATACTACTGAAGCACTAGAAAACATTTCTGAAAAGGGCGTACAACTGGTAGATAAAGTTTCCAGAGCAGGTGCAGAAGGTTTAAACATAGGGTTTCTTCATCCAAGATCTACACATGGAGTCCTTACAGAACTTTGCTCAAAGTAATCGCCTCAAATCCGAAAAGGAAATAAAAACATTAGCTCCCATTTAAATTAAAACCCATGGTTAATCAAACAAAAATTAACGAACTCATTCAAAAAAGAGTCAAAGCCAAATTAGGAGGAGGCGAAAAAAGGATAGATTCTCAGCACGCCAAAGGTAAATTAACAGCGCGCGAAAGAATAGATTTACTTCTTGATAATGACAGTTTTGAAGAATTCGATATGTTCGTAACTCACCGAACAAAATCATTCGGACTTGATAAACAAAAATTTCTTTCTGATGGCGTTGTTACAGGTCACGGAACCATAGACGGAAGAATCGTCTATGTATTTTCACAAGACTTCACTGTTTTTGGTGGGTCACTTTCTGAAACCTATGCCTTAAAAATATGTAAGGTTATGGATATGGCCATGAAAATTGGGGCCCCTGTCATCGGATTAAATGATAGTGGCGGTGCGAGAATTCAGGAAGGAGTAAGATCTTTGGCAGGTTATGCGGAGATTTTTCAAAGAAACATAATGGCTTCCGGGGTTATTCCGCAGATCTCTTCTATTCTGGGACCTTGTGCAGGGGGCGCTGTATATTCTCCGGCACTTACTGATTTTACCATCATGACCGACAAGACAAGTTATATGTTTGTTACGGGACCAAAAGTAGTTGAAACTGTTACGGGAGAAATGGTATCAGCAGAAGAGTTAGGAGGGGCACACATCCACTCTACAAAATCAGGAGTTTCACATTTTCTAGCCGAAAATGACGAGGAGAACATTTTATTGATCAGAAAATTAATGAGTTATCTGCCTTCAAACAATCTGGAAGATCCACCAATTATTAAATGTACGGATCCTATTGATAGACTTGAAGATGTATTAAACGAATTCATTCCAGAAAACCCCAACCAGCCTTATGACATGGTCAATGTAATTTCCACCATTACAGACCGTGGTGAATTTATGGAAGTTCACAGAAACTATGCCAGGAATATCGTAGTGGGATTTGCACGTTTTAATGGCCGACCTGTTGGTATTGTGGCAAACCAGCCTAAATATTATGCTGGAGTACTTGATATTGAAGCTTCAAGAAAAGCAGCTCGTTTTGTACGCTTTTGTGATGCCTTCAACATTCCAATTGTCACGCTTGTTGACGTTCCAGGCTTCCTGCCGGGAACAGGTCAGGAATACGGAGGAATCATCCTCCATGGCGCTAAATTACTATTCGCTTATGGTGAAGCCACTGTTCCTAAGGTCACCATTACATTGCGTAAGTCATACGGAGGAGCACATGACGTAATGAGTTGTAAACAACTAAGAGGAGATGTCAATTATGCATGGCCAACAGCCGAAATAGCGGTGATGGGGGCCAAAGGTGCAGTTGAGGTTTTAGAGGGAAGAAACATCAATAAAATTGATGATGAAAAAGAAAAAAGAGAATATATCTCTCAGAAAGAAGATGAATACACAAAAAAATTCGCCAATCCGTATGAAGCTGCAAAATATGGCTTTATCGATGATGTTATAGAGCCAAGGAACACCCGTTTCAGAATTATCAGGGCCCTTGAATTGTTAGCTAATAAAAAAGAGGTCAACCCTCCAAAGAAACATTCAAATCTTCCATTATAATGATACCAACTATTATTTTAATGTCGCAAATTAGAGAAGGTTATCTGATCCTGTTTTCCGGATTGGTGATCGTTTTCAGCGCTTTACTTATCCTGTCTTTATTTTTTAAATTCGGTTTACCCATGGTACTTTTTGTATACAAGATCATTACAAAAGGTCCCGACAAGAAGATCAAGGATATATCCATAGCTGCCAATGAAAGATTTACCGGTGAAGAAGCTGCTGTCATAGCTGCAGCAATTCACATGTACCTAAATGAACAGCACGATTTTGAAAATCCGATATTGACTATTAAAAAGGCTGAAAAGTCATATTCACCATGGAGTTCCAAAATTTATGGTATTCATCATAAATTATAATAAGAGAGCATCCTAATTGACTTAAAAAAACAGAAATTCAGAAAAAATGAAATCATTCAAATTCAAAGTACACGAAAATAATTACCATGTTACGCTCTTGTCGCACGAAGGAAATAATATTGAGCTTGAGGTAAATGGAACAAAATATGAAGTACAACTCAAGGAGGAGGTCAAAACCACCAAAACACCAACTTTAGTGAGATCAGCCTCCAAAAGACCGGTTGAACCGCTAAAAGTGAACCCCTCTTCTAAAAAGACAAAAATTCTCGCCCCTATCCCCGGATCTATAATGGTTGTGGATGTAAAAGTAGGTGATACCGTTAAAGTAGGAGATCGTTTGGTCCAATTAGAAGCTATGAAGATGGAAAATAACATCACTTCCGAAAAAGCAGGTAAGATTACTGCTGTACTGGTGAGTGCAGGTCAAAAAGTATTACAAAACGAGGTGATGATAGAACTTGAATAGAATAGATTTCAAAGGCTCAATTCAAGCCCCACAGAAAATTGAAACCTATTTATTTACAGAAAAGAAAAACAATGAAAAAATTATTTATCATATTCGGATCACTTGCCTTGCTGCTGCTATTGCAACCTTTAATGAGCTTGGGCGGCCTGGCCGAACCTATTGAGATTGCCTCACTCGACGGAATCTCTCAAAATATTGACAATGAATTAGACTCCACTGTTTCAGGAGCCTTTAACGGACTAAAAAGATTTTACAATTTTACAGGATTTGCT
>CAJQNF010000111.1 GCA_905479625.1 uncultured Flavobacteriaceae bacterium | reverse complement strand
ACAATATTTCCTCCATTTCCCCCTGGGATTACCTTGCCCGGAAAACTATCCGGAACAACCTCGTTTAAACCTTCGGCTTCTAACTGACTTAAATATCTTTTCTTTTCTACTCCCATCGTAAAGCTCTTTTTTTGTATGCGTACAACAGTCCTAATCCTAAAATAAATAAAAACACAATTATTTCAACTAAGGCCACTGTTCCTACTTCTTTAAAAACCACTGCCCAAGGTACCAGAAATGCGATCTCAATGTCAAACAATAAAAAAAGGATTGCGAATAAATAATATCCCACCTTGAATTGCACCCAAGTGGGTCCTATTGTTTCAACTCCACATTCATAAGGCTCTTTTTTTGCTGTATTTTCTGATTTATGAGAAATCAGATTTGACAAGAAATTAGCTAAGACAATTAAAAAAACGCCTGCAATAGAAAATACTAAAATCGCTTCGTAACCCATAATTGATATTCTTAATTAGTACACAAATGTATCTCGTGATTTAAAAAAAAAGGATGACGATTGTCACCCTTTAAATAATAATTTATTTAACCTCATAGGTTTCTCCGGAGAAAAACAGGTCGTCAACTTTCGAAAATTTCGATTTTGATTTTATCTCTGCGTTAAGCATCGCTTCTCTTTCTTCAAAAGTAGTATCTTCAAAACTTCTGATAATTCCGGTAGCCAATGGATATTGCAATTTAACAAGCATTTGATGCAAAGTATTGTCTTCACATTTGGCATCGTGAACCAGAATATCCTGTTCAGTAACTCCATTCTCACCTATTGTTACTACTTCGAGCTTAAGACCATTCAGAACGAGCCCCATATCTTTTTCTTTTCCAAAGATCATAGGTTTACCGTGCTCCAGGAATAACTGTTTGTCTTCCTTGACTTTCTTATCTGTAAACTGAGTAAAACAACCATCATTAAAAATGACACAGTTTTGCAATATTTCTATAAGTGAGGTACCTTTAAATTTCTCTGCCTCTATAAAAAGACTCGTCATTTCTTTAGGGCCATTACCTCCCAATCTAGCAAAAAACCTTGCTTGCGCTCCAAGAGCCAGTTCACCTGGATGAAACGGAGGCTGGGTATTGCCATAAGGAGAGGACTTTGTCTTTTGCCCAATCAAAGATGTTGGCGAAAACTGACCTTTGGTCAATCCGTAAATTTCATTATTGAACAAAATGATATTCAGGTCCAAATTTCGTCTAAGCACATGTATAAAATGATTCCCTCCAATGGCTAAACTATCACCATCTCCTGTGATCATCCATACACTAAGGTCCGGATTCGCTAATTTTACTCCGCTGGATATGGCAGCTGCCCTTCCGTGGATACTGTGCATTCCATAGGAATCTATATAATAAGGGAATCTAGAAGAACATCCAATTCCTGAAATAAAAACGACATCTTCCTTATTTACACCCATCTCAGGTAGTGCTTTTTGCATCGATCTTAAGATCACATAGTCATCGCATCCTGGACACCATCTAACCTCCTGGTCACTGGAAAAATCCTTAAATGTATATTTTTTTTCTACAGTATCTTGCATCTTAGTTTTCTTTAATTAGGTTCTTGAATTTCTCTACCAAATCGATCACTGAAAATGGTAAGCCCATCACTTTATTATATTGTAAAAATTCATTTTCAGGGTACCTGCCTTTTAACACAAATGACAGTTGCCCTTTATTCAATTCACAAATTACTATTTTCTTGAATTTAGATAACAACTCAGCTGTATTTTTTGGAAAAGGATTGATATAATGAAAATGTGCATGTCCCACTTTGAAACCCTTGGCATCCAATTTTCGAACAGCAGAGTGCAAACTTCCATAAGTGCCACCCCATCCGATCACCAACAGATCACCTTCTTCATTGTATTCCGCTTTTAAGTCTGGAATATAATTTTCAACTCGCTTTACTTTTTCAGCCCTAATATTAGTCATATATTCATGATTATCAGGTATATAAGATACATTTCCTGTAATCTTATCTTTCTCTAATCCACCAACTCTATGTTCTAAGCCAGGTGTGCCTGGTACAGCCCAATTTCTGGATAAGTTTTTGTTGTCACGATCATAAGGATGCCAGTTATCGGAACCTTTATCAACTAATCTTGTTTTAATATCAGGCATTTCTTTGATAGACTTGATTCGCCACGGTTCTGAACCATTGGCAATGTACCCGTCAGTCAGAAGGATAACCGGTGTCATATGCTCAAGTGTCAATTTAGCTGCTATATAAGCATAATCAAAACAATTAGAAGGTGTACTTGCTGCGATAACAATGACCGGCGACTCGCCATTTCTGCCATACATAGCTTGTAAGAGATCTGATTGCTCTGTTTTAGTAGGTAAACCTGTTGATGGCCCACCCCTCTGAACGTTCACAACAACTAAAGGCAATTCTGTCATCAATGCCAGGCCGATAGCTTCCCCTTTAAGGGCAAGACCCGGTCCGGAAGTAGTGGTAATGGCAAGGTCACCTGCAAAAGAGGCACCAATTGAAGAAGTAACACCAGCGATCTCATCTTCCGCCTGAAAAGCTTTTACACCAAAATTCTTGTGTTTAACCAGTTCATGTAATATATCCGTTGCCGGTGTAATTGGATAAGACCCCAGAAATAACTCAAGTCCCGACTTCTCAGCAGCTGCAAGAAACCCCCAGGCTGTGGCCATATTACCGTTTATAATACGGTAGGTTCCTTTAGCCATTGTCGACGGAGCGATTTGGTATGCATTCGGAATCAATTCCAGCGTTTCTGCATAATAAAACCCTGCTTTGAGAACTTTTGCATTCGCTTCTGCAATCTCTGGTTTATACTTGAACTTCTGCTCAAAGAAATTTAAGGTATGACTCATTTCCCTATTATACATCCAGTAAACCATGCCCAACGCGAACATATTCTTACTTCTTGTAATACTTTTATTATCAAGACCCAAATCTTTAATAGATTCCTTGGTCATAGAGGTCATAGAAACTTCTATTACCCTATAGTTTTCAAGGCTTCCATCTTCCAAGGGATTACTTTCGTACTCTGCCTTTTGAAGGTTCTTTTTTGAAAAGGCATCTATATCAACAATAAGTGTATGCCCTGCTTTCAATGCATGCAAATTTGTTTTTAAGCCAGCCGGATTCATCGCCACCAACAAATCGAGGTCATCACCAGGCGTACTGATTTCAATACTTCCTATATGAACCTGAAATCCGGAAACACCATAGAGGCTTCCCTGAGGAGCCCTGATCTCTGCCGGGTAATTGGGGAAGGTTGCCACGTCATTGCCAAACATGGCTGACGTATCAGTGAACTGTGTACCAGTTAACTGCATTCCATCACCAGAATCGCCAACGAATCTGATTACTACCGCACTTAATGATTCTACTTCATGTATTGCGTCATCCATTTTATTAACAGCCATCTTCTGCATATTTTTGATAAATTTACTAAAATTTTAGATTACCTTTATTAATTAGGAGCTAAAAGTAAGGAGCCTTAAGCTTTTAGAATATGACTTTTATCAATCTGTCATTTTTAT
Source organism: uncultured Flavobacteriaceae bacterium (assembly GCA_905479625.1). Taxonomy (GTDB): domain Bacteria; phylum Bacteroidota; class Bacteroidia; order Flavobacteriales; family Flavobacteriaceae; genus Lutimonas. Next base: position 400 of record CAJQNF010000111.1, on the reverse strand, counting down.
TACATTCAATGTACTGAACTACCCTTATTTGGAATAATTCTAAATTTCTTTTCTCCTGAATTTTATGAAATTATAATTCTTTAACTTTGTTGCATAAATTTAAATAATTAGAAAATGGCTATTATAATAACTGACGAATGTATCAACTGCGACGCTTGTGTAGCAGAATGTCCTAATAACGCAATTTATGAACCCGACAGTGAATGGTCTTATTCGGATGAAACGTCTTTAAGTGGTGAAGTAACCACCCCAGACGGAAGGTCTGTTGACGCTGACGAGGAAAATGAAGCAGTAAGTGATGAATTTTATTTCATTGTAACTGATAAATGTACAGAATGTAAAGGTTTTCACGAAGAACCACAATGTGCTTCTGTATGTCCTGTTGACTGTTGTGTACCTG
>CAJQNF010000110.1 GCA_905479625.1 uncultured Flavobacteriaceae bacterium | reverse complement strand
CTCTACATATAGCAGAAAATGAGGTTTTTAAAGAGGCGTCAAGCAGATTCGAACTGCTGTGGGAGCTTTTGCAGAGCCCTGCCTAGCCACTCGGCCATGACGCCAAAAACGGATGCAAATTTAATAAAAATTTATTGATATCAAGTAAAAATAAAGCTTATTCCGTTTTTTCTAAAACATAGAGCTTCATTGTTTTTAAATTCTTGTGACCACTTTTTCCTTCTCGTAAATTATTAATGTCAAACTGAGCCTTAAATTCAGACTTAAACTGATGCTGTATAGTCTGTGGAATGGTATCATAAACAAACAATGCAAATTCTCCTGATTGAGGCAGTTGATCAGCAGTTTTGACTCTTTTCATAGGTTCTCCTAAATCATAGATCAGTTCAGGGCGAGGGATCGATTTAGCGGTAGAATAAATTTCGAGATCCTTCATGCCCTCCATATTTCTAAATTCACTCAGGCTAAGGTATTGGTCATTATCATAAGTCAACTCAGCCATAGGGAAAGCAAAAAGTACGATACTGCAAAGAAGCAGGATCATGCCATAAAAGCATTTTTCAAAGGCCTTTTTTCTAAGCCAGATAAACATCAATATACCCAAAGAAAACAAGGTTGCCGAACTTAAAAAGTAGGATACCCAATGCGGGTTTAATTGCCCTTCAAAAAAGAAATAAACCCCAAAAGGAAAAATCAGTCCGATAATCCCGATGAGTCCAAATCCAAAATTTGCCAGATAGATATCTATTTTGATCAATTCCCTGGACTTTCTGATGAGATAATACATATAAAAGCTGGTATTCATCGCCAGAGGAATCAACACCGGCAACAAATACCTTTCCTTTTTTTCAGGAATCAATGATAGAAGAAATACGGCTGCCAATGTCCAGAACAGACTGAATTGGTATAGCTTTTTGTTTTCTACTCTTTTGATCATAAACGGATATAAAAGTGCCAGAAAAGAGAAATAGGTCCAAGCCCCGGATTGCGTGAAAAAACTCCAGTAATGATAGAATGGTTTCACGCTTCTATTCGACCAGGCCAAAGTTTCCTTATCAGCAATAAACTCGGCAGAAGAGGTGTCGGTAAAATAGATATAAGCACCCCATGTAAATCCAACAACTGCAAATACAAGCAGGCTAGATACAAGCGGTGTTATTTTTTTTGCAAAATCCTTGTATTTATAAACGATACCATAAGAAATCAGGAAAGGAAGCAATAGAGCAAACAATGATACCGGTCCTTTGCTCATAAAAGAAAGTCCAAGGAACAAACCTGCCAATAACCAATTTTTCCAAGCTTTCTGATCAGTTTCAAAAGCTTTAAAGAGTTGAAATATGGCAAAAAGCATAAAAGCATGGGCAAAAATGTCCCATTGTCCGTTGCGTCCTGAAAAAATAATATAAAACGAAGTAGCTAAGATTAATGTTCCGATAAACGCCTGCTTTTTATCTTGCAGTATTTGAATACCTAAATAATAAAAAGTAAATACCAAAAATACGACCGAAAGTACGGCAGGAAGCCTTAAGCCAAATAAACTCTTCATCCCGAAAACGGCACCAGAAACTGCAGTCATCCAAGTAGGTAGAGGAGGTTTCTCATAACGAGGTTCCAAATTCATTGTCGTATGGATCCAGTTACCATAATCCAACATTTCTCTAGCTGTAATAAAGTTTCGAGCTTCCATGATATTCACTTCCACCACGCTTAAATGCGGGAAGAATATAGCCAGACAAACCAATGCGATAGCCAGTAAATAAGATCGATTATTCATGTTTGGAATTTTTGATCAAAAGTATATTACGAATGTAAACAATACTTCCGAAAATATGACCTGTGAAGAGTACCGGGTCTTTTCTCAGGATAGCATAACAAATGATCAAGGTTGATCCTGTAATGCTCAGTATCCAGAATCCTAAGGGTAAAATAGATTCTTTTTTCTTTTCAGAATAGATCCATTGATAGATAAACCGCAAAGTGAAAACAACTTGGGCAACACTTCCCAAAATAAGCAGCCATAAAGGAATGTCCTGATTTCTAAAAACCCGTTCTATATCAAACTGATTGTTGTTATAGGTATACCAAACGATGATCATTGGAAAGACAAATAGAAAAATGCGAAAGGAAGGATGCAATTTTTTCCAAAAACCGTCTATTTGAAGATTTCGAATATAGATGAAATAAGTTAGCACCTGGCCCAGCATGATCGCAAAATCATCTCTCAGCCAACCGTAAACAAATAACAAGAAAGAAGCCAGTAAACTCAGTTGCCAAAAAAGCAATGGAGTCACCACTTTTTTTACTTTTTCAGATTGTATCCATTGGATCAGTAATCTGGAAGAAAATAAGATTTGAGCCGAAAATCCGATACTGTAGACAAGCCAGTCACTCATTATTGTCTCTTTAATTCAGCAGAGCTGTCTGCTATTTGATAGTTGATGTACTTGCGTTTCATCCAAAGGTAGGCAAAACAGTCAGCCAAGGGACCGAATAAACGGTTCCATAAATGGTACTTGGCCTCCCCTGCAATTCGTGGAAAGTGTTGTACCGGAACCTGTTTGATCTTTCCTTCCTGCAAAAGAATCATAGCGGGTAGAAATCTATGAAGCCCTTTGAACATTGGAATTCTTTTGGCATACTCGGTTTTAATAATCTTAAGTGGGCATCCTGTATCATCCATTCCATCATGTGTAAAAGCCCTTCTAATAACATTGGCTATTGTAGATGACATGTTTTTTACAAAAGAATCCTTTCTGTTTCCCCTTACTCCGGTCACCAGGTCATAGTCCTTAATTTCTGCAAGCAATAAATTAAAATCTGAAGGTGAAGTTTGTAAGTCAGAATCTATATATCCAACAAGGTCACTTTGTACATGATCGAACCCTGCTTTCAGTGCAGCACTCAGCCCTCGGTTATTTTTGAAACTGAGGTAGGTAAAACGGTTATCTCTTTGGCAAATGTCAACAATGGCATCCTGACTTTTATCTATGGAACCATCATTTACGAATAATACCTCGGCCGGAGCAAGGCATATATCCAGATAAGCTGAAAGTTCTTTTTCGACACGAGAAAGATTGTCTTCTTCGTTATAAACCGGAACTATAATGGTTAGTGTTTGTTGCATATCTTTCGATTATCGTTCTCTTTCCATAATGATCGATACCATTTCGACATTACCTCCAATAGGAGGGTTTAACTTTGACACTTTAATTTTAGCCTTATTGACCAATGGCATTTCAAGCAGTATACGATCAAGAATAAGATCTGCAACAGTTTCCAAAAGTTTGGTTCTAACGGCCATTTCTTCTTTTACAATTTTGTTCAAGTGAACGTAATCAACGGTGTCAGAAAGTTGATCAGTTTTTGCGGAAGGTTTTAGATTGGCTTTTACGGAAAGGTCTACCCTGTATTCAGAGCCTATTTTCCCTTCTTCCACTAAACAACCGTGGTAGGCATAAACTCTAATGTTACTGATTTTTATAGTACCCAAGGATCAATAATTTGTGCAAATATAATTAATCCGAAATCAAATAAGGACTAAGGCTTAAGTTTTAAGGATTAAGTATTTCCGTTTGATGAAGAAAAAAATATTTTCCACTTAACACTTAACACTTAACACTTAACACTTAACACTTAACACTTAACACTTAACACTTAACACTTAACACTTAAGCCTTAGTCCTTAGTCCTTAGTCCTTAACACTTAAGCCTTAACACTTACTACAGTTTTTACTCCGCATCACTGTCAGCAGATAAAAATGTTTTACTTCTTTTACTAAGCAGATCAAGAAATTCTATTTCATGACCATAGTTTAACAAGTCAAAATCAAAGGTGTCGTCTTCAACATATCTAATGAATTCTTCTACACGATGCTCAGGAATATCAAAATTCTCGACTAAAAAGGTAGAGCCAAGATAATATTTAATTGATTTTACCGGTACTTCCGGAACCCCGGCGGCTTTCTTATCTTTAACTTCAGATCTAAAAAGCGGAATCAATAATTGATCTACAACGTTTACAACATTTAAACCATTTACCATAGTTTTACCTTGTGAGTTCCTGTCTA
>CAJQNF010000109.1 GCA_905479625.1 uncultured Flavobacteriaceae bacterium | reverse complement strand
TGTTCATCCGATATTTCACCAGGTAAGATGTCAATATAAATTGTATCACCCAATTCGTTAGATAATTCTTTTAGCCTTGAATAATAAGAAGAGTTTTGTCTAACGGAGACCGTATCATTGATCAGATCAACAATGTCATTGGCCAATGAGTTTTTGATATTATCCAATGTCATTTTTCTCCAATTATCAGGTTTTTTCTGAATCAATGACTGATGCGTGATCATGTAAGGATCAGTAAAATTGACCTCTTCTTTTCTCTCGGCAGTAATCGTATATCCAAGCGCAATAATATCACCGTCACCGCGATTCAGCATTGGAATAATAGAATCTACATTTTCAGCCAAAACCATTTCAAGTCTCACATTCAAATGATTGGCAAGGCGTTTGAAGATTTCATATTCAAAGCCCATGGTCTTACCTTTATAAAGAAAATATCCAGTAGGGGAATAGGTAGTTATAACCCTCAGAACTCCTGAATCCAGTATTTCTGCCAAATCGTAATTTACGGGCTCTATACTTTGTTTTAATACAAGTTTTTTCTGGTTATTTTTCCGTTCTGATAAGCAGGATTGAAAAACACCTAAAAATAAGGAGGCCAACAGGAGAAGTGTTAATTTCTTTTGATTACTAAACTTATTTATTTTCATTTCAATTTCTTTCAGCCAGAGTCCTTCGCAAAAGGAAGCACTTTTTATCTCAATTGAGCCAAATATAGGAAAATAAATATAAGCCCACATGGGGCATATGAATTCTGAGCTATAAGAGCGGTAATTACTTGAGGCTCGAAAAACGTTTTTTTCTTAAAATAAAGTGCTGCCAGACAACACTGAAACAATAAAAATAATTTGTTTGCTTAAAGGATAGGGCACGTCTTTTTGACATCATTCTGCGTAAATGCCAGTAGAAACTGAGGTGGGCCTTGATGATCGCCCAAGTGTGTACAGGTCTTAATTCCAGCATAAATTTTATTCCAGCGACGCCGTCAAGGATCAATCTTAAAAAGATAACAATAAAAACAAAGCGCTTGGGTACATTTTTAGCAATAGTAAAAAGACTGTTTCTAAAATTTAGATAGGTTTTTTGTGGATTGGATTCCCGAAGTGTCGCCCCACCTACATGGTATACCTCTGAACCACCCACATATTGAATAGCATAGCCTTCATTTTGAACCCGCCAGCAAAGGTCTATTTCTTCCTGATGGGCAAAATATTGCTCATCAAAACCACCAAGTTGGTGATATACATCTGATTTAATAAAGAAGCAGGCACCTGATGCCCAGAAAATATCTGCTACATCATTAAACTGACCATGATCTTGTTCCAGGTTCATAAAAATTCTTCCCCTGCAGAAAGGGTAGCCCATGAAATCTACAAACCCTCCAGCGGCACCGGCGTATTCAAATTTTGATTTGTCTTTGTAATCAAGCAGTTTGGGTTGTATAATCGCTGTTTTGTTATTCTTCTCAAAAACAACTTTAATGGGCTTAAGCCAGTTTTCAGTTACTTCAATGTCTGAATTGACAAGTGCATAAACATCTGCTTTAACATGTTTTAAAGCATCATTATACCCCTTGGCAAAACCGCCATTAATGTCATTTTGAATTATTTGAATTTCAGGGTAGTGTTTCTTGAGAAACGCAACAGAATCATCCGTTGAATTGTTGTCAGCCACATAAACATCTGCGTCTTCTAAACTATATGCTACAATTGACGGAAGAAATTTCTCCATCAATTCCCGGCCATTCCAATTTAAAATTATGATCGCTATTTTCAAGGTCAGTAGAAAAAAATGTTCTTAGGGTGTGCAAACATAAGTTTTTTCACCAATCAAAACTATTAAACAAGTCAATTTTAAGCATAATTTGGGATTTCCTTTAAAAAGGTATACCGCATTGCCACATGGTCCATTTGGCAGTAATAATGTTGCAATCCGTTGGTTAAAATCAGGAAAGTGGCGTTGAGCTTCATGTTGTATCGCGCGATTTGGTCAAATGTATCTTGATTGATCTGTACCTGAGGTGCTTTGCATTCAACAATGATATGTGGAGAGCCCGTCTTGTTGAAAACCAGGATATCAGTTCTTTTGATTAAGTCATTGACCCTGCATTGCTTTTCAACCGCAATCAAAGAAAGTGGATATTTTTTATCTTCATGCAAATAGGAAACAAAATTCTGACGCACCCATTCTTCTTCCGTAAGAACCAGGTCTTTTTTTCTGATCTTATCAAATATATAAAGCTTATTTTCTTTATTTTTGATGCGAAAAGTATACTTTGGAAGGTTGAGATTTGTCATCCGACAAAAATAAGGAACTTCTCATAATTTATGAATAGAATTGAACAGATCGTTAACGATATAAAGTCAAAAAACACCAAACCCATTTATTTTTTGATGGGGGAGGAGGCTTACTATATAGATAAGATATCAGACTTTATTGAAAATAATATCCTTACTGAGGAAGAAAAAGGATTTAATCAAATGATTCTTTATGGAAGGGACGTCACTGTTGATGATGTTGTTGGAAATGCCAAACGTTATCCGATGATGTCTGAAAAGCAAGTCGTCATCGTTAAGGAGGCTCAGGATCTGTCAAGAAGTATAGAGAAATTGGCCGATTATGCTGAGGATCCACAGCCATCAACGATTTTGGTGATATGTTATAAATACAAAACTATAGATAAAAGAAAAAAGCTAGCCAAAGCAATTGCCCAGAAGGGTTGTTTATTTGAAAGCAAAAAATTGTATGATAACCAGGTAAGTGACTGGATCAATGCTGTTTTAAGAGCAAAAGGCTATCAAATAGAACCTAAGGCAGCCCATATGCTCGTTGAATTCCTGGGAACTGATTTGTCAAAGATCGCGAACGAACTCGGAAAACTCACTTTAATCATAGAAAAAGGCGCTACCATTTCTGCCTTACAGATAGAGCAGAATATTGGGATAAGTAAAGATTTTAATAATTTCGAATTGAGAAAGGCTATCGGAGATAAAGAGCTCGTAAAGGCCAATAGAATCATTCAGTATTTTTCCCAAAACCCAAGAAGTAACCCTTTAATAATGACGATTTCCTTACTGAATGCATTTTTTACCCAACTACTTTTATATCATGGCTTAAAAGATAAGGGGAAAATCAATGTAGGAAAGATGTTAAAGATCAACCCATATTTTATTCCAGAATACCAACGAGCTGCGAAAAACTATCCAATGAGAAAGGTGGCGCAAGTTATTTCCAGGTTAAGAGAGGCAGATCTAAAAAGTAAGGGAGTTGGCGCATCAAATTTGGCGCAAGGTGATATTTTAAAGGAACTGTTGTTTAAAATCATGCATTAAAAGCGCTATTAGTTGTAGCTTGCTTTGTATACTGAGTTCAGGCAATATAATTTCTCGCACCAAATATGGCACTGCCCACCCTGATCATATTGCTACCATTGTTGATGGCCAGTTTAAAGTCACCGCTCATGCCCATGGAGAGAATAGAAAAGCCAGCACCGTTGGCATTCATTTTGTTATAAAATAATTTGAGTCTTTTAAACTCTTCTGATACGATCTGGTCATCTGAACTAAAACTAGCCATTCCCATAAGGCCGGTAACCTTAATGTTTTTGAGTGCAGCGAATTCATCTGACGCAAGTATTTCCTCTATTTTTTCAAAACTCAATCCGAACTTTGTTTCCTCTTTTGCGATCTTGGCCTGCAAGAGACAGGGGATAATACGGTTGTGTTTTTGGGCTTGCTTGTTAATTTCCTTAAGTGTCTTTAGGCTGTCAACTCCGTGTATCAGATCAACAAAATGAGCCATATATTTCACCTTGTTACTTTGAAGGTGACCAATCATATGCCATTGAATATCTTTAGGGAGTGCCTCATGCTTGGCTGCCATTTCCTGGATCTTATTTTCTCCAAAAACACGTTGTCCTGCGTTATAGGCTTCCTGAATATCGACAATGGGTTTGGTCTTAGATACAGCGACTAATGTAACATGACTAGGTATCTTATTTGTAAATTCTATTAAATTCTGTTTTACAAGCATATAAGAAGCTTTAGTTAAAGTATTATATTAATTCATAAATAGTCAATCCACTTCGTAATTTCGGCTCAATATAGCTGCTTTTTGGCGGCATGATAAGGTTGTTGTCGGCGACAGTTTTTAGTTGTTTTACAGATACAGGAAATGATCCAAAACCTACCGTAAATTCGCCTGAATCTACAAGATGCTGCAGCTGCATTTCATTTCCTTTTTCTGGAAGATAATGAATGTTTTTATCATTAGATGGGTCTTTGATACCTAGAATAGGTTCAAGAATTTTTTTAAACAAAATCTGTGAATCCAAATGGTCTAGCTCGTTGCTAGGATTAAAACTTGCCCTTCTCAAGTATAGCTTATAAAAATCACCATCAATATACATAGAGAAATGGTGTTTTTTCGAGGGTCTATAATAGCGTTTCCCCAGATTCTCTATTCGGAAATGCTCATCAAGGGCCATAAGAAACTCTCTTTTATGTAATCCGTTCAAATTGGTGATGAAACGGAAAAAAGAAGTAATCCTTAAATTGGACTCAGGAATAAAATAGGCCATAAAATACTTACTGAGCTCTTCCGCCTTTTGGTTGTCTCCGGATTTCATTTTTTGGTAAAGGAAATTTGAAGAAGCTGTCCGGTGGTGTCCGTCAGCTATATAAAGGGATGGAATTGTTTTAAAAGCCTCAGTAATTTGATGTACTTCATCTTCCTGTTCAATGAGCCACATCAGGTGGGTTCTGTTCTTGTTAGTGGTAAATTCATACTCGGCCCTGAGTGGTCTGTATTTGAGGATCAGAGATGAAAGAAAGTCATTGTCAGGGTAGGTGATCAGCACTGGCTCGGCATTAAAGCCGGTTTTTTCAAGATAGTTGCCAAACAGCGCTTCTCTTTCACTAAGGGTGTTTTCATGCTTTTTTATCACAGAATTTTGATAATCATCAAGTGAGGCAAGACCGATAATTCCCCAAAACACATCACCATTATAAGACTTCTGATGCAGATAATACTTGGGCTTGTCATCATTTTTAAATATCCCATTTTCCTTAAACTCTCCATATCGGTTATGAACCATTCTAAAGCGTTTATTGCCATGTAGGGTTTTATGGTATTTAAATCCCGGACGCAGTACATGTAAAAAAGAAAAAGGATTGAGCCTTAGGATATCATTTAATTCTTTTTTCTTATAGATATCATAGGATCGCGTGGTTACCAGAGCAACCTTATCCCTGGTAGGTCTTATAGCACGAAAAGGTCTTATTTGAGCCATAGTTTACTTATTTTCGGCAACCGTCTTATTTTGTGATTGCGTCGTTCCTGATCAAAACAAAAATAGAGATTTATTATGGATATAATAAACCTCTATTTCTTTAAATTTATAAGTGAAATCACCCCAGAATCTCAATGATCTGTGACGCTAATTCCTCACCAATCCTATTCTGGGCTTCTTTTGTTGCCGCCCCGATATGTGGTGTCAAGGAAATATTTTTATTCATTAATAGCTGGACTTCTGGATTGGGCTCGTTTTCAAAAACATCCAGCGCTGCATTGGAGACCTTCCCTTCTTCAATGGCAGTAACTAATGCTACCTCATCAATGACTCCCCCTCGGGCTGCATTCACTATTCCTACACCCTTCTTCATGATATTGAATTCCTTATTGCCTATCACATAGCCTTCCTGGGCAGGTACATGCAAAGAAATGAAATCTGCTTGTTCAAGTACGGCTTCTTTTGAAATAGTGTCTATGGCAAAATTAACTTGTTGTCCGTCAAAGAAATCCAATTGGATATTTGCCGCATCAATAAACGGGTCATAAGCAATCACCTTCATGCCAACTCCTAAGCCAACTTTGGCTGTAGCCTGACCTATTCTTCCGAATCCTAATATACCTAAGGTTTTCCCTTTTAGCTCCACACCTTTAGCATAGGCTTTTTTAAGTTCCTTAAATTTTGAGTCTCCTTCCAATGGCATGTTTTGGTTTGAATCATGTAAAAAACGAACCATTCCAAACAAATGTGCAAAAACCAATTCTGCAACCGAATGTGAAGAAGCTGCAGGCGTATTGATCACTTTAAGTCCTTTATTTCTTGCATAATCAACGTCTATATTGTCCATACCAACACCACCTCGACCAATGATCTTTAAAGATGGGCAAGCATCGATAAGTTGTTCTCTAACAGTAGTGGCACTCCTAACCAAAAGCACATCAACATTGTTTTCATTTATAAAATCTGTCAGCTGCTCTTGAGCTACTGTTTTTAAGATCACTTCAAAACCTGCATTTTCCAACGCTACAACTCCAGATGTTGCGATTCCGTCATTTGCTAATACCTTCATTATGTTATATTTAAATTTTTTAATTATTTAGTTAAAGCGCCTTCATGATATCAACCAATACCTGTACACTTTCAAGTGGCATGGCGTTATAGATGCTTGCCCGGTAACCTCCAACAGATCTGTGACCGTTGATGCCACTAATTCCGGCAGCTTTCCACATGGCATCAAATTGTTCCTTTTTACTATCGTCAGTCAAGGTGAAAGTAACATTCATCTGAGAACGGTCTTCTTTATTGGCAACACCCTGAAACAATGGATTCGTATCTATTTCATTGTATAAAAGATTGGCCTTTGTTTCATTTATTTTTTCAACGGCTGCTATACCTCCCAATGATTTTAACCATTCAAGCGTAAGCATGGATACATATACTGGAAATACAGGAGGTGTGTTAAACATACTTTCCTTAGAAATATGTACCTGATAATCCAGCATAGAGGGTATTTTTCGCCCTGTTTTCCCAAGAATCTCGTCTTTAATGACCACCAAGGTCGTTCCGGCCGGTCCCATATTCTTTTGGGCCCCTGCATAAATAAGATCGAATTGGCTAAAATCCAGTTGACGTGAAAAAATATCTGAACTCATATCACAAACTAAAAGTTTGTCAGTTTTTGGAAATTCCTTCATTTGGGTTCCAAAAATAGTGTTGTTACTGGTACAGTGTACATAAGTAGCATCTGAAGGCACCTCGTAATTTTTCGGAATATAATTATAGTTACTTTCTTTGGATGATGCAATCACTTCAGTATCGCCTAATAGCTTTGCTTCTTTGATGGCTTTGGAGCTCCAGGTACCTGTATCAATATAAGTCGCTTTTCCGTCTTCAGGCAGCAAATTATAAGGAACCATTAAGAACTCAAGGCTTGCGCCTCCTTGAAGGAATAAGGCAGAATAACCTTTGCCTTTTAGGTCTAGTAACTCAAGTGCTAAATCTTTAGCATGCTCCATAACAGCTACAAAATCTGCACTTCTATGAGATATTTCAATAAGAGAAAGATCCAACTCGTTAAAGTTGATCAACGCTTCAGATGCTTTCTTTAAAACCTCTTGTGGAAGAATACATGGACCTGCACTAAAATTATGTTTTTTCATCAATTTCTGGTTTAAATGAGTCAGTTAAATTTACTCTTGCAAAATTGATAAATTTCTTCCAATTAGAGGCTATGAAATTCTGAAAAATTATGGCACTTTATTAAGTATAATTGAATCGCTTACCAACTAAATTGAGAGTCGTGAAATCCAGCACAGAATTTCTTAAATAATTATAGTTAAATACTTAATAAATTTATTTTGGCACATAGGTGATACATGGAATGATCATTTCTTCCAATGAAATACCTCCATGCTGATAGGTGTTTTTGTAATATTTAACAAAATGGTTGTAGTTATTGGGGTAGGCAAAGAAATAGTCTTCCTTGGCAAAAATAAAGGAACTACTGATATTCAGTGCAGGAAGCAAGATCTCTTTTGGATCTCTAACTTCATATACTTCTTTCTCGTTGTAGCTTAAGCTTTTCCCAGTTTTATAACGTAAATTGGAACTGATGTTTTTATCTCCCACAACTTTTGAAGGCTTAGAGGTATTTATAGTACCGTGATCGGTAGTGATGATCAATTTTAAGCCCATTTTCTGAGCTTTTTGAATAATCTCTAGAAGTGGTGAATTTTTGAACCAGCTCAAGGTTAAAGATCGGTAGGCTTTGTCATCACTGGCCAATTCCTTGATCATATCCATTTCTGTTCTCGAATGAGACAACATATCCACAAAATTATAAACAATTACGGTGAGATCATTATCTGTCGTCTTAGCAAAATTAGCAGCTAGTTCACGACCTTTAATTACCGTAGTAATTTTATAATATTCGTGTTTAAGTTTAAGACCGAGTCTTTTGATCTGTTCCGTAAGAAATTCATTTTCAAACATATTCTTGCCTCCCTCATCAGTATCATTTTTCCAGTATTGGGGGTATTTCTTTTCCATATCCAAGGGCATTAAACCTGAGAATATGGCATTACGTGCATACTGGGTTGCTGTAGGAAGTATACTGAAAAATGCTTTTTCATCAATGGATTTGTAGTATTCACTGATGATAGGTTCCAGTACCCGAAGCTGATCATATCTAAGATTGTCAATTACGACAAGTAAGGTGCCTGGATCTTTTTCAATTTTTGGAGCAATAACATCTTTAAATAGGGTGTGAGACAAAACAGGTTTATCATCACCATGAAACCAGTCGCTGTAATTGTTCTTAATAAATTTATAAAATTGAGAATTGGCTTCTTCTTTCTGGCTCTCCAGAATCTCGGTCATCCCAATATCTGAAATAGACTCGAGTTGAATTTCCCAATGGACCAGTTTTTTGTATAATTCTATCCAATCCTGGTAGGTATTGACCATAGCAAGGTCAAGTGAAATTTTTCTAAATTCTTGTTGGTAGTTGGAAGTGGTTTTTTCAGACACCAATCTGGAATTGTCAAGATTCTTTTTCAGGCTGAGTAGAATTTGATTAGGATTTACAGGTTTGATCAAATAATCGGCGATCTTAGATCCTATGGCTTCCTCCATAATATACTCTTCTTCACTTTTTGTGATCATGATCACTGGCAAATTAGGAAGTTTTTCCTTGATAAGAGTAAGGGTTTCCAGTCCTGATAACCCAGGCATATTTTCATCAAGAAAAATGATATCAAATTGCTCTTCACTAACGATTTCTACCGCATCAGCGCCATTGGTACAAGGTGTAACTTCATAATTTTTTTTCTCTAAAAATAACATATGGGGTTTTAGAAGTTGGATCTCATCGTCAACCCAAAGTATTTTTCCTGAACTCATTCTAATTCTATTATCTATGATTAATTAAATTAAACCTTTATTTTTGCTGATAATCTTGTAACGCAAGGAAAGCAATTAATCCTGAAAAGTACAAAAATCAACGTTAATATTTTGAAAAAAATCAAATTTTTTAATGATCCAATTTACGGTTTTATTGCGGTTAAAAATCCTTTAATTTATAGGATTATTGAACACCCTTATTTTCAGAGGCTAAGGAGGATTTCACAAATGGGATTGTCTTATTTGGTATACCCTGGAGCTCACCATACAAGGTTTCACCACGTGCTTGGATGTGCCTTTCTGATGCAAAAAGCTGTTGAAATTTTACGTGTCAAAAATATTGAGATAAGTGAGCGTGAAGAAGAAGCTTTAACTATAGCGATTTTGCTTCACGATATCGGACATGGGCCATTTTCGCATGCACTTGAACATAGTTTTATTCAAGGGGTGGGACATGAACAAGTTTCTCTTATGTTTATGGAGCTGCTCAATGATGAGTTTGACGGAGCTCTAAGTCTTGCCATTGAAATATTTAAAGGGGATTATCACAGAGGATTTATGAATCAATTGATTTCCGGTCAACTCGATATGGACAGGTTGGACTATCTTAAAAGAGATAGTTTTTACAGTGGGGTAGCAGAAGGAAATGTAAACGTCGAAAGATTGATCACTATGCTCAATGTAAAGGATGATAAATTGGTAGTTGAGTTTAAGGGAATTTATTCTGTTGAAAAATTCATCATGGCCAGGCGTTTTATGTATTGGCAGGTTTATCTTCACAAAACAGGTATTGTTGCAGAAAAAGTAATGATTAAAATTCTTGAAAGGGCCAGAGAACTTAGCCTAAATGGAGAAAACCTATACTGCAGTAACACCTTAAAAGTTTTTTTAGAAACAACAATTGATCAAGCAAATTTTGACACGAGTATTTTGAATACATTCAGTAAACTTGATGATTATGATGTCATGTCTGCTTTAAAGGCATGGTGTGATCACAAGGACAAAATCCTCTCTTACCTGTGTGATTCGGTGGTTAACCGCAGACTCCCAAAAATAGAAATGAGAAATGAAGATTTTGAAGAGCAATACATAGAGAAAATACGTCAACAAGTAAAGAAAAAACTGGATGTGACTGAGAAAGAATTGGATTTTCTGGTGTATCATGGAAGTGTAGCGAATAAAGCTTATGATCCTGATAAAGAGGTGATCAACATTATTTATAAAAATGGTGATCAAAAAGATATTATCAATGCATCAGACAGTGCCAGCATTCAAGCCTTGTCTATGACTGTGCGAAAGTATTACCTGTGCTATCCAAAGAAATTGCTATAATCCCTGTGGATTGCTAAATTTTAGTATTTTTGCAATCATCAACACGAACATTAAAACGTAACGATTGAAATTCACAGCCAAACAAATCTCAGAGATCCTTCAAGGGGAAGTTTATGGAAACCCTAACGAAGTAGTTTCCAAACTTTCAAAAATAGAAGAAGGTGAGAAGGGGTCGCTTACTTTTTTATCCAATCCAAAGTATAACTCATGGCTATATACAACTGATGCTTCAGTTGTAATTGTGGGTGTGAATTTTATTCCAGAGAAAGAAGTATCCCTTACAATGGTCAAGGTGGAAGATCCTTATATGGCCTTTACTACACTCTTGGAATACTATAACAATATTCAATTGCATAGATCGGGGATCGAGCAACCTGTTTTTATAAATGAAACCGCCAAGTATGGAAATGATTTGTACCTAGGGGCTTTTAGCTATTTAAGCGAAAATGTACAACTTGGTCACAATGTAAAAATTTATCCAAATGTCTTTATTGGCAATAACGTTGTTATCGGTGATAACACGACTATATTTTCAGGAGCCAAGATTTATTCTGATATAGAAATAGGAAGTGACTGTGTTATCCATTCAGGCTGTATTATTGGAAGTGATGGTTTTGGGTTTGCCCCGGATAAAAATGGAGGCTATAGTAAAATTCCGCAGATTGGAAATGTAATTATTGAGGATAGTGTTGATATTGGTTCGGGAACAACCATTGATCGAGCAACACTTGGATCGACCATTATTAGAAAAGGTGTAAAATTGGATAATCAAATACATGTGGCACATAATGTAGAAATTGGTGAGAACACAGTAATTGCAGCTCAAACCGGAATTGCCGGGTCTACAAAAATTGGTAAGGATTGTAAGATTGGTGGTCAGGTTGGTATTGTAGGACATATTACTATTGGTAATAACGTTCGGATTCAGGCGCAGTCGGGAATTGGGAAGTCAATAAGTGACAATGAGATCGTCCAAGGGAGTCCTGCGATGCCTTATACAGATTATAACAAGTCTTACGTACATTTTAGAAATTTACCTAAGTTTTCATCCAGAATAGATGAGATTGAAAAACAAATGGGTCAAAAAAATATGAAATAATGAGTGTAAACCAAAAAACAATTAAGAAAGAGGTTTCCATAGAAGGAATCGGCTTGCACACAGGAAATAAGGTTTCTCTAACCTTTAAGCCTGCCGCTGTTAATACTGGATTTACTTTTATAAGAACTGATCTTGAAGGCCAACCCGCTATTGAGGCATTGGCGTGTCATGTAACAGATACGCAAAGAGGTACAAATATCGAAAAGAATGGGGTTGTCATCAACACATCAGAACATGTTCTTGCTGCTGTTGTGGGATTGGATATAGACAATATTACGATTGAAATAGATGCAGCTGAGCCACCAATCATGGATGGGTCATCAAAATATTTTGTAGAAATACTTGAAAAAGCAGAGATCGTAGAGCAAGATGCGGATAGAGATATTTATGAGGTAAAAGATATTATTTCTTTTAAAGATGAAGAAACAGGAAGCGAGATTATGATCATGCCTTCTGATAAATATGAGATTACCACCATGGTGGATTTTGGTACCAAGATCCTTGGTACCCAGAATGCAACTTTAGATAAGCTCAGTGATTTTAAAAAGGAAATTGCAGATGCAAGAACTTTTAGTTTTCTTCATGAGATTGAAATGTTGTTGGATAATAACCTGATCAAAGGTGGCGATCTCAATAATGCAATTGTATATGTGGATAAGCCTTTGTCTGAAAAGACAATGCAAAAACTAAGTAAAGCATTTAAGAAAGATTCTGTTAAAGTAAAACCTAACGGTATTCTTGATAATCTAAATCTTCATTGGGCAAATGAAGCTGCAAGGCATAAACTTTTGGATGTGATTGGTGACCTTGCCTTGATCGGAACCAAGATTCAAGGTAAAGTAATTGCGACCAAACCAGGTCATAAGATCAATACACAGTTTGCCAAAAAAATGATGAAATTGATCAAGATAGAGAAACGGAACAAAGTGCCTCAATATGATTTGAATAAGCCTCCGCTGATGGATATTCATGCTATTATGAAAATATTGCCTCACAGGCCTCCGTTTTTATTGATAGACCGTATTATTGAGCTTTCGGATCAACATGTGGTGGGAATGAAAAACGTGACGATGAATGAGTCATTTTTTGTTGGTCATTTCCCTGGTGCTCCAGTTATGCCGGGAGTTTTGCAGGTTGAAGCCATGGCACAATGCGGTGGCGTATTGGTGCTGAGTACGGTGCCAGATCCGGAAAATTACCTGACCTACTTCATGAAAATGAATAATGTAAAATTTAAACAGAAAGTATTGCCCGGAGATACGCTCATTTTTAAAGCGGAACTGATGGGGCCAATTCGAAGAGGAATTTGCCATATGCAGGCTTACGGATATGCAAATAATAAACTAGTGGTCGAGGCAGAATTAATGGCGCAGATCGTTAAGAACCCGGAGAAAAATAAATAAAAAACTTATGAATCAACCATTAGCTTATATTCATCCTGGTGCAAAGATTGCTACCAATGTTGTGATCGAACCATTTTCAACAATACACAATGATGTTAAGATTGGTTCAGGTACCTGGATCGGATCTAATGTTACCATTATGGAAGGAGCCCGAATCGGTAAGAATTGTCGGATTTTCCCTGGAGCCGTTATATCGGCGATCCCACAGGATCTAAAATTCGAAGGGGAGGATTCACTTACGGTTATTGGAGATAATGTAACCATAAGAGAATGTGCTACTGTAAATCGTGGCACCAGCGCTTATGGTAAAACGGAAATTGGTGATAATTGTTTGATCATGGCCACTGCACATGTCGCGCATGATTGTGTGATTAGTGATAATGTGATTATCGTTAATGGAGTGACGTTGGCCGGACATGTAAAGATTGGCGAATATGCAATTATTGGTGGTTTGGCAGGGATTCATCAGTTTATTCATATTGGAAAGCATGCGATGATCTCAGGAGGATCATTGGTCCGTAAGGATGTTCCGCCATTTGTGAAAGCCGCAAAAGAACCGCTTTCGTATGTAGGTATTAACTCGATTGGATTAAGACGACGAGGTTTTACTTCCGATAAGATTAACGAGATTCAGAATATTTACCGCATACTTTTCCAACAAAATAACAATACAACTCAGGCTGCCCGTATTTTGGAAGCAGAACTTGACGCAAGCCCTGAAAGAGATGAGGTTCTGACCTTTATCAACAATTCACAAAGAGGTATAATGAAAGGATATACAAGTAATTATTAAGAAATTTATAAATGGGAAACACATCAGATATTAAAAAAGGACTTTGTATTGAATTCAATAACGATACCTATAAGATTATTGAATTTATGCATGTTAAGCCAGGAAAAGGACCAGCTTTTGTCAGAACCAAACTAAGAAGTCTTACTACAGGAAAAGTGTTGGATAATACTTTTTCTGCAGGAAATAAAGTTGAGGAAGTAAGGGTAGAAACAAGAAAATACCAATACTTGTATCCGGAAGGTGATATGTATCATTTTATGAATACGGACGATTATAATCAAATTGCCTTGGAAAGACAAGCTTTAGATACCCCGGAATTATTAAAAGAAGGAGAGATTGTAACGATTATCATTAGAACTTCGGATGAATTACCTTTATCTGTAGAGATGCCAGCTCATGTATATCTGGAAGTTTCTCACACGGAGCCTGGTATTAAAGGAAATACGGCTACAAATGCTACAAAACCGGCGACCATGGAAACTGGAGCTAAGGTAAATGTTCCTTTATTTATCAACGAAGGTGACAAAATTAAAATTGATACTGAAAAAGGATCTTATATAGAACGAGTGAAAGAATAGTTCATATGAAGTTTTCACGAACGTATAGTTTACAAGAAATTGCTGGTATTATAGACGTTACTTTTGTGGGTGACAACAATTTTCCTGTCAAAGGCATGAATGAAATTCATGTTGTTGAACCTGGAGATATTGTTTTTGTAGACCATCCTAAATATTATTCTAAAGCCCTGGAATCAGCGGCAACAGTCATTCTAATCAATAAAGAAGTTGATTGTCCTGAAGGCAAGGCATTGTTGATCTCAAACGATCCGTTTACTGATTTTAACAGGATATCAAATCATTTTAAACCTTTTAGAGCGGCCACCGAAATCATGTCCTCTACAGCTTCTATTGGAGAAGGGACCATCATTCAACCCAATGTATTTATTGGTAATCATGTAAAAATTGGAAATAACTGTCTGATTCATCCAAATGTGACCATATATGATCATTGTGTCATTGGAAATAATGTAGTTATTCATGCCGGGACTGTTTTAGGTTCGGATGGGTTTTATTTTCAGAAAAGACCGCATGGTTTTGATAAATTAAATTCAGTAGGTCGTGTAATAATTGAAGATCACGTAGAAATCGGAGCGGCTTGTACTATTGATAAAGGTGTTACAGGAGATACTACAATTGGCTGGGGAACAAAAATCGATAACCAGGTGCAAATAGCTCATGATACCATCATCGGTAAAAAATGCCTCATCGCATCGCAGGTTGGCATTGCAGGTTGCAATATTATTGAGGATGAGGTGACGATCTGGGGTCAGGTTGGTTTAAAAAGCGGACTTACC
>CAJQNF010000108.1 GCA_905479625.1 uncultured Flavobacteriaceae bacterium | reverse complement strand
TCTGCCGCTGGCAATTTTTGCAGCCAGATAACCCAGGATTACAATTGTAAAAACAACAACAGCTACATTGATGAATCTGAATTCAACCGGATAAGCTAACGACTGAGTGATCATGATAAAGCCATATTTCTTTTGCAGCAGCACAAAAGGGATCGCCAGAAGCAATCCAACGAATAACCCAAAAATTGTCAATAAAAAACCTTGAAAAACAAAAATCTTTCGAATATCCCTGACGGATGAACCTAAATGAAATAATGTTTTTAAATTTTCTCTTTTGTCAATGATCATCATTACTATGGCACCAATAACATTGAACAATGCTATCATCAGAATCAAAGTAAACACCAGATAAGAAACCAGGTTTTCTGTATTGAGCATCTTATAAAAAACGGAGTTCAGCTGTTGCCTTGTTTTTACCTCAAAATCATTACCTAAAATTTCTTTTAAGTCATCCTGAACATCCTTTGCAGAAGTACCTTCTTGAAGCTTTAATTCTATAGCACTAATTTGATTGGGCTTGTAATTCAAAAGATCCTGAGCAAGACTTAAATTACTGTAAACATATTTTTTGTCAATATCATCGGTCAGTCGGTATATTCCGATAGTTTGAGCACCGATCTGATTAAAAGCAGTTTTAGGATTGGTAATATAACCCTTGCCTGGTTTGGGAACATAAATCTTTAGTGACTCCAGAAAATCATAGGATCCGACAGATAGAGCCGTCGAAATGGCACTTCCCACAACCACAGTATATTTCGCATCATAGTTTACCCAATTCCCGAAATAAACAGCTGTATCCAGTCGATTTACCAATAAATAATTTGAATCAACTCCCTTTATACTCGCAACATGTGACTTTTCACCATAACTTAAGAACACCCGCTCCTCAACAACTTTAGTATAAGCTGCTATTTTTTCTAATAACAAAACCTTTTCCATACTTTCGTCAAAGAGAAATGACTTCCCCTTAACTGCGGTGATCTTGAGATCTGGATCGGCTGTTCTAATAAAACTAAGGCTAAAATCTTTTAGACCAGAGAAGACTGAAAGCACAATAAATAAGGCTATGGTGCTTACGATTACCCCCAGAGTCGCGATCAGTGTAATAATATTTATCGCATTATTACTGCTTTTCGAACCTAAGTAGCGCTTAGCTATGTACAAGGGAAAATTCAATCCTTTCAGTTTTTCTTTTTAGGAGATTTTTGAGCATTTTTGATGGGATCATCTTCTCCCTTTAGTGCCTTATCAATATCTTCGATATAATCAAGAGAATCATCAACGTAAAACATTAATTCAGGCATTCTTCTCAATTGATTTTTAGTTCTCAGTGCGAGGGCATGTCTGATCATAACCGTATTGGCTTTTATTCCCTCCATGATCTCATCCTTTTTATCCGATGGAAAAATACTCAAGTGAGCCTTTGCCTGTCCCAAATCAGTAGTAACATGCACCTTGGTTACCGAGATAACCACGCCTTTCATTCCATCCCTTGCTGCTCCCTGAAGGATATCCACTAAATCTTTTTGGATCACCCCTGCAATTTTTTTCTGTCTGTTTGTTTCCATGGGTACAAAAATAGTATTATTCGAATTAATGGAGCATCAAAACGCAATTAGTATAAAATCTTTATTTTTGAGACCAAAGATCTTCAGATGAAAAAAATAGAACATATAGGTATCGCTGTCAAAAACCTTCAAACATCCAATTTACTTTTCACAAGTCTATTCGGGAAGGAACCTTATAAAACTGAAATAGTCGAGAGCGAAGGTGTTTCAACTTCTTTTTTTCAAGTAGGACCTAATAAAATTGAATTACTACAAGGAATAGTAAAGGAAAACCCTATTTCGAAGTTTATCGATAAAAAGGGAGAGGGCATCCATCATATCGCTTTTGAGGTGGACAATATTTACAAGGAAATCCAAAGATTAAAAAAAGAAGGCTTCACAATGATACATGAAGAGCCTAAAAAAGGTGCCGACAACAAGCTTATTGCATTTCTTCACCCAAAGAGCAGTAACGGAGTCCTGATAGAATTATGCCAGGAGATTGAAAAATAAAGAATTAACCGGCGAATTTTTATTTGCCCTTTATACAGAAATAATTACCTTGCAATTCGCTAAAAGCTTAGAAATTTTATGAGTAAATCCTTTGAAAAATACCAAAAAAGAAGGCTGAGATCTTCCTATATATCGGTAGTGATCAGTATTTCTTTGGTGCTTTTTTTATTAGGAATCTTGGGGCTACTTGTATTGAATACAAAAAAAGTATCTAACTACTTCAAAGAAAGCGCAGCGATCACTTTATACCTTAAAAACGATGTGAAACGTGACCAGATATTAAATCTTCAGGTCTCTATTGACGAGCAAAGTTTTACAAAAAGCACACAATTCATTTCTAAGGAAGATGCCGCAGAGATTTACAAAAAAGAGAATGGTGAAGATTTTATGGATTTTCTGGGTTACAATCCTCTTGAAAATTCCATTGATATTTATGTAAAAGCCGAATTCGTTTCCCCGGAAAAAATGGAAGAAATCGAAGGAATCTATACAACGAATCAATTTGTTTCGTCTGTTTCTTATGATAAACCATTGATTGACCTTCTCACAAAAAATGTACGTAGAATCAGTTTATTCATACTCGTATTTTGCGGACTTGCTACTTTGGTGGTAGTTGTACTTATCAATAGTTCCATAAGGCTCTCCGTATATTCCAAAAGGTTTACTATAAAAACCATGCAAATGGTTGGAGCCACAAAAAGATTTATAAGGAAACCTTTTATCTGGAACAGCGTTAAATTAGGGATGATAGGAGCCGCTCTTGCCATCATGGAATTAGCGCTTCTCTTGTATTATATGAATGCGACTTTCCCCGAATTCGGAATGATTGACAATAGAATAGAAATGGCCAGTTTGTTTGGAATTATATTTGGATTGGGAGTTCTCCTTACCTGGATAAGTACCTTTTTAGCAACACAAAGATTTTTAAACTTAAGAACTGACGAATTATACTATTAATATGGCAAAGAAAAATAAAAATCAACATAAAGTTCAGGGTGAGTTCCTTTTTGGGAAAAAAAATTACCTTATCATGATTGTCGGTGCAGCAGTTATTTTAATTGGATTTGCGCTTATGATAGGTGGAGGAAGTGATGATCCCAATATATTTAATGAAGAGATCTATAACTTTAGAAGAATCAGGTTAGCGCCAACCATAGTCCTTATTGGTTTAGCCATCGAAGTTTATGCCATTATGGCCAATCCAGGCAAAGAACAATAAATAAGAATGTTAACTCTTATTGACACCCTACATTCATGAACTACTTAGAAGCAATTATCCTGGGAATTGTCCAAGGTCTTACCGAATTTTTACCAGTGTCATCAAGCGGTCATTTGGAATTGGCCAAGGTTATATTCGGCGACAATTCTGTCCCTAAAGAAAGTCTCACTTTTACCGTTGTTTTACATTTTGCTACGGCACTTAGTACTTTGGTCATATTCAGAAAGGACGTTTTAGAAATCATAAAAGGGCTCTTTCAATTCAAAAAGAATGAAGAGTTTCTGTTCTCTGTCAAAATTATTATTTCGATGATCCCTGCAACAGTAATCGGTTTGATGTTTGAGGAAGAATTAGAAGCTTTTTTTAATGGAAATGTATTACTCGTTGGATTCATGCTGCTCATCACCGGATTATTGCTGTTTCTAGCGGACAAAGCCAAAAATACCAACAAGAATGTTTCAAACCTTAACGCCTTTGTGATTGGTATCTCTCAGGCAATTGCAATGTTACCAGGAATTTCACGTTCAGGGGCAACAATTTCAACCTCGGTGCTGCTTGGGGTGGATAGAAGCAAAGCTGCTCGCTTTTCATTTTTAATGGTAGTTCCTTTAATTTTAGGAAAAGTTGCCAAAGATTTTATGGGAGGTCATATCAATTTTAGTGACGAAAATTTCGGCGTAATGGCGGCTGGATTTATAGCAGCATTTATTGCAGGACTAGTAGCCTGTAATTGGATGATCAGCTTGGTAAAAAATAGTAAGCTCTACTATTTCTCAGTCTATTGTTTTATCGTAGGAATTATTGCTATCGCTTACGCCTATTTTTACATGTAATGGAAGTTGAAGATTTTTTAAACGGAAAGGTTCTTATTATTGACAAGCCCTTGAACTGGACTTCTTTTCAGGTGGTCAATAAAATACGCTGGGCCATTCGACAAAAGTTTAATCTAAAAAAGATAAAGGTAGGTCATGCAGGAACGCTAGATCCTTTGGCTACTGGTTTATTAATCCTATGCACAGGAAAAATGACCAAAAAGATCAATGAGTTTCAGGCTGAAAACAAAGAGTACACAGGCACCATAATACTCGGGGCAACAACGCCCTCTTTTGATTTAGAAACTGAGGTCGACCAATCTTTCCCAACAGAACATATCACGGAAGAGCTCGTTCTTCATGCAACTGAATCTTTTAAAGGCCTGATCCAACAAAAACCACCCATATATTCTGCCCTTAAAAAAGACGGGGTAAGGTTGTATGAATTGGCCCGCAAGGGAGAGCAGACAGAAATCAAATCAAGGGAAGTACATATTCTAGATTTTGAAATCACAAAATTTGAATTGCCTCAAGTGAATTTTAGAATTGTATGCAGCAAGGGTACTTATATCAGGTCAATTGCCAATGATTTTGGAATAGAACTACAAAGTGGCGGACATCTGTCATCACTTCGAAGAACAAAAAGCGGAACTTTTGATTTGTCAACAGCGATAAGCCCAGAGGCTTTTATCGACAAGCTTAACTCTTAGAAGAAATGTGATAACCAACTTTCACCTGCTGGAACTTCCCACGAATCTTCATATTCATTTTTTGTATTGATCATATGATCAAATACTATGGTTTTCTTTGACACACCTTTATTCTTAATCAGTACTTTGAAATCCGGAATCTCCTTCATTTGGACATATTGTCCTTGCTTAAAACACACGTTCACTTTGTCCAGTAAAACGAGATCATAACGCTTCTCAAGCTCCTGCACAAAATTAACCAGCAAATTATGCTGCTCCAGATTTAAACGCGTTTCATCAGAAATAATAAAAACAATAAATCTATCGTATTTAAGTTGAAAGCAAATATCAATTCCGTCTAGTTCTTGACAAAACTTACTTAGTTCTCCCTTTATTTCAGGTAATTCAAGCGGAAAAAATTTCCTGCTTGCCGGATAAATAAAAATTTTTGCTTCGGGTGATAATTCCTCGTATGATACTATCATATTAAAGAATTAGCTCGTCTATAAGGTCCACCATTTCCATTTCAATATTCAAACCCTTATCTTCATTATACCAGTTCTGAAGATCTGTTTTCAACTTGGCATCAATCTTTCCGTGTTTTTCCTTATAATCTATCACCATTTTTGCTGCTTTGGCAGATCTTGGACCCCAGGACCCTACGACCTCCTTTGAATGATTATCTACAACAATAAGTTTGGGTATTGCCTTGTTGCCGTTAGTTAGAAACTGATTCATTAATTCTTCATTCTCATCTCTCAATACCACCTTTAAATCAATCTTTTTATTGGCTTCAGCAAATTTGTTGATCACCGGAAGGGTTTGAGCAGCGTCTCCACACCAGCTTTCTGTAAGCACTAACCAGGTAAAATCTTTATTTATTTTTTGCGTTTTGGTAAGGGACTCTTCATTCAGTTTTGTCTGCTTATCAAGACGTTTCATTCTTTGATTGTTCAACTTGGTAAAATGAAATAAATCCTCATTTTGATTTATACCAGTTGATCTGCCTTCTTTAAGCAATTCCAGCACCATTTTCTTATAATCAGTATAACTATGTGCTATTTGTAAACTTTTCTCTAAAATATTTTTCATTTTATCTCCTGTTTGAGTCCATTTAGACGTAACAAAAATAGAAACTAACTAGATAGTATAATGTAACCCCTGTAACATAGTGATAACCATCTGATCAAGGTCTGTTTTCGCCTCCCAACCCCAGTCATTTCTTGCCTTAGAATCATCTACACTTCTAGGCCAGGTTTTGGCTATTTCCTGACGCGAGTCGGGTTTATAATTTATCGTAAATTCCGGAATTTGTTTCTGAATGGCATTAGCCAGTTCTTTAGGTGAAAAACTAAAAGCGCCTAAGTTGTAGGAAATATAAGAACTCATCCTGGGTGCCTGCATAACCCCTATAGTCGCATTGATAGCATCATCCATATACATCATCGGAAGTACCGTGTCTTCATCCAGAAAACAGGTATAAGACTTTCTTTTGATTGCTTCATAAAAAATCTCCACCGCATAATCTGTAGTTCCACCTCCTGGAGTTGTTTTATAACTGATCAATCCAGGGTAACGAATACTTCTAACGTCCACTCCGTATTTTCGACTGTAATAGGCACACCAGTTTTCTCCTGCAAGCTTACTGATACCGTAAACAGTAGATGGTTTTATGATGGTATCCTGTGGCGTATTATTTTTTGGCGTGTCAGGACCAAAAACAGCTATGGAACTGGGCCAAAATACCTTTTCTATTGTTCCATTTTTGGCCAGATCCAGAATGTTGAAAAGTGAATTCATATTCAACTCCCATGCCATTTGTGGATTCTCTTCGGCGATCACTGATAGTATCGCAACCATCAAATAAACTTCTTTTATCTGATGCTTTTCCAACACCTCTTTAATATCGTTTTTATTTGTAATATCTAGAAATTCAAATGGTCCGGATTCCATTACCTCATAATTCCCTTTACGGATATCAGAAGCTACTACATTCTCATTGCCATAGATCTCTCTGAGTTTTAGAACCAGCTCTGTTCCTATTTGCCCGCTTGAACCTATAATTAGAATTTTTGAATCCATCTTTTAAATTTTAAATACTGCGCCAAAGATAGGAGTTCTCTTACAGAAAAACTATTGATTTGGTATGATGCCATTTGATATTATTGCTTATTTTTGGAACCTCAAAACAATTCCTATGCCCAAGATTTTTGTCGCATTTACTATGCTAATCCTTTTCCTAACTTCTTGTAAGGACAAAGAGCAAAAAGCTGAGCAAGAAAAGGCTACAAGCCTCATAGAAGCCCACATGATCAAATCGGAAAAGCCTATTTCCAGGCTTAATTCCAAATCTGAAGAATTGATCTCATCATGGCCCGAGTACCAAAAATTTGATGAATTGATCAATCAGTATCAGGAAATATCAATGAGTGAAGCGCTTTTGAACAGTGTGGAACTGTCAGAGCTTGCCATGCAACTCAGAGATTCCATTCGTATAGAAAAACTTGATGTTCCGGAAGTAAAAATACGACTGAATGTCTTGTATAGTGAGACACTGCGCCTAGCCGATATGTCAACTATCCCAACGATTACTGAAGCTTTGGTTTCCCGGGAAAATAATAATGTAATTGATGCCTATTCTGCGCTAAACCTTAAAATCAACAACATGAGCGCCCAGGACGAGCTCAATGAAGAGATCAGCAAGTTTGTGGATGAAATTCTTGAAGAGCGCAAATCTGATTCACTCGAACTAAGCGATGAAGGTGATCCGAATAAATAAAATTTAAGTTTATTCAGGAAACAGACTACTATCCAGTCCTGGTACAATTCGTAGCGCATTTTTATAATACACTTTCTTTAGCACTTCATCTGAAAGGTCCAGACCATACATGGCCCAAAACGCATGGTACTTCTTATGGTAAGGAAAATATTCATCATCTGTCTCGAGTACTCTGAAATAAGTTGGGAACTCTTCCGGCTTCCAACTGTCCTTGCCAAAAAGTATCCTATCTTGATATTTTTCAAAAAACTTTTTAGCAAACCTTGGCTGTCTTCCTAATTCGGCAATGATCGCCCCGATCTCAACATTCATATTTGGCATTTCATCCATTAATTCACTGAGCTTCCCAAGGTTATTCGCATACCATCCCATATGGGCATTAATAAAAATTGTTTTAGGATGTTTTTTAAACATGTGATGTTGTTCACTAATGATCTGTTCCCATGAGGCAGGATCTGATTCACTTCTTTTCCTCCTTGGATGCGTTTTTAATTCAAGCCATCTCTCATTATCGCCGTCAAAGTCATCCCAAAATGATTTGGGATCAGCAGCATGAATTAAAACAGGTACGCCTAATTCT
>CAJQNF010000107.1 GCA_905479625.1 uncultured Flavobacteriaceae bacterium | reverse complement strand
GCTTGACAAAGCGAATTATTTGGAGCATTTTTCACCGGATTCTTTCAATCTTTTCAAATGTGATCAGGATACGATAGAGCGAATTGTTGTTAAAGTCAATAAAGAAGGAATCAATTTATTAGAGTCAAATGACTTTGAATGGCTACTCGATAATTCCAAAGATCCACGTATTGAATACTTAAAGGGTAAAAAAGCCTATAATAAGGAACGAAATGATGATATATTTGATTTGATTCAAAAAGGAAGCGTCGTCTCAGATGGTAAACTATACGAAGCTATTTTTAAGATGCTGGTTCCTTAGATATCAGTTGATTAATTCAATAAACTGTTCCATTCCTTTTACTGCCTTTTCCTGAATAATGGTCAAATTATTGAAATCTTGTGAGCTTATGGATGGTTTAGGGTCTATAAAATAAACCGGTGTGACACCATCTATATAATTGATCAAACTGGCAGCGGGATATACTTGCATTGAAGTGCCAATAATTAATAATACATCCGCAGAAGCGGTAATCTCAATTGCTTTTTCCAATAAAGGAACAGCCTCTCCGAACCAAACGATATGAGGTCTTAATTGACTTCCTGATTCACAAAGGTCTCCATGAATCAGGTCTTTTTCCCATTGGTATACCAAATGTTCATGTTGTGTACTTCTCACCTTTAATAATTCACCATGAAGGTGCAAGACATTATTGCTGCCCGCCCTTTCGTGAAGGTCGTCTACATTTTGAGTGATAATATGAACTTGATGCGTCTGTTCTAAACCGGCGAGTAATTCATGACCTTTGTTAGGGGTGACTTCAAGAAGTTTTCTTCTTCGTTGGTTATAAAAATCCAATACTAGGTTTTGGTTACTATTCCAACCCTGTGGCGATGCCACTTCCATAACATCATGACCTTCCCACAAGCCATCTGCATCTCTGAAAGTATTGATCCCGCTTTCAGCGCTCATACCCGCTCCGGTAAGTACAACAATTCGTTTCATGCTCTATTTGGCTCTGTATTTTGAACTGACGTCAAAAATATGTTTCATGATCTTTTTATCTTCTTCTGTAAAATCTTCATGTTTTCTATCGATCACTAATTCAGCCGTTTCAAATGCTTTAGACAATGCATAGGTTGTAAGTCCTGCGGCTCCGCCCCAAGAGAATGAAGGGATGAAATTTCGAGGAAAATTACTTCCGTAAATATTTGCACTGACTCCTATAACCGTACCTGTATTAAACATAGTATTGATACCGCATTTGGAATGGTCACCCATGATCAATCCGCAAAATTGCAATCCGGTATCTACAAATCTTTCTGCCGAATATTCCCAGATTTTTACATTGGCATAATTGTTCTTGAGGTTTGAATTGTTACTGTCGGCTCCTATATTACACCATTCACCGATGACGGCATTTCCCAGGTACCCATCATGACCCTTACTACAAAAACCTGAAAAAATTGCATTATTGACCTCGCCTCCAATTTTACATTTTGGTCCTAGTGTTGTTGGCCCGTATACTTTCGTACCCATTTTCACTACCGAATGTTCGCCCATAGCAAATGGGCCTCTGATCATGCTACCTTCCATTACCTGTGCATGTTTGCCGATATATATAGCACCTTTGTTGGCATTTAAAACGCCAATTTCAATCTCTACATCTTCTTCTAAAAAAATACGATCCTTGTTCATACAATGCACCGTGTCTGGAATATTAGCTGACTCTCTTCCTTCAGTGATAAGATCAAAATCAGATTCCAACGCCTCTCCATTAAAGGAAAAAAGGTCCCAGGAATGTTTGATTTGTATCAGGTCCTCTGCATATTCATATTTATGAAATGTCTCAAAATCTATTTCCTGGTTCTCTTTTGAAAAAAAAGCAATAAGCTCACCAGATTTGTAAATGGCTTCCGAAGCTTTTAGCTCATTGATCATGGCCACTAGACCAGGGGTAGGAAGTACAGAAGCATTGATCATAATATTTTGCTCCATTTCAACCATCGGGAACTTTTCTGACAGGTATTCCTCTGTAATTGTAGTAGTTGTAAAGCCTAAGTATTTCTCCCACTTTTCTCTGATGGTCAGTATGCCTATTCTAAGATCGGCTACAGGTTTTGTATAGGTGAGGGGAAGTAAATTATCCCTGTATTCACCATCAAATAAAATATAATTCATGAGTCAATTTTTTCAGCAAATATAAGTTTTTTCGCTCTATACATGTTTTCATTTCAGGGATAAAAATCACCGACAGTCAAGGGGTCACTTAAATAAGGGGCTGACTTAAGTGAGGGGGTCACTTAAGTGAGCCCCTGACTAAACAAAAAAATGCTTATTTTTATTGAAACTTTATTTTATGAAAACTTTTACAAAAGAATTACAAGAAAATATGAGTCCTCAAGCGGCTATTGATAGGCTGAAAGAAGGAAATAAGCGTTTTGTTGACAGGAAAAAGGCAAAAAGGGATCTTTTACTGCAAATGGATCAAACAAGTACAGGACAATTTCCATTTGCAGCTTTACTTAGTTGCATAGATTCAAGAGTTCCGGCTGAACTTGTTTTTGACCAGGGCATTGGAGATGTTTTTAATGTGAGAGTCGCAGGGAATATCGTGAATCGGGATGTTTTAGGTTCATTGGAGTATTCTTGTAAAGTTGCCGGATCCAAAGTGATCGTGGTATTGGGTCATACAAAATGCGGTGCAGTAACAGCAGCCTGTAATGGGGTTGAATTAGGTAATATTACTCATTTGTTGAGTAAGATACAACCAGCAGTTAAAAGTGTGATGAAAGGAGATCCTGACCCAAAAACTATAGAGGAAGTCGCGTTAAAAAACATTGAATTATCCATTGAAAGAATTCGAGATGAGAGTCCGATTTTAGCAGAAATGGAAGAAAATGGGAACATCATGATCATAGGTGCTGTTTATGATGTATCTAGCGGTGTAGTTTGTTTTTTCTAAAAAATAGCAACAAATAAAGGCCCGAAAGTAAAACTTTCGGGCCTTTTCATTTATAACAGATTTAAGTTATTTACTTAAATACATTTTTCTTCTTGAATAGAGCTCGTAAAATTCATCATCCTTCAAGCTATCAATAAACAAAATACTTTCTCCGGTTGATTTCATTTCCGGTCCAAGATTTTTATTGACATTTGGAAATTTATTGAATGAAAATACGGGTTGCTTGATGGCATAACCTTCAAGTTTTGGATTGAAATCAAAGTCAGTTACCTTATTCACGCCTAACATCACCTTAGTCGCATAATTCACATAAGGCTCATTATAAGCTTTAGAAATGAAAGGTACGGTACGAGATGCTCTTGGATTGGCCTCAATGATATATACGATATCCTCTTTTACAGCGAATTGAATATTGATCAGCCCTTTGGTCTCCAGTGCCAAGGCAATTTTTTTAGTATGGTCCTTGATCTGCTGCATCACAAATTCACCTAAATTAAAAGGAGGCAAGGTCGCATTGGAATCCCCAGAGTGCACTCCACAAGGTTCAATATGTTCCATGATGCCAATAATGTAGACGTTCTCACCATCGCATATTGCATCGGCTTCAGCCTCTATGGCGCCATCCAGATAATGGTCAAGTAAAAGCACATTGTTAGGAATCTTTCTAAGAATGTCAATAACATGACTTTCCAGATCTTCTTTGTTGATCACAATTTTCATTCCTTGACCACCAAGCACATAACTTGGTCTTACAAGTATAGGGAAGTCTAGTTGGTCAGCAATGGCGTCTGCTTCTTCAGCGGAAGTAGCGGTTCCAAATCTTGGAAACGGAATATCTAATTTAGTCAGTAATTCTGAAAAATGACCCCTGTCTTCAGCAAGATCTAACGCTTCAAAACTCGTACCTATGATCTTTACCCCATGTTTACTCAATTTTTCGGCCAACTTTAAAGCCGTTTGGCCTCCAAGCTGAACGATGACACCTTCAGGTTTCTCTAACTGGATAATATCCCAGATATGCTCCCAGAACACAGGTTCGAAATAAAGTTTATCAGCAATATCAAAATCTGTAGAAACAGTTTCTGGATTACAATTGATCATGATGGTTTCATAGCCACATTCTTTGGCAGCCAGCACGCCGTGAACACAGCAATAATCAAATTCAATTCCCTGACCTATACGGTTAGGTCCTGAGCCCAATACAACTATTTTTTTTCGATCACTTACTTCACTTTCATTTTCAGAATAAGCTTTACCGTCAACGATCATGTCGCTTTCAAAAGTCGAGTAGTAATAAGGAGTTTGAGCCTGAAACTCCGCGGCACAGGTGTCTACTAATTTAAAAACCCTGTTGATATTGAGTTCTTTGCGTTTCTCATGAACTTCGCTTTCCCAGCAATCGATCATATGCGCAATTTGACGATCTGCAAAACCTTTTTGTTTGGCATCTAATAACAATGACTTAGGTAAAGATTCTAAGTTATTATAAGATGAAATCTCTTTTTCCAACAAATGGATTTCTTCGTATTGTTTTAGAAACCACATGTCTATTTTAGTGATGTCATGAATCCTTTTTAATGGAATTCCAATTTGAATTGCATCGTAAATAATAAAAACACGGTCCCAACTTGCATGTTCTAATTTATCGATTATTTGATTATAGTCCTTCAGTCCTTTTCCATCCGCGCCAAGCCCGTTGCGGCTAACTTCTAGTGATTGTGTCGCTTTGTGAAGTGCTTCCTGAAAGGATCTTCCGATTCCCATCACTTCCCCAACTGATTTCATTTGAAGGCCTAAAGTTCTATCGGCCCCTTCAAATTTATCAAAATTCCAACGCGGAATTTTTACAATCACATAATCAAGTGTTGGTTCAAATAGCGCAGAAGTCGTTTTTGTAATTTGATTTTCTAATTCATCAAGGTTATACCCTATGGCTAATTTAGAAGCGATTTTTGCAATGGGATATCCTGTTGCCTTTGACGCTAAAGCGGAAGATCTGGAAACCCTGGGGTTTATTTCAATAGCAATGATATCTTCTTTTTCATCGGGACTCACTGCAAATTGAACATTACAACCACCAGCAAAATCACCGATACTTCGCATCATTTTAATTGCCATATCTCGCATACGCTGAAACGTAGTATCTGATAAGGTCATCGCTGGAGCGACAGTAATCGAATCACCGGTATGAATCCCCATAGGATCCATATTTTCAATTGTACAAATAATAACTACGTTATCATTTTTGTCCCGAAGTAGTTCCAATTCATATTCTTTCCAGCCTAATAAGGCTTTATCAATCATGACTTCGTGAATAGGAGAAATTTCTAATCCTACGCTTAGGAGTTCGTCAAAATCTTCTTTTTTATAAACTATTGAAGCACCGGCCCCACCTAAGGTATAAGAGGCTCTAATTACTAATGGGAACCCGAATTCCTGTGCGATTTCCTTACCTTTCAAAAAAGAAGTGGCAGTTGCTTGTGGCGCCATTCCAATACCAATTTTTAGCATCAATTCGCGGAATTGTTCGCGATCTTCGGTAATATTAATGGCATCAATATCTACACCGATAAGCTCTATTCCAAAATCTTCCCAAATACCTTTTTCATCAGCTTCAATACATAAATTTAATGCCGTTTGCCCTCCCATGGTAGGTAGTACTGCATCAATTTTGTGTTTCTTTAAAATCTCAATGATCGACTTGGTTGTCAAAGGTTTTAAGTATACATGGTCGGCCATCTGTGGATCGGTCATGATGGTTGCCGGATTGGAATTGATCAGAATAACTTCAATCCCTTCATCTCTTAAAGATCGTATTGCTTGTGTACCTGCGTAATCAAATTCGCATGCCTGACCTATAATGATTGGACCAGAACCTATAATTAAAACTGTTTTTATGGAATTATTCTTTGGCATTTTTAATTTTTTTTAAGCTAATTTATTGAAAAGTAATTAATTATCTAAGATAGTTTACGATTGTTCATTCTTGGGTATAAAAAAAGGTGTTACTCGTTAAAGTAACACCTTCAATATTTATATGTTTAGACATATTATTTTTTGTGATCTGGTACAGATGAAACTGAAAGTTTTGCTCTTCCTTTAGCTCTTCTTCTTGCCAAGATCTTTCTTCCATTCACACTAGACATTCTTTCACGAAATCCGTGTTTGTTTTTTTTCTTTCTATTCGATGGCTGGAACGTTCTTTTCATTTCTATATATCTTAATAATTGGTATAGTCCTATTTTTCTACAAAAGTCCGGCAAATATACAAAGGTTTTTAGTTCTGACAAGTTGTTAATGAAAAAAAAACGAATAAAATACACGAGTTTTTAACAATTTAAAAGTGTATTTTTACTTAAAAATTACGACTTATGGATTATAGCAAACCTATGTTGAGGGATAATGCTTTAAAAGACGAAGTGATTATTGTTACTGGAGGAGGCAGTGGTTTAGGAAAGGCGATGACAACCTATTTTCTTGAATTAGGAGCCAAAGTAGTGATCAGCTCAAGAAATATGGATAAGTTGTTAACAACTGCCAAAGAACTTGAAGAGAAAACTGGAGGAGAAGTATTACCGGTAAAATGTGACGTAAGATATTATGAACAGGTTGAAGCCATGTTGGCCGCTGCACTTGAAAAATTTGGAAAGGTTGACAGTTTGGTGAATAATGCTGCGGGAAATTTTATCAGCCCAACAGAAAGGTTATCTGCCAATGCCTTTGACACCATAATTGATATTGTCCTTAAAGGATCAAAGAATTGCACTTTGGCTTTGGGAAAGCATTGGATAGATACCAAACAAGAGCGTGCTACCGTATTGAATATCGTTACAACTTATGCATGGACAGGTTCGGCTTACGTTGTACCTTCTGCAACTGCCAAGGCAGGTGTTTTAGCGATGACAAGGTCTTTAGCTGTTGAATGGGCCAAATATGGGATAAGAACCAATGCAATAGCACCGGGGCCGTTTCCGACCAAAGGTGCCTGGGACAGATTGCTGCCTGGTGAATTAAAAGAAGAATTCGATATGAAAAAGAAGATCCCGGTCGGAAGATTGGGAGTACATCAGGAACTGGCGAATCTTGCGGCCTATTTGATGTCTGACTTTTCTGCATTTGTAAATGGTGAAGTTATTACTATTGATGGAGGCGAATGGTTAAAAGGCGCAGGAGAATTCAATATGCTTGAAAAGATTCCCGAACAAATGTGGGATATGCTTGAGATGATGATCAGGAGCAAAAAGAATAAATAGACCCTCTTTTATCAGTACACATCTGCATTTATAATTTCAGTATTCAATTTATATTCAACTCCTTGGTTCACAATGAACGCATAAGGCTGTCCAAACTTGTGGATAAGCAGGTGTTTTATGTTAAAAACTTCGTTTCATAAGCTCATAAATAATTGTATTTTTACAGCGATTTAAATTCAATATTTGAATGGGAAAAATTATAGCGATTGCTAATCAAAAAGGGGGAGTAGGTAAAACTACAACTACAGTGAATCTGGCTGCAGCACTAGGTGTGTTGGAGCAAAAAGTTTTACTGGTTGACGCCGATCCTCAGGCCAATGCCACTTCAGGGTTAGGAATTGAAGTTGAAAGTGTCGAAAAAGGGACCTACCAGGTGCTGGAGCACGCTGTTACTGCTAAAGAGGCTATAGTAAAGACCAATTCACCAAATGTTGATATGATACCTGCGCATATTGATCTGGTTGCCATCGAGATCGAACTGATTGACAAGGAAAAAAGAGAGTCAATGTTAAAACAAGCTCTTAATCAGGTAAAGGATGATTATGATTATATTATTATTGATTGCGCCCCTTCTTTGGGCTTGATCACTGTGAACGCACTCACTGCTGCGGACTCCGTCATTATTCCAATACAATGCGAATACTATGCCCTTGAAGGGCTGGGCAAGTTGCTCAATACCATTAAAAGTATTCAGAAAATCCATAACGCGGATCTTGAAATAGAAGGTTTATTGCTGACGATGTATGATTCTCGTTTAAGATTGTCAAATCAAGTGGTTGCCGAAGTGAAAAAGCATTTTCACAATATGGTATTTAAGACCATTATTCAGCGTAATATAAGATTGGGTGAGGCGCCTAGTTTCGGAGAAAGTATTATTTCTTACGATGCGACGAGCAGAGGAGCTGTAAATTATATTAATTTGGCTCATGAAATTAT
>CAJQNF010000106.1 GCA_905479625.1 uncultured Flavobacteriaceae bacterium | reverse complement strand
GTGGTTTTATAATTATCATTATACACTACATACAGATCAGAAAGTGGTCTGAATCGCCATTGTAAGCGTGAGTTGATGCTGAAATCTTCATCCTTGCTATTGAACTGAATAAACGTTGACCAGAAAAGGTTCTTGGTAAATGTGAATTCAACTTTAGGGCCTATAAATAAAATAGATTCTGATGGGTAAGGATCTGGAAGATCTATATAATTTAGACTCGATCTGAAACTGGCCGTAAAATAAGGTTGCACCCGATACCTAAAATCACTAGTTAATGAATACCGGTAACCATTAAAAAATTCTCCAACATCTGTGCGCGCCTGAAACGAAAAGTCTTTTCTGCTATCAGATTCAAAAGTAAAATCAAATTTTGTATAGTTGTATTCGCTAAAAGCAGGTAATGGTTCTCCGTCATCAGACCCGGTAGGGTCAAAATCATCTAACAAATAAGTATAGCGATGATTAATGGCCATTTCTATCTTACTTTGATTTCTAAAGGCAATTTGATATTCAAAATCTACCATTCCATCTGTATACTTGAAATCCAGGTCAGGGCTCCAGGTAGAAGAACCTCTTACTTCAATGGTATGGGTATTAATTTTTGATCCAACGGGATAAAACACCCTGGTTGCAGCAGGGTTAAGTGTCACAATATCGTTTCTTCTGATGAATCCAAGGTCAGATTGAAAATCATCTCCTACATAAATTCCTCCTAAATTAAACTTCCAATCTCTGGTGTTATACTCCACAAATCCACCTGAAGACATATCTTTATTTCCCGAATCAGGAGCGAAAGATTTATGCAAATAATACTTACCGGTCCATTTATTGTCTTCACTCCGCAAATTAAAATCAAGGCCTGCAACTCGGTTGTATTCTTCTGAATCCTCAACATAATCTGCCATATTAGTGACCTGCCTGTTCACAAAAATAAAACCTATGTTCGATCGTTTAAAAACTTTTTGCTGTACGGCCACAACGGTATTGTTATTGGTAGGTATTTCATTGGCAGCATCTTCTGCCGTTTGGATATTCAATACGCCAATACGCAAATTATTATTGATCTTGCCACTCAACCTCGCTCCTGCGATGATACTGTTTTCTATATTGTTATCATCAAGATCTTTAGCAATTCCAATACGCCTGGAAAAGAATGGATTTGCTGCACCATTTCCAAAATCAGAAAACAAATCTGCATTATCTATAAAGAACTGCCTTTTCTCTGGGAGAAATGCTTCAAAACGAGTAAGATTGATCACTAGTTCATCAACCTCAACTTGAGAAAAATCGGGATTGATCGTCAAATCAAGATTCAGACTATTACCTATTGGGATCTTTGCATCGCCTCCTATAGAAAAATCAGTTCCTGTTTTTCCAGGATCAAATTCCTGTGACACATTCCCTGATACATAAGGAATTACAGCAAATTTTGTTTTAACCTTATTCAAGGGCTTTTCAAAGATCATCAGCCCCATAAAGGCCAGATTCATTATGATTTGATTCTGGGGCGTATTTGCCCAGGTACTCCACTCGTTAGACTGTGTATCAAAACGGTAAGAGGTAAACCTCCATCTTGTTTCCTGATCCTTGAATTTAAATGAGGCTAGCGGAATCTTCATTTCAACTATATAATATCCATCATATACTTTAGAAATATTTTCCCATTTGACATCCCAGGTAGACCTGAAATCTCTACGTTCGTTTCCTCCCCCTGAAATCAATGCCTCCCGCTGAACTCCTTCGGGATTTGTTCCAAACATAAACGCATTGTTCCCATCGCGATAGGTATCAAACATCAAGGAAATGTTGTCATTTCCAGTTGCGCGAAAATCTCGCTTTAAAGAAGGAACCACATAATCATCTCCTTCTAAATACACTTTAATGCCCACATACAGGTATTTTTCATCAAACAGCATCTGAATTTCTGTTTGTGATGAACTCAATAGCGTATCTGTAGGAAAGTGTTGCCAGAACTCAGTGGCAACCTGAGCGGATTTCCATGATTGCTCGCTTAACACTCCGTCAAGCTCGATTTCTTCTTCGATCCACTTTACGTTGATCTCCTTTTGCTGGGCAAAAGACATATGAAGAGACAAAAAAAGCACAATAAAAAATAGGTACTTCATTAATTAAAACTTTACTTTAAATGGAGCCGACAGTCTAGCCTTTAAAAGGCTGGTTAGTCTTTCCTTACATAACATTTTTTATTCATATTTGACAATGCAAGATGCTAAAAAAAATTAGATTATCCGCATTGAAAATTACTCAGGTGATCGGAGGTGAGGTGATCGGACGTGAAGCCCTCACCTCCGAGGTGATGAGTTTCTATACCTTCAGTAACCTCAACCCTTTAAGGCTGTTGGTATTTCTCAGTTCTCGCATCATTGATCACCCCGTTCCAATTCAAGCCAAACGCAAATTCATACCCATTTCCTTCAGTATCTGTATGTACTTCAACATCCATCGGAACATCTTCCAACTGTACTTCTACTGCATGCATCGAAGCAGGCATCTGAAGCGGCAATAAACCGGATGGCTCAAACTTTCCTGAAATAATATCCAACAGCGCCTGATCCTGAACTTCAAAATTGACCAGTAAGGCATCAATATCCCCTTCAAATTCATTGACAACGGTCGGGTTTTCCAGTTTCAAAATGACGATAACCGGTTTTCCCTTCATCAGCTTTCTCGTGCTTCTGATCAGCTCAAGGTCTTTTTTATTTTGGACCGAAACCGTTTTACCCTTATAACTCCTGTTCAACACATCTGTTTCTCTGCTATCACCGGCAAGACTTGTCTCTCTTGCATCAGTTGCCGTATAATCTTCATACTGCAGGCTTATCGGAACAAATCCGTTAGCACCATTTGTAGCGTCATCCTGGCTGTACCCTGAAGTCCCTCCATTATCAGGGCTATGGATCACCACTAAGGCTACGTCTGCCTGAGCAGGATCATCTTGTATCTGATAATAAGTTGCTGCCAGTTCTTTGTTCATGGCATCTTTCCATTCAGGCTTACTTGGCGGGCCAAAATAACCTCTTTTAGAAGGAAAATAGCGCTGCGGGATATACACACTTTTACTACTGTCCAATGGCAATACCGCGTCCTTATTCTTTAACAGCACAACAGATTTTAACTGGGCCTCATAACCTGATTGCATATACTCGGCATTTCCAACAATTTCATCCGTTACAGCGGCATCCAGGTAAGGGTTTTCAAACAGGCCAACCCTGAAAATGTTTTTTAAGAGCCTTACGGCGGATGTCTGAAAGCGCTGATTCATCAATTCCTCTCCGAATTCAGCTACCCCCATTT
>CAJQNF010000105.1 GCA_905479625.1 uncultured Flavobacteriaceae bacterium | reverse complement strand
AACGTCGTGCTCTAACCATCTTAGTCTAACTTCTTCAATCACGTCACCTGAAGGGTATTCAAATGGGAGATCAACTAAAAATGGGGGATTGCTTAGGTTGGGTGACCAGGCCGAACTCATGGCATAACCTGCACTGGTGAGAAATTTATCCGGATCGGGGCCCATAAATCCATCGGGATTCTCTGCCACGACAACCTCTCCCAAACTCAACATGCCATCCAGATACAATAATCCGGAGTGACTGGCCACTACACCAAATTTATCGGGGTGAAGCATACCTAACTTGATCGCCGCATAGCCGCCCTGTGAATTACCGACAACGGCCCTGCCTCCACTGCCCGTAATTGTTCTGTAGTTGCTATCCACATAGCTCACCAAATCTTCCACGATAAAGTCCTCGAAATTTCCATTTAAAATAGAGTTGGTATAAAAACAAAAGCCATACATTTCATTTGCTGTATTTGGCATTACAATGATCATGGGTTCAATGACACCACTTTCAATCAAACCATCCACCCATTCTCTGAATCCTTCGGCCGGGAAATCGGGGTATTCCTGAAACATACTGGTTCCTCCAATCCATGGATCCCATACCTTAATATCAATGTAGCTCTTTTCTGAAAAAGGTAAACTGTTTAACAGATAGATAACCGGGTAGCGCTGTTCGCCGTGTTTATCATATCCTGGCGGTGTGTAAACCTGCATTTTTCTCTCATTGGTATTTCCAATGACATTTTTAGTAAGTGCATCACTAATGAAAACCTTGTTCTGAAGTTTACTTTTTGAATAGTGTTGTTTTTCAGCCACTATATCCGCGTCAATTATGTCGCGATCGCAACCCCAGCTCAAGAAGGCTGCAACAATTCCAATGCATAAAATAATTCTTTTCATTATTATATATTTTAAGGGTTAAACTTTTTTTATAATCCTTTGCACGTCATACAAAGGATGTTCAGATCAACCATAAAATTACCCTATACCCGGTTCATACATTTTGCTGTATGATTCAAATATTTTGCTAATTGTACCAATGATGAAAAAAGGAGAAGCTTACGGCGTAGTCATACCTGCCTTATTCTTCTTTTCTTTTAGGGGAGAGAAACCAAATTCCTCAGTGTAAATACGACTGAAATGGGACAGGTTCTTAAATCCGGTATCATAAGCCACTTCAGTCACATTAAGGTTGGTGGTTCTAAGTAAATGCTGCGACCGGTTCAATTTAAATTTACGAATGAATTGGTGTACCGTAAGGTTTGTCAGGGCAGCGAATTTACGGTAGAGTTTGGATCTGCTCATGGCAAGTTCATCACAAAGGGTATCAATGCCAAATTCTTCATCCACCATATGATCGTCTATGGATTGCACACATTTTTCCATAAAACGGTCTTCCTTTGCGTACGCGTGATTCCTGGAAGGATCTAAAGGAAAACCAAATACCATGCTCGAGTATCTTTTTTGCAGTGTTTTTCTGAGTGAAGTGAGTTTACGTATCCTTAGCTCCAGTTCTTCCGGGTCAAAAGGTTTCTCCAGATAGGCGTCAGCCCCCGCATCCAGACCTTCGAGCCTTGATGACTGGTCGGCACGAGCAGTGAGTAGGATCACCGGAACGTGGCTTGTTCTGAGGTCTTCTTTTAACCTTTTACACAATGAAAATCCATCTTCCAAAGGCATCATCACATCGCTGACCACAAGATCCGGAATCAAGTCTATGGCATGCTCAAAACCCGCCTTGCCGTTCTCAGCCGTAGTTATTTCATATGCGGTTAGAATAGATCTCATGTAACTGATCACATCACTGTTGTCTTCCACGATCAGTATTTTTAAACGCTCGAC
Source organism: uncultured Flavobacteriaceae bacterium (assembly GCA_905479625.1). Taxonomy (GTDB): domain Bacteria; phylum Bacteroidota; class Bacteroidia; order Flavobacteriales; family Flavobacteriaceae; genus Lutimonas. The sequence continues at coordinate 6,853 of CAJQNF010000105.1, read as the reverse complement.
CTGTTTAAACACGGGTACTCCCGTTTCAGGCTTTATTTCCTCATCAGCTGCGACCTGTTCCAGGTCAAATAAGGGTTGTTTTATTATGGCATTGCGCGTAACAGGAAGCCAAAAACTGAAACAGCTGCCTTTATTAACTTGGCTATCCAATGTAATCTTGCCCCCCAGCAACTTTATCAATTCCCAGGTCAGTGCAAGTCCAAGTCCGCTGCCTTCCTCATGACGGGTTCTGTGTTGCTCTACCTGAAAATATCTGTCGAAAACCCTGGGTACATGATCGGCTGGAATACCAATACCATGATCTGTTACTGTTATTTTAACCTGTTCCAATTCTGCCTGTTCCAGGGAGAGCGTTACTTCGATATTGCTATCGGGTTTACTGAATTTTATCGCATTGGAAATCAAATTGGAAAGGATCATCCTCACCTTGTCTTCATCAAAGTCCATAAAAAGAGTTCCTGGTACCGCATTGAAGTTTATATGCATCCCTTTGGCAGTTGTGATGGGATGAAAAGATTCGAGGAGGTATTTAATGTATAGTACGATATCTTGCTGCTGAAGATGAATTGGCAACTCTCTGGCCTCTAATTTTGACAGATCCAGCATTTGCTGAGACAGGTTCAGAAGATTGCGGCCATTTCTTTCAATCATCTCAAAATCTTTGTCAAAACCTTTCAGCGCCTTTTTCATTTGTCCGGATTTTCCCAGAATCAGGGTGAGCGGCGTTCGGAGTTCGTGGGCAATGGCCGTATAAAAATTCGTCTTCATTTCATCCAGTTCAGCCATTTTCCTTTTTTCTTCACTTTTCAACTTTTCTAACCGATTGGTATAGTAAAACAACATCGAAAAGGCCATGATTGCGCTTAAGCTGAAACCTAAAAAATCATAATAGAGCATATGTCTGTCGCTGCTTTCCGGTTGAGCGAAGGAGGCAATAGTCATCAGTGAGAGGTAAAAAATAAAAAGAATTACGGCCCTTTTTTTGTTGGGTAGGACCAGCGCATATAACGGTGCCAGCAGTCCTATAAAAACCGCCCCTACACCTTCCGTGATGCCACCCATTAAAAATACTTTTAAGGCGGTTAGGACTACGATGTAGAGCTGTGTAAAGAGTGCGAAATTTTCAATATTCTTTTTGTGAAAATGGAAAACAAAAAGGCTCCCCATCATCGCCAAAGTAAAAAAAATGTTTATCCCAACAATGATTATTCCTTCACTGTTACCCAGAAAATAACTCATTGTTAATAGCATGGGCAGGCCAAGTAAATTGATTACCCACCAGATCTTTTTCTGCAATAGTATTTCCTGACTGTCATTTGGTACGAACAAATAACTGTCTAACCAAAAACTGATATGTTGAAAAAGACTTTGCAACACACTCAAAGGTAGTTATAAATGATGATTTCATCACGATACTTTGACACTTTCAGGTTGCTGAAATCTTTTTAATGACTTTCACTTGAGCAGGCTCATTCTTTTTTCTTGTTTAATTCATTTCTTCTCATGGGCATTGCGTCTACTATGTTAAAAAGTTCTTCTTTGCTCAAGACTTCCGTTTGCCGCAGTTTTATCCCTCCGTCTAATCCTATTAAAAGGACTTCAAAATCTTCTTTATCATTTAAGATTTTTCCTATTGATTTTCCAGCTGTTTTTCCCGAATCGCTTAATTCAGGGTTCGTAAAATCGATCAATTCAAAATGATCTACGGATATTTTATACAGCACAAATTTTCTATCTTTCAGTTCGTCAGTAGCATTTCTAAATTCATTGATTTGTTCCTGATAAATTTCTGATGCGCTATCGGATGTTTTAACGACCAGTATCCTGTTGATCCAGGTATGTTTTTCCAAGTTTTGTGCCTTTAAATTAACGAATGATGCACATCCCATCATTATTAAAAACAGACGCACCTGAAATAGCTTGTGTCTTATCATTTTTTCTGTTTATTGCACCTATAGCATAGGGTTTGGGGCTGCCTGAAGGCCATGGTATATTTCATGCAAGTTAAGATGTATTGAGTTGTATTCCTCTTTTGTATGTCGCTATTGCCCTTTCTCTGGCTATTTTATGATCTACTATTGGAGAAGGATAACTCAATGCGTTTAATTCAGGGATCCATTTTTTAATATAAGTCATTTCCGGATCGAATTTCTTGACCTGTGTAGTTGGATTAAACACTCTAAAATACGGAGCGGCATCACAACCAGTTCCTGCGGCCCATTGCCAATTGCCATTATTTGACGACAACTCATAATCCAATAGTTTCTTAGCAAAGTAGGCCTCCCCCCATCTCCAGTCGATCAGTAAGTGCTTACATAAAAATCCGGCAACTACCATTCTAACTCTATTATGCATGTAACCCGTGGCATTTAATTCTCGCATACCAGCATCAACCATAGGAAATCCGGTTGCTCCATTTTTCCAACTTTCAAACTCACTTGTGTTATTTCGCCATTCAATATGATCATACTTTCTTCTGAAATTTGAATGAACGACCTCCTTAAAGTGATATAGAATCTGCATAAAAAATTCTCGCCAAATCAATTCGGATAAAAAGGCTGGATTTGTTCGGGTTTGTTTCACGATTTTGCGAATGCTGACCGTTCCAAATCTAAGATGTGGCGATAGCAAACTGGTTTGGTTCAATGCCGGAAAATTCCTTTCTTCACTATAATTATCAAGATGGTCTATATTGTAGGCATGGACTTTTATAGCAGAATGTTTAAATCCGAATTCTTTGAGCATTGGCAAATTAAATGCCATTTCCGCAAAGTTAGATGCATTCATGCTGATTTGATTCAAAACCGTCTCATTACCCTCTAGCTTCTTTATCCATTTGTTTTTATAAGGGGTAAAGATGGTGTATGGGGAAGCGTCACTTTTTAAAATGTCATCTTTGGCAAAGATCACCTGATCTTTAAAAACCCTTATTTCGATTCCTTTCGTTAGCAGCAGTTTCTTTATATTCTCATCACGCTTAATGGCGTATGGCTCGTAATCTTCGTTCATATAAACCTCTTGAATACTGAATTCATCCAGGAGTCTTACCCAAACATGCGCTGGCGTACCTTTCTTACAGTAAAGGGAGCTATTATTATTTTGAAGCTTCGCTGACATATGACTGAGCTGTTCATAGATGAATGTTATCCGTGGGTCACTTTTATCTAATTCATCTGTGATGTTTTCATCAAATATAAAAATGGGCAACACAGGAAAATCACCTTTCAGCGCCTGATTTAATCCGTGATTATCATCCAGACGTAAATCTCTTCTAAACCAAAATATCGAAATCTTTTTTTTATTCATTAGTCAATTAAATACAACTGTTGTATTGTCAAAGCGTTTTAGCATATATCCTGACCTTAAATATAATGATTAATAAACAGAAAAAAGCGCTACCCTATACCCTTTAGGTTCATTCTTATCAGGAATCACTTTCCAAAGACTGTTGTTCGGATTGATACCCGGTAGTTGTGCATAATGCGACAATTTAGCTCACAACTTCATCATATGTTCTTTTTTTTGTCTTTTTGGTACACATTAAGTAAACATGAGACATAATGACCTCAATGGTTAGTTAATGCTGTCGTTTTACAAGAAGCCAAAGATAGCTCGGAAATTGAAAATAAAATCACGACGGAAGATGAGCTATATAAAGCTCTTGCAACTCGAGGAAAGCAACAATCAGAAGTAAAAGAAGTAATCCTAGACTTACTGGGAAACTTTCTTGAACATTTTAATACGAATGGGAAGACTATATCTTGTATATTTTAAAAGCAATTGAGGAAACCTCAAATAGTACAATTAAAAAGATCTCAAGCATTCATAATTTACTTGAAAACACCAGAAAAAAAGTTCAAAAGGAGAGTCCAAAAATATATAGAAAAGAATTAGTTCAACTTCTATTTGAACAACCATATTCTAAAATTGAATATGTAGTTAAATGTTTAAGACGGTTATGGCACATTATGACCAAAAACAATAAATGCCCATAAATGGGCATTTACTATTTAAAAGATGAGGAATTACAATTAATGACTCCCGTGCCATTGCGCCCAATCTTTCATATTTCCAAATAAAACATTCCTTCCTGAAGAACCATTGGTAAGTATTATAATACCAGATCTCGATTCAAAATCGAGCATGAAACCAGCATGCCAACCCTCATTAGATCCTCCATGACCATGCAATGTAAAATCTCCAAAACGATTCATTTCCATATACCCCATTCCGTAATTCCCTTTAGATAATTCAGTTGGGCTGATTAGAAGTTCTATACTTTTTTCTGACAGCACCGGATTTTTTGAATAAGATGCCAATGCAAAAAGAATAAGGTCATCAAGCGTAGTATGTAAACCTGCCGCTGCTTGTGCATTGAATCGTCTAATCGGAATTTCTTTGGCTTCTTCGTCATATGCCTTGGAAGATTTTTTTAAGATTTTCTTATCAATAGTAAAACTGGTATGATTCATTTTTAATGGCTTAAAAATATTTTTTTGCATATAATCAGCAAATGTTTCACCAGTTACTTCTTCAATAACCAATTGTAAAATAGTATAGCCTCCGCCAGAATATTGCCATTTACTTTCAGGTTCTATAATTAGTGTTACTGCTTCCTCTTCGCGGCTGGTTCCAGACAAAGATTTAGTAATAGATGTTAGTTCTTTTGTAGATTCATAACCATTATAGCCATGTACAGATAAACCGGCCGTATGCTGCAATAAATTCCTTATGGTTACTTTATTGGCATCGAACTCACTGGCTGGCAATTCCCATTTTGTAATATAGGTTGAGGCAGGCGTGTCCAAATCAATCTTTCCGTCTTCTACCATTTTCATAATGCCCCATGCCGTGAACATTTTAGATATGGAACCTATATTAAAGCCTGTTTCACTAGTAACAGCAATCTTCCCGTCTACATCAGCATACCCGTAGCCTTTTTTAATAATTACTTTTTCATTTTCAATAATTGCGATTGCTAAACCAGGAACCTGATTTTCTTTTAGCGCTTTAGGCGTGTTCTCATCTAAAGTTATCAGCAACTCTTTTTCAGAAGAAGCCATTTGTGCATTTACAGACAGGGTCGATAATGCCGTTGTAATAATTGTAATAATTGTAATTAAAGTTTTCATGTGTATTAAGTTTTAAATTTGACGCAAACCTAAAACCGTATTAGCAGCGTTTATAAATAATTTTATGAACCTTGCGTATTGCCTGACAAACGGCTATTTGTGATATTTAAAGTACCTTTATCATCTAATTTGAATCGTTTACACTATAAAAAGAGACGTTCATAAAATAAAAGTTATCACCTTGAGTTCGCAGCATAGATTTGTGTCAAAATCATAAATAAATTGAAATCATGACACATAAAAAACTTTTTAAATCAGCGTCAATTTTATCAGGAATCATCATTACATTAATGGTGATCTTTAGAAACTCTCAAAGTGAGCTTTACACAGTACTTACGGCATCACTGGGCTTAGTGCTCTTTTACACACTTTTATATTACCTCTTTCAAACTGAAAAGATAAAATTTGGAGCCTCTAATCCAATCGTAAAATACATATTTTTTGGAATTAGTATTCCGCTATTAATTTTCGCGATAGAACTTACTGCAGGAACTGATGGATTTCTTAAAGAATCCGTTAGGATTCTTTTGCTTATTGAAATTGCCTACTTAATTTTTTATTGGACGTTTAAATATCGAAAAAGCATTCAAAAACTTAAAAATGATAAACTGGAAGCAGAATTGATGCTTTTAAAAAATCAGATAAACCCTCATTTTTTCTTTAATACATTAAATAATCTATATTCCTTAATAAAGAAAGATGCAGATGCAGCGCAAGATTATGTTTTAAAGTTATCAGATTTAATGCGATTCACCATTTACGATAGCGGAAAGGAAAAAGTGCAATTGAAAGATGAAATACACTATTTGATAAATTATATTGAATTACAAACCGCCAGATACCATAAAGACATTGATGTAAATTTTGAAAAGACCATTAAAAATTCAGAGGTTATGGTAGCCCCTTTACTTTTTATCATTTTATTAGAAAACGCCTTTAAACACGGAGTTGAAAAAGCAACAGAAAATGCATTTGTTCACATACAACTTATTGAAGATGATAATAAAATAAGTTTCACAGTCAAAAACAATTATGACCCTGAAGAGTCTTCAAAAGAAAGCGGCATTGGTCTCAAAAACTTACAAGATCGTTTAAATTTATTATATCCAAACAGCCATAAACTATGTGCTGGCTCGGAAGAAAACATCTATTCAACAACTTTAGAAATATATAAGTAATGATAAAATATATAATCGTAGACGACGAAACTGCCTCTCATGATAATATTAAAGATTATGCGAGTAACTTATCATATCTATCCTACCAAAAAAGTTGTTACAATGCTTTTGAAGCTATTGAATATTTAAATAAACATGCAGTCGATCTTATTTTCTTAGACATCAATATGCCTAAGCTATCTGGTTTAGATTTTTTAAAAACATTGTCTAATCCACCAAAAGTTATCATTACCACAGCCTATAAAGAATTCGCTTTAGAAGGATATGAATTGAATATTGACGACTATTTATTAAAACCGTTTAATTTCAGTCGTTTTGTAAAATCTGTTAGTAAAGTGTATGATTCATTGTCTGTTAAATCCAAACCAATACAAAATACTGAAACTGTAGAAGACTCCAAGATCTTTATAAAGGAAGATAAAAAATACCATCAAATTAAGTTAAAGGACATTCTATTTATAGAAGCCTATGGAAACTATGTAAAAATAAATATGGTTGATAAAATGATTGTTTCTCATCAATCTTTAACCTCCTTTACACATA
>CAJQNF010000104.1 GCA_905479625.1 uncultured Flavobacteriaceae bacterium | reverse complement strand
TACAGGCAAGAGCATTTCAATGTCATCAATACCAAAAATCACAACCTTTCTTTGCGCCTCATTGTCTTTAAGTTTTTGATTTTTTACATCAAAAATTTCAGCGATTCGGTTTCTTACAAGACGCCAGGTTGTGCGACCATCCGCTATAAAGTCATTGAGGGAGTCCTGCATAAAAATATCATCCGTTAAAGGGATTCCTTCAAAATAACCCAATTGTTGCAAGGCAGCGAGGTCAATCGCATAATTACCTATCCTTGTGCCAATTGTGGTAATATCTTCCTTGGTAAGAAATACGCCAAATGGAATATTTTGAATCGGAAAATCGGAATCTTTCTCCACAGGTAACCAGGATTTTCGGTTGGGATTGTTGGCAGTTATCTTCATGATTTTTGAGAATTTAATAAAAAATTATCTATAATTTAAGAATACAATTATTTCATTTCAAATATAGAAGTTTCTATATATATGAAGGATGAATTTATTACTTTTGTTCTGATTTTAACTTTACAAATAAAACTACATTCATGCGCCGAGATCAAATTATTTTTGACCTGATAGAAGACGAAAGAGAAAGACAAACAAATGGATTGGAGCTAATCGCTTCAGAAAACTTTGTGAGCGACCAGGTAATGGAAGCCGCAGGTTCTATTTTAACCAATAAATATGCTGAAGGATATCCGGGTAAAAGATATTATGGAGGTTGTGAAATTGTTGATAAGGTAGAGCAAATTGCCATCGACAGAGCAAAGACATTGTTTAATGCCGCATACGTAAATGTTCAACCGCATTCGGGTTCACAGGCAAATACAGCTGTATTTCATGCCGTTTTAAAACCAGGTGATACTATTTTAGGTTTTGATTTGTCTCATGGAGGGCATTTAACACATGGTTCTCCTGTGAATTTTTCCGGAAGATTGTATAAAGCTACTTTTTACGGGGTTGAAAAGGAAACGGGTGTATTGAATTATGATAAAATACAGGAGAAAGCCAATGAAGTGAAACCTAAGTTGATCATTGCAGGAGCTTCTGCTTATTCCAGAGAAATTGATTTTAAAAAATTCAGAGAGATTGCAGATAGTGTCGGGGCCATTCTTTTGGCTGATATTTCCCACCCTGCCGGATTGATCGCAAAGGGTATTTTGAATGATCCACTTCCTCATTGTCATATTGTTACTACGACTACTCATAAGACTTTGAGAGGACCAAGAGGAGGAATGATTATGCTTGGAAAGGATTTTGAGAATCCTTTTGGAGAGAAAACACCAAAGGGGAAAATTAAAATGATGAGTACTTTGCTCAATTCAGCTGTATTTCCTGGTAATCAGGGCGGACCTTTGGAGCATATTATTGCGGCAAAGGCCATCGCTTTTGGAGAGGCTTTAACAGATGATTTTCTGAATTATCAAATACAGGTAAAAAAGAATGCTGCTGCGATGGCAGAAGCATTTGTAGCTAAGGATTACAATATCATTTCAGGAGGCACAGATAATCACATGATGCTTATCGACCTTAGGAACAAAAATATTACAGGTAAGGAAGCTGAGAATTCTTTGGTAAAAGCAGATATTACAGTCAATAAGAATATGGTTCCATTTGATGATAAATCTCCTTTTATAACATCAGGGATTCGTATTGGTTCGGCCGCCATTACTACAAGAGGACTTGTTGAGAGTGATATGCCTATTATTGTTGATCTTATTGACGAAGTGATTAGTGATTTTGAAAATGAAGATCTTTTAGAAGCCGTTGCCTCAAAGGTGAACGCTTTGATGAAAGACAAGCCTTTATTTGTTTGATCTTTAGTCATACATGACATTAATCATTTAATCCTCAGCCTTTTTAACCTATTTTTACTAGGTAAATTTGCCAAGAATGGGGGCACAGGCTGTTAAAGCAATCGAGAGTTTAAGAGAGCGAAAGGAGTTTTTATATCATCTTTTGAATGATGTGAAAGCGCTTGAAATGATGCTTGAACAGGATGTTTTTGAAAAGGGGATTAGACGTATTGGGGCTGAGCAGGAGTTGTGTTTGGTCGATCAAAATTTCAGACCCTCCTGTAATGCATTAGAAGTACTTGACCACCTTAAAGACCCGCACTTTACTACTGAATTGGCTTTATTTAATCTGGAGATCAATTTGGATCCTCTTGAATTAACCAAAGATTGTTTCTCACAGATTGACCGAGAATTAACGCGGTTGATTTCAAAAGGTGATGCCGTTGCTAACCGTATTGATCATAATAAAATTGTCCTAACAGGTATCCTTCCAACGCTTAGAAAGCGAGATATGGTATTCAAAAATATCACGCCTTACCCACGCTATAAAGTCCTGAATAAAATTTTAAAGTATATTAGAGGAGATGATTTTATGTTGAAGATCAAAGGGGTCGATGAATTGATTCTAAATCATAAATCAATTCTTTTTGAAGCTTGTAATACCAGTTTTCAGGTACATCTTCAAATTCCAATTGATGAAATGGTTGATAAGTACAATTGGTCTCAGGCTATCGCAGGTCCGGTGTTATCAATTGCCGCAAATTCGCCTTTGCTTTTGGGCAGGGAACTATGGAGTGAAACCAGGATTGCTTTGTTTCAACAAAGTGTGGACTTAAGGAATAAATCCTACCTGCTTAGGGAGCAAAAACCCAGGGTGTCTTTTGGAAGTAACTGGATCAAAAATTCGGTCATCGAATTGTATCAGGATGATATTGTTAGATATACGCCCTTGTTAACAACAGATTTTAAAGAAGATGCCGTAGCTAAAATCAATCGAGGGGAAATACCTAAACTTGAAGCCATTAATATACACAATGGTACAATTTACAGGTGGAATCGATTATGTTATGGTCAAACAAATGGTATTCCTCATATGCGGATCGAGAATCGCTATAT
>CAJQNF010000103.1 GCA_905479625.1 uncultured Flavobacteriaceae bacterium | reverse complement strand
GGATCAACCCAGCTCCACCTCAACAACTATTTGTTGAATTCACAAAACCTATCCACCAACAATTACATAATAGGTTGATGGCCTTTTACAAGAATTATTAATTGATTAAGATTTTTTTGAGTTGTAGAATTTTAGTGAGGGCTTCACTTAAGTGAAACCTTGAACACTCATCACCTCGGAGGTGAGGTGCTCAGCTCCGAGGTGATGAGACGTGAGGCCCTCACTTCCGATCACCTCACGTTTGGTACCGTGAGCGAAAAGAAATAGGATTTGTTCCTGTAATTTTCTTAAAGGTTCGGTTAAAGTAGGATAAGCTTTCAAATCCGCTGGAAAAGCAGGTTTCAGTAACATTCTTGCCTGATAAAAGAAGTTTTTTAGATTTATCGATACGGTAGTGATTCACAAACTGGGTAAAGGTAAGTTTGGTGATTTTTTTGAAATATCTGCAAAAAGCCGGCTTTGATAAATGGCTTAAGTCCGCTACTTCCTGAATGTCAATTCTTCTTTGGTAATGCTCATCAATAAATGCGTATATCTTATCCAATCTATCCTTATCTCTGGTATTAAACTGGTTTTTTACAGGTTCTGAATGCAATAGCACTTTGTCATCTGCCTTAGATAAAAAGTTGAGTATATCCAGTAATTCCAGAAATTGTTCAAACCGATTGAGTGTCGCTAAATTCTTAAGTCTTCCCCCGATTTGTTTTTGGGTTTCAATGCCAAAAGCAATGCCTTGTTTTGACAATGTCATCAACTCATGAATAGCCACAAGTTCTGGCGTAGTGTCAAAATCTCTTTTTAAAAATTCAGGTTGTATATGAACAACTATTTTTTCGTAAGGTGTTCTGATACCGTAGTCAAAATTAAGGTGTGGTATATAGGATCCTATCAAAACCAGGTCGCTTCCCTTAAAGCGAGAAAAATGATTCCCGACATGTCTGTTGCCATCAGCACCTTCTATAAAAACCAGTTCAAATTCAGGATGAAAATGCCAAAAAAAGAAGTCACTCAAATCAGGATTCACCATAAGGCTTATTGAACTTCCTTCTTCCGGATTAATATGTTCTAATTCGGTTTTCATCCTCTAAATTTAGACATAATTTACTTTTATTAACTGTATTTTGTTAATATATATCAATATAGTTCAAATTAGAGTCATTATAGGCGTAGAAATAAAGCTCAACCCCTCCTATCTTTGAATTGACTATTAACATGTGAAATCAAAAACTCGCGACTTATGAACTATCAAAACGAAAAAATCAATGAAAGAGAGAGTCCTAATCAAAATCATAAAGAGATTCCGGGAAACCCCTCTACAGCGACAAGTAGCAACTTAAAACTTAACAATAGAACTAATGGAAAGCCCCTTAAAGTATTGTCTGAAGATGATTGGAAATTCTGGATGCACAACGGTTATATAGTGATCAAAAATGCTGTTTCCAGAGAACAAGCCAGTCAAACTGCCAATTTTTTATGGGAATTTGAAGAAAAGGATCCAAACGATCCCAATACCTGGTATGCACCTCCACGGGCAGAAATGGAAATGAAGGAACTAGCCGGTACAGGAATGGTTGAAGTGTATAACAATCAGGCACTATGGAACAATAGGCAAGCGAAAAAAATATATGAGGCCTTTACAGATATCTGGGGAACTGATCAACTTTGGGCAACCATTGATCGTGCTAATTTGAATTTCCCGATCAAACCAGGGTTTGAATACAAGGGGTTTATTCATTGGGATTATGATCCTGAAACCAAGCCGCAAAATGTTCAGGGAGTATTAGCTTTAGCCGATCAAAATGATCTCGACATGGGTGGATTTCAATGTATCCCCTGGCTGTATCGCAACTATGACAGCTGGAAACTAGGTCAACCGGATGACAGAGATCATTTCAAGCCTAATGTTGATGATCTCGAGGAGCATATCGTCAAAGTGAAACTCAATGCTGGTGATTTGCTCATCTTTAACAGCACACAACCCCATGGTATCAGGCCCAATCTATCTAAAGATAAGGTTAGAATTGCTCAGTATATATCGATGATGCCTGCTGAAGAAGATAACAAGGAATTAAGGCAATGGCGCATCAATTCATGGAAAAACAGAATCGCACCAAGCGGTTATGCCTTTCCCGGTGATCCAAGAAATTTCGAACAGGAAAAATACGAGCGTGCTGAACTAAATGAATTAGGCGAAAAGTTGCTTGGTCTGAAAAATTGGTGAGACAATGATTCATAATTAATCCCTACATTTACCTTAACGAACAGTAATCCAAACCTTTAATCTCTGCATAAATGCTGGGTAGCCTCCATTTTATTGATGTTTTCATCATATTACTCTATTTTGCGATCATCTTATGGATCGCCTGGTGGGTATCAAGAGGAAGTCGAAAAAATAAAGGCCCTAGAGATTCCAAAGACTATTTTCTGGCAGGTAAAACGGCCGGGTGGTTCGTCATTGGAGCCTCCTTATTCTCTTCTAATATAGGTTCAGAGATCATAATTGGTGTCTCAGGTGCCGGAGCCAGGGGTGAAATGCCTCAGGCAAATTTTGAAATCATTGCGGCCCTTATCCTGATCCTGTTGGGTTGGGTTTTTGTTCCTTTCTATTTAAGGTCTGGGGTATATACTATGCCTGAATTTCTGGAAATTCGCTATTCAAAAGCCTGTAGAAACTATCTTTCAGTGGTTTCAGTATTGGCCTATGTGATCACCAAAATCTCATTGATCATTTTTGCGGGAGCGCTTGTTTTCGAAACTATGGGTATTTCTTTTTGGACCGGTGCTATCATTACCATCGTAGCGACTGGTTTTTATACAGTTCTAGGAGGCCTTAAAGCGGTTATTTATACGGATATGATACAAACCTTTATTCTCTTAGCGGGAACTGGCGCAGTCACTTATTATGGTTTAATGGAGATCGGGGGCTGGAATAGCATGATGGATACCCTTGCTGAGGCAGCAACCAAACCTGAAAACCCTCCGGTAGAAAGATTCTTTAATCTATGGAGGCCCTCAGATGACACCTCGTATCCATGGACAGGCATGCTTTTTGGTGCGCCTATTTTAGGTGTTTGGTACTGGTGTACCGATCAATTTATCGTCCAAAGAACTTTATCCGCTAAGGACATCAGTAATGCCAGAAGGGGAACCTTATTTGCAGGGTTTTTAAAACTATTACCGGTTTTTATATTTTTTATTCCAGGGGTCATCGCCTATGCATTGGCTCAAAAAGGTATGCTCAACTTTTCTCTTGACAATCCTGATCAGGCTTTACCGGCTATGATCACCGGGTTTTTGCCCATCGGTTTAAAAGGGCTTGCGATTTCAGGCCTACTTGCAGCGCTTATGAGTTCTTTGTCTTCGGCTTTTAATTCATCTTCTACCCTGATCACTTTTGACTTTTACAAGCAATGGAAACCTAAAGCAAGTGAAAAAGAACTGGTATGGGTTGGTCAATTGGCAACACTTGTATTGGTGATTGTTAGTTTTTTATGGATTCCTTTTATGAAAACACTTATGGGCGGAGGATTGTTTCACTATTTACAAAGCGTACAGGCGTATATTTCACCACCCATAGCGGCAGTTTTTCTGTTTGGACTCTTTTTTAAATGGATCAATGCCAAGGGTGCTATTATTGCATTATGGTCAGGATTTGCCTTGGGAATGCTCAGGTTAGTCACCGAATATTTAAGTAAAGAAGGGATTATTGATATTGCGCCAACAAGTATGATGCAAATTATGCTTGATATCAATTTCTTGCATTTCGCCATCTATCTGTTTATTTTCAGTGTTTTGGTACTGATGATTTTCAGTAAAATGGGAACGCCTAAGAGGGCTGATCTGCTAGAATTGGTCACTTTCAGCCAGAAAGAATTGACTGCTAAATTCAAATGGTCAACGGACGCTGGCCTTACCATCCTTTTAATCGCTTGTGTTTTATTTCTTTGGTTTATATTTAGCCCTCTTGGGATCATCAGTTAATTATGGAATTACAATTAGCAAATAAAAGTGTTTTTATATCCGGTTCAACCTCAGGTATAGGCTTTGCCATGGCGCAAGGCTTTTTGCAAGAAGGGGCTCAGGTTATTATAAATGGCAGGTCTGAAGAATCGATTCAAGAAGC
>CAJQNF010000102.1 GCA_905479625.1 uncultured Flavobacteriaceae bacterium | reverse complement strand
CCAATAATCGTAAGGTCCCCATTGATACCAGAGGTTTCATACCTTTTGGCAAAGGGAACTGTGGTTTGAGAATGTGCTGAAAAAACTACCAGCATCAGAACAAAAAATAAAAGTCTTAAAAATTTGGCTTGATAAACTGTTTTCATAACTTATTTAATTAAACGATAACGTTGAAAAAAATAATGACAAAACAGGGAGAGGATTTGTATCATTATAACATAACAGACAGAATAACAGAAAAAACCTGAATAAATTGTGTTTAAGGCATGTTTTTTTGACGTTAAGTATTGGTTTTTATGTGTTTTATTTTTAAAATGAATTGATTTTCAAATCTTTCCACTCTTATTTGATGAGATTTATAAAAGTCATTTAAAAACTTTTCTTAGTTAATTTTACTGCTTTAAAATGGTTAAATTTGTTGTTTAAATAAACCCTAACACATAATTCATGAAAACATTAAATATTAAAAAAATTCAGGCTTTGGTTTTGACATTGATGATTAGCGCAGCTATGGGTATAAATGCCCAGGTTGGTGGCTGGAAAGCTGACCTTATTGAAGATTCTGGAAAAGCCCTGGATGCCATGATCGAAAAACAGCCTAAATTACAATCTTTTAAAGATAAATCTTTTGGATATGCCGTATTCCCAAAAGTGACCAAGGGGGCATTAGGAATAGGTGGTGCCGGAGGAAAAGGTATAGTATACAAAGATCATGTGCCTACCGGAGAGTCTACTTTGTCACAAGTGACCATAGGGTTTCAAGCTGGAGGTCAACAATACAAGGAAGTCATATTTTTTGAAAATGAAGAAGCTTATAAAAAGTTTACAAACAAAAAAGTTAAATTTGATGGCCAAGCCTCAGCTGTAGCGATTACAGAAGGTGGATCGGTTGACGTAGCTTTTAAAAATGGTTTAGCTGTTTTTACGCAAACCAACGGTGGACTTATGTTTGAAGCCTCCATTGGAGGACAACACTTTTCTTTTAAAGCTAAATAGCAATTAAAGACACCTATAACACTAAAAAATAAGGGTTTATATTTTTATAATCCCTTATTTTTTTATCCTGTTCTCAATTACAGATAACAGGACATACAGTAAAATCGTCAACGGAATAGCCACTGTTTGTAAACTAAATAACATGATGGCCGTACCCAGAAGAAAGAGGTATTTAGTTTCATTTCCTTTCCATTTATAATTTTTAAATTTTAATGAAAAAAGAGGTATTTCTGCATTCATCATATAACAACCTAAAATTGTAATCCCCAAAAGAACGTAAAAATTTTGCAGTAACGCTATAAAAAACGAGTTGTCAGAATAGAACAATATCAAAGGAAGTGATACAACAAATATTGAAAAGGCAGGAGTTGGCAGTCCTATAAAAGAACTTGTTTGTCTTTCGTCTATATTAAAATTCGCGAGACGGTAAGCCGCAGCTAAAGTAATGAATAAGCCGCTAAATGGCAGAAAATAATAATACGTGTCCTGGTATTCATGCCAATTTCCAACTTCACAACTCAACTCCATAAACCATTGACCCTTTCCAGCATATAGCATTAACTGAAACATAATGATTCCGGGAACTACACCTGAGGTCACAACATCCGCAAGTGAATCCAGTTGTTTTCCCAATTCACCTGCTACATTGAATTTTCTGGCAAAAAAACCGTCAAAAAAATCAAAAAAGATCCCCAAAAACACAAAAAGAGCGGCTAACACGAGCTCATCAGTAGCAGCCATGATCACAGCGATCATTCCTGAAAACAAATTCATCAAGGTAAACAGATTTGGTATGTGCTTTTTCATTTGATCTTTGTAATTAATTCAAGTAAAATTAACAAAATAATGCACATACTAACTTTTAATTACTGTGTTAATAAAATTTTCAACTACTATTTCATTTTAATGCCGTAATTACTACTTTAGCACAGCTACATAACCCAAGATCTTAATGTCAGACCAAACTTCATACACAGAAGACAATATTCGCTCGCTAGACTGGAAGGAACACATCAGGATGCGCCCGGGAATGTATATCGGTAAATTGGGAGATGGCTCTGCTCCGGATGACGGTATTTATATTCTTATCAAAGAAGTACTTGATAACTCCATTGATGAATATGTAATGGGTGCGGGAAAAACTATTGAAATTTCTGTTAAAAATAATCAGGTTTCGGTACGAGATTTTGGAAGGGGTATTCCTTTAGGTAAGGTCGTTGATGTTGTGTCTAAAATGAATACCGGAGGTAAATATGATTCAAAGGCTTTTAAAAAATCCGTAGGACTTAACGGAGTAGGTACAAAGGCTGTAAATGCCTTGTCTTCTTATTTCAAAGTGCAATCGATTCGCGACAACCTCAGTAAGATAGCAGAATTTGAACAAGGAAATCTTGTCAATGACGCAGCACAAGAGGCCTCTAGCTTGAGGAAAGGAACTAAAGTATCCTTTGTTCCTGATCTTGAAATATTTCCACATTATAAGTTCAGAAATGAATATGTGGTAAAAATGATCAAGAACTATGTGTATCTAAACACTGGACTTACCATTATTTTTAATGGTGAAAAATACCGTTCTGAGCATGGTTTAAAAGACCTGCTTAATGAAAACATCTCGGAAGAATCAAAACTCTTTCCCATTATTCATTTGATGGAAGATGATATTGAAATTGCGCTTACCTATAGCAAATCACAATACAGTGAGGAGTATCACTCCTTTGTAAACGGGCAGCATACCACCCAGGGTGGCACGCATCAAAACGCTTTTAGAGAAACCATTGTCAAGACGATTCGAGAATTTTTCGGGAAAAACTTTGATGCATCAGACGTCAGGAAGTCTGTGGTATGCGCGATTAGCATCAAAGTGATGGAACCTATTTTCGAGAGTCAGACCAAGACAAAATTGGGTTCTACTGAAATGGGTGGCAACTTACCGACGGTCCGTACCTTTATCCATGATTTTGTAAAAAGAAGACTGGATAATTATTTGCATAGAAATCCTGAAACCGCAGAAAACATCCAAAAAAAGATCGTTCAAGCCGAAAAGGAGCGTAAAGAATTATCTGGTATTAGAAAAATTGCCAGAGAAAGAGCTAAAAAAGCAAGTCTACACAACAAGAAGTTACGCGATTGCCGGATTCATCTAAGCGATATGAAAAAAAATAATCGCCTGGAAAGCACACTTTTTATTACTGAGGGAGATTCTGCGAGTGGCTCGATCACAAAATCCAGAAATGTAAATACACAGGCTGTATTTAGCTTAAAAGGAAAACCTTTGAACTCATACGGACTCAGTAAAAAGATTGTATATGAAAATGAAGAGTTTAACTTGCTGCAGGCCGCACTTAACATAGAAGATGGAATTGAAAATTTGCGTTATAACAATATTGTTATCGCCACTGATGCGGATGTAGATGGTATGCATATCAGGTTATTATTGATCACATTTTTCCTTCAGTTCTTTCCTGAAGTGATCAAAGAAGGACATTTGTATATTTTGGATACGCCGCTTTTTAGGGTAAGAGACAAAAAAGAAACACATTATTGCTATTCTGAAAAAGAAAGACAAAAAGCCATGAATCAGTTAAGGGGTAAACCCGAAATAACCCGATTTAAAGGGCTTGGAGAAATTTCTCCAAATGAATTTGTTCATTTTATCGGAAAAGACATCCGGCTTGACCCTGTCATGCTCAATAAGGAAACTTCAATTGAAAAATTGCTTGAATTTTACATGGGGAAAAACACACCGGAAAGACAAAAATTCATTATCAACAACCTCAAGGTTGAATTAGACCTGATCGAGGAAGTATAAATTAATATCCGTACAGTAAACATCAATGGCTGAATACGAAGAGTTAGAGGAAAATAAAGATCAAAACGAAGATACCATCACGAAAATTGGAGGTATGTATGAAGGCTGGTTTCTGGATTATGCCTCTTATGTAATTCTGGAAAGAGCGGTTCCTGGCATTAATGATGGCTTTAAGCCTGTTCAAAGAAGGATCATGCAATCTATGAAGGATCTGGATGATGGACGTTATAACAAAGTGGCCAATCTAGTTGGGCATACCATGCAATATCATCCTCATGGGGATGCAAGTATTGCTGATGCCATGGTGCAACTGGGGCAAAAGGAATTACTGATTGACATGCAAGGTAACTGGGGTAATATCCTTACAGGTGACCGCGCAGCTGCCTCAAGATATATTGAAGCCAGGCTGTCTAAATTTGCCACGGCTGTTGTTTTCAATCCCAAAACCACTAAATGGCAAGCCTCTTATGACGGAAGGAGAAAAGAACCCATTGACCTTCCGGTAAAGTTCCCTCTATTGCTCGCTCAGGGAGCTGAAGGAATCGCAGTAGGTCTTTCTACCAAGATCCTGCCTCATAATTTTCTTGAATTAATTCAAGCCTCTATCAAAATTTTAAAAGGCCAGAGTTTTAATATATTTCCTGATTTTTTAACGGGCGGAATTGCAGATGTTACCAATTACAATGAAGGTAAAAGAGGTGGAAAGGTCAGAGTTCGAGCTAAAATTTCTCAAAAAGACAAAACTTCACTTCTTGTTACTGAGGTTCCATACGGCACGACTACTTCCTCACTTATAGAATCTATTTTGAAGGCCAATGAAAAAGGCAAGATCAAGATCAAAAAAATAGAAGATAATACAGCCCAAGATGTTGAGATACTGATTCATCTGCCAAGTGGTGTTTCTCCGGATAAGACGATTGACGCGCTTTATGCCTTTACAAATTGTGAAATTTCCATTTCTCCGATCTGTTGTATTATAGAAAACAATAAACCTGTTTTTATTGGTGTAAAAGATGCGCTCAAGCATTCAACCAATCATACTGTAGACCTCCTGACTCAAGAGCTTGAGATTCAATTGGCAGAATTAGAAGAGCAATGGCATTTCTCCTCTCTGGAAAGAATTTTCATAGAAAACAGGATCTATCGGGATATTGAAGAAGAAGAAACATGGCAAGGTGTTATTGATGCCATTGATAAGGGTTTAAAACCACATACCAAACATCTTAAAAGGGCTGTCACCGAAGAAGACATTGTGAGGTTAACAGAAATCCGTATCAAAAAGATTTCCAAATTCGATATAGATAAAGCGAGGCAGTTTATTGAAGGTCTGGAAGAAAAGATAGCACTTGTAAAAAAAGATTTAGCCAATATCATTGACTATACAATCAATTATTTCAAGAACTTAAAAGATAAGTTCGGTAAAGGAAAAGAGCGGAAAACGGATATTAGAATTTTTGAGGATATCGTAGCCACAAAAGTGGTGATGCGAAATTCAAAATTGTATGTCAATCGGGCTGAAGGATTTGTCGGTACTTCCTTAAGGAAGGATGAATTTGTCGCCGATTGTGCTGACATAGACGATGTGATCGTTTTTAGAAGCGATGGAAAAATGATAGTCACTAAGGTAGATACTAAAACATTTGTAGGTAAAAACATTATTCATGTAGCTGTTTTTAAGAAAAAGGACAAAAGAACTATCTACAACATGCTCTATAAAGACGGGAAAACGGGCAATACGTATATGAAAAGGTTTGCTGTTACGTCGATTACAAGAGATAAGGAATATGATCTTACCACCGGAGCTAAAGGCTCTAAGGTGCTCTATTTTACCGCAAATCCAAATGGTGAAGCCGAAGTAATAACCATTAATTTAAGATCCGTAGGCTTGATAAAAAAGCTCAAATGGGATGTTGACCTTGCTGAATTGGCCATAAAAGGCCGGGCGAGCAGAGGAAACATCGTAACTAAATACACTATCAGAAAAATTGAATTAAAAGAAAAAGGAGTTTCCACCTTAAAACCACGGAAGATATGGTTCGATGAAACGGTACAAAGACTGAATGTTGATGAGCGCGGTGATCTTCTGGGAGAATTCACTGCTGATGACAGGCTATTGATCATCAACCAGAAAGGCGAAGTCAAAACCATTATTCCTAATCTGAATACACATTTTGACAATGACATGATCGTACTGGAAAAATGGAAACCCAATAAACCGATATCTGTCGTTTATTTTGATGGAGAAAGGGAGCGCTATTATGTGAAGCGATTTATGATTGAACATCCGGATCGCGAAGAAAAATTTATTTCAGAACATGACAGATCTAAATTATTGATTGTTGCTATGGATTTCCGTCCAATGGCTGAAGTGGTCTATTCAAAAAGAAGTCTTGAGAACGAAATCATTAACTTTGAAGAATTTATTTCGGTGAAAGGAATTAAAGCTCTTGGAAATCAATTGACTGCAGAAAAAATAAAAGACATCAACCTGTTAGAACCACTTCCTTATGAAGAACCGATTCTTGAAGAGGTTGAACTAATAGAAGAGGAAATCATTGAGGCTCCTAAGGATTCAACTGAGACTATTCCTAAACCGGAAAATGACAGTGATGATGATGATGAAGGGCAGATTACCTTATTTTAGAGATGATTATTAAGATATTCAACTAATTTTTTAACAGCCAAACCTCTATGGGAAATTAGACCTTTTTCGTTTAGGTCCATTTCTGCAAAGGTTTTGTCAAATCCCTTAGGTCTAAAAACAGGATCATAACCAAATCCCTTGGTTCCTGAGACAGATTTTTCTATGAAACCATCACATATACCCTCAAAGAACAATTGCTTGCCATTTAAATACAAGGAGATTACGGTTCTGAATCGGGCTTTTCTGTTTTGAACACCCTTCAAAGCGGTTAGTAACTTTTGCACATTATCTTCAAAAGTGGCCTTCTCTCCGGCATATCTTGCCGAATATACTCCGGGTGCTCCGTTGAGCACTTCTACTTCCAGTCCTGTATCATCGGCAAAGCAATCAAAGCCATAATTATGTTTAACATGGTCTGATTTGATTTTAGCATTCCCTTCGAGAGTTTTTTCTGTTTCTTCAATCTCTTCAAAACAGCCTATATCATCAAGGGTTAACACTTTGATATTGGAAGGAAGTAAATCTTTTATCTCCTTTACTTTGTGTTTATTGTTTGTAGCAAATACAATTTTCATCAAGTGGAATTTTTAAAAAATAATCAATCTAATTCAATTGATTAGGGTGCGTAAAACGAACAAAATTAACTATCTTATTGTCAAATATTTATTTTAAACTAATTTTTTAGTAAATTTAGAGTACCAAAACCAAATAATCAATTATGCGTCAAATATCCTTCATTTTAGTTTTTTTATTATTTACTTTTTCCTGCAAAAAAGAAAGTTCTCAAGAATTAACATCTGAAAGCAACTCAGAAAATGAGCAAGTTACAAATGCCTCTGAATCGCACCCTACACAAGTCTTCTTCGGTGATACTCACCTGCACACTGACCTTTCAATGGATGCAGGAGCCTTCGGAAACAGAATCGGTATGGACGAAGCCTATCAGTTTGCCAGAGGTGACGAGGTTACGTCTTCTACAGGGATTAAAACAAAATTATCCAAACCTCTTGATTTTTTGGTTATTGCTGATCATTCTGACGGGATGGGATTCTTTCCTGATCTTATGAAGGGCAAAGAGTACGTCATGAAATATGAAGAATCAGTTAAATGGAAAAAAATGATCGATGATGGTGATGGCGGTGGCGCTGCAATTGACATTATTAAAACCTTTTCTCAAGGCAAAATGCCCTTTAAAACTAACGATGTCAGTATGATGACCCCTGTTTGGAAAAATGTTGTTGACGCTGCTGAAAAATATAATGATCCCGGTAAATTTACAGCTTTTATTGGCTATGAATGGACCTCTCTGATCAAAGGGAATAATCTGCATCGAGTTGTAATATATCGCGACGACGGTGATCTGGCCATAAATCAATTGCCTTTTACCAATGAAGATAGTTCTGATCCTGAAAGGCTTTGGGACAATCTTGAAGGCTATGAAAAGAATACAGGAGGAAAAGTACTTGCGATTCCTCATAACGGCAACCTGAGCAACGGAATGATGTTTGCAGAAACAACTGTTTCGGGGAAAGCCTACGACAAAAGTTATGTAGATAGAAGAGCAAGATGGGAACCTCTGTATGAAGCGACTCAGATCAAAGGAGATGGGGAAGCCCATCCCTTCTTATCACCCAATGATGAATTTGCAGATTATGAGAATTGGGACAAGGGAAATCTAGATATGAGTGAGGCGAAAACAAACGATATGCTGCAATATGAATATACACGTTCAGCTTTAAAACTAGGATTAAAATTCAAAAAAGAATTAGGAACCAACCCTTATAAATTTGGATTGATCGGTAGTACCGATTCACATACCTCACTAGCTACTGCCGATGAAGACAATTTCTTTGGAAAGGCTTCAAATGTGGAACCTGGCAAGGATCGATGGAATCATCCTTTTATATCCTCTGAAAAAGGAACCGTTAATACTTGGGAAACTTTAGCTTCAGGTTATGCGGCGGTATGGGCACAGGAAAACACCAGAGCCTCATTGTGGGATGCAATGATGAGAAAAGAAACTTATGCTACTACCGGGTCAAGAATGAAAGTAAGATTTTTTGGAGGATGGGATTACACTGAAAAAGACCTTACTGATGACATGGTTAAATTGGGATATGAAAAAGGAGTTCCAATGGGTGGTGATCTATCAAAAGAAGAAGGGAAATCTCCGAAATTTATAGTTTATGCATTGATGGACCCGGACCGAGGGAGTCTTGACAGGATGCAAATTGTCAAAGGCTGGCTGAATGAGGACGGAAGTTTAGACGAAAAGGTTTATGATGTGGCCTGGAGTGGAGACAGAAAGCCTGGAGCTGATGGGAAAGTACCAACTGTAGTTAATTCAGTGAATCTCGAGGATGCAACATGGGACAACTCAATCGGTGCTACTGAGCTTAAAACTGTTTGGTCTGATCCTGATTTTGACCCTTCTCAGGAAGCTTTTTATTATGTTCGCGTCATTGAAATTCCGACACCTAGATGGACCCTTTTTGATAAGATCAGGTATGGAGCAGAATTATCAGACGAAATTCCTTTAACTACCACTGAACGAGCTTACACATCACCTATTTGGTATACACCCTGATGGGGAATAAATTTTAAAATATAAAAAGATCTCAGAAAATGAGATCTTTTTTTTATTTTACAACTAAATACAAACCTATGGAATACAGTGAATTGGCAGCGTCAATCCGCCCCTACTTTTCGGATTTATCAGATTTTGAATTACAAAGTCTTTTGGCTATTTCTGAGTTTCAAACCTATAACAACAGGACCGTTATATTAAAAAGTGGCAACATGTTGAGAAAAGCCTTTCTCATACTGCAAGGAAGTGTAAGAGGTTTTGTTATTGACAGTAACGGTGAAGAAAAAAATATTCTACTCCGATCTAAAGGCATATTTGTTGGGGATGCTGAGGCATTATTTAGCCCTGACCCGCAAAAACTCACCCTAATGAGTATGGATAAAACCGTGGTTTTAATGTTTTCGATCGGCTCGTTTGAAAAGCTCGCTCAAGAACATAAAGGAGTTCAAACTTTATATCTCAATAGCTTAAAAGAAGCCATTTTAAGATTGACTTATAGGGTTAATTGTATGATCACCATGAATTCTGAAGAAAGGTATCTTGATTTGCTTGAAAGGAATCCTGATTTTCTAAAAGATGCCTATGACAAATATGTCGCTAATTACTTAGGAATTACAGCTGTTTCATTCTCGAGAATAAAGAAAAAACTAAAAAATTCAACAACTTAACAAATGATAACTTTAAATGGAAAAAAAATCACTTTCTTTAAATTTCTATAGAATAACTAGACTTTATAAGTTTTGTACCTATATAAAGATCATAAAACTTTTCCCCATGATCTTGTTCTTGGTCATTTTTGTTGGTTGTAAAAAAGTAGCAAATCAAAAAGAGGAACTCCCTCATTCCTCTATGACCACGGAACAATTAAAAATTAAAATAAACCCTTTTAAGAATGCCTACTTTGGGGAAACTCATGTTCATACGAGCTCTTCTATGGATGCTTTTATTGGAGGTAATCGGCTGACTCCCGAAGACGCCTATCGTTTTGCCCGCGGAGAAGAAGTGATTGCCAATGGAAGCCCTCATAAATTGAAACGACCTTTGGATTTTTGTGCAGTTTCCGATCATGCCGAATACCTTGGTGAAACCTTT
>CAJQNF010000101.1 GCA_905479625.1 uncultured Flavobacteriaceae bacterium | reverse complement strand
AATTTCTTGTCGGCTAAAGCAACTTATACGGTCGATAAATTTTCTTATTACAACATTGGAGTTGGAATTTCTGCTCATATTAAAAGTTTTAATATTTATGCAACTGCCGATAATTTAGTAGCTTTAGCCTCAATTAAAAACAGTAATTACCAATCGATTCAGTTTGGTATGAATTTTATATTTTACTAATAATTATGGCAAAAATTCAGAAAATCACAAGTGTTATTTTTCTTTTTTTAATTTGTTTCTCAGGTTATGCACAAACTGAGTTGAACCCATTTAAGTATATTATCGTTCCGAAACAATATGATTTTCTTAAAGAAGAAAATCAATACAGGGTCAATTCTATGACAAAATATCTTTTTGAGCAGAATGGATTTAAAACCTTATACCAAGGCGATGAGTATCCTGCAGATTTAAATGCGAACCCATGTCTGGCTGCAACTGCGATAGTGTTGAACGAATCCAGTGCCTTTACTACCAAACTGATTGTGTCGCTAAAGGATTGCCGCGATAAGGAGGTTTTTAGAACCGCAGAGGGCAAAAGTAAGATCAAAGAGTTTGACAAAACATATATTGATGCGCTTAAGAAGAGTTTTGTTTCTATAGAGAATTTAAATCATTCATTTGATGAATCTTTGGTGATCAATGCAGGGGCAATGGCGGTGGTTGTGAATGAAAATCCGAAAGCTATTGTGGAGACCCAGACCATAGAAAAAGGTGAAGAAAAGTCAATTGAATCAGCTGTTGTACCAGTTCCAGTTGAGAAAAGCACTCCTGAAATAAAAAGTACTCCAAAGGTCAGCCCAGCTGCTGTAGCAGCAATTCCTGTTGTTGTTGCAGAAAAACCCAAATTAGAAGAGCCTGTAAAAGTAGTGGCTGAAGAAAAGGTGGTGGTTAGCGAAGAGAAAACAGAGAGCTCGGAATTAGCAGGAGGAGCAAGAGCCTTTAAAAACGAAACAACTACATTTTTACTTGTGGATCAAGGAGCGCAAATGCAGGCATTTGTGAGTGAAAGTAAAAATAAGAATTACAAGCCAGGTGAACTTATAGGGACTTTTAAGAAAACATCATTGCCAAATGTATTCAGGGTATCATGGAAGAAACCCATAGAAGGAGTCGTGAGTACCACAGCTTACTTTGATGAAAAAGGAAACCTTAAAATAGATATAGAAAGAAGCGATAAAATTGAAGTGCTTTCCTTTACAGAAGTGAAGTAAAAGTACTAATAATCATATTTTGATTTCCACCTTTTTTTAAGTACTTCTCTGAATTGATTTTCTCTTGGATTATTGCCAGGTTGGTAGAAGGTACTGTTTTTGATTTCATCAGGTAAAAATTCCTGTTCTACAAAATTTTGATCATAATCATGCGAGTATTTATACTCCTTGCCATAATTGAGGTCTTTCATCAATTTTGTCGGCGCATTCCGTAAATGCAAGGGCACAGATAGATCACCGGTATTTTTAACTAGCTGCTGGGCTTTGTTGATCGCCATATAAGATGCATTACTTTTGGCTGAATTAGCCAAATAAACTGCGCATTGGCTGAGAATAATCCTGCTTTCCGGATGACCGATAACCGAAACTGCCTGAAACGCATTATTGGCCAGGATCAGCGCCGTAGGATTCGCGTTTCCTATATCTTCTGAGGCGAGAATGAGCAGGCGCCTTGCGATGAATTTGACATCTTCGCCACCTTCTATCATCCTTGCAAGCCAATATACAGCGCCATTCGGATCACTTCCTCTAATCGATTTGATAAAGGCTGAAATAATATCGTAATGCTGCTCTCCGGTCTTGTCATACCTGACCATATTTTTTTGAACCTTGCTCAATACCAGATCATTGGTGATATTGACGCCATCATTCTGGGAATTGACGACCAATTCAAAAATATTCAACAATTTTCTGGCGTCCCCACCTGATAATTGCAAGAGGGCCTGAGTTTCTTCGAGGGTAACATTTTTTTTTGAGATGTAGGGGTCTTTTTCAATAGCGCGATGCAATAGGGCGATAAGATCATCCTTGTCAAAGGCATTTAAAATATAGATCTGACATCTGGATAAGAGTGCAGGAATGACCTCAAAGCTGGGATTTTCGGTTGTGGCTCCAATTAGTGTAACCCATCCTTTCTCCACGGCCCCCAAGAGTGAATCCTGCTGAGATTTACTAAAGCGATGAATTTCATCAATAAATAAAATTGGATTTCTTTGGGTAAAAAGCCCTCCACCGGTTTTTGCTTTTTCTATTATGTCTCGCACATCCTTTACCCCGGAATTGATCGCGCTAAGCGAATAAAAAGGTCTTCCGGATTCCTGAGCAATAATATTGGCAAGGGTTGTTTTACCGGTTCCCGGTGGGCCCCAAAGGATCAATGAAGGAATAAGACCATTTTGAATGTGGTTTGTGAGCGCTCCTTTGGCGCCAACAAGATGTTGCTGGCTAATATATTCCTCTAATGACTTGGGTCGTATCCTTTCTGCCAATGGTTCGTTCATGATGTAAAAGTAAGTTAAAATGCCAAACCTTGAAAGTGATGAATTCATTGAATAGCTAAATATTTTTGGCAATATTGTTATTTGTAAAATTGTATTTTAGCTGGAAATTATCGTTTGATGGATACCCATAATCAATTTAAGTTTTCACCCTGGACACTGGCTGTACCCTTATATTTCGTGTTGTCGCTTTGGGTGGTTTATTGGTTTGAAGTCAGGAACGGCTATAATTTTAATACTTATGGAATTCTTCCTCGCAGCCTAGTAGGTTTAAGGGGCATAATATTTTCACCTTTTATCCATGGTGATATAAAGCATTTATACCATAATTCGGCGCCTTTGTTCGTATTGCTCTTCAGCCTCTTGTATTTTTATAGAGGTATTGCCTGGAAAGTTTTTATATATGGTACGCTTTGTACCGGATTAATGACTTGGTTGATGGCTAGAAAATCCTATCATATAGGCGCCAGTGGTATCATCTATCTTTTGTTTAGTTTTATTTTCTTTAGCGGCATCATTAGAAAAAACTACCGTTTGGTGGCGGTCTCTTTAATGGTGATTTTTCTTTACGGAAGTATGGTGTGGTATGTCTTGCCCGTAAAAGAAAGTGTTTCATGGGAAGGCCATCTCTCAGGTTTTATATCTGGACTCGTAATGGCTTTTATCTTTAGAGAGACAGGGCCTCAAAAGTTTCAATATGAGTGGGAAAAGGAAGACTATGAACCGGATGAGTTTGACGCGCTATTTGAGGAACGAAATGATTTAGACCCTGATCTAAATCCTTGATTATCTGATTAGGCCTGTTTTTAGCGTCTTTGACGCACTATTTCATACAGCGCAGCACCACAAGCTACTGACACGTTTAAAGAGTCTATAGTGCCAGATAAAGGAAGTTTACCTCTATGATCGGAGTTCTTCAATACAGAAGTAGTGATTCCTTTATGTTCTGAACCCATAACCAAGGCAGTTGGAGGCGTAAAATCAATATCATAAATAGCCGTATCCGTTTTTTCAGTGATCGAAACGATTTGTATGTCATGAGCCTTTAATTGATAGATGGCATCCAAAACATGATTCACCTTACAAATAGGCAATTTAAAAGCAGCACCGGCAGAAGTTTTGATGGCATCAGCATTAATGGGAGCGCTTCCGTGTGACGGCACAATTACGGCATTTACACCCGTGCATTCAGCAGTTCTTAAAATGGCTCCAAGATTTCTCACATCGCTGATCTGATCTAACAATAAGAACAGGGGAGAAGTATCTTGTTCTGACATCTCGCTTAATAATTCATCCAGATCTTTAAACTGTATGGAAGAAGTCTTCGCAACAGCGCCTTGATGATTCTGAAATTTAGAAAGCTTGTGCAGTTTCTCTATGGGAACATAACTGAAAGAAATATTATTTTCATTGATTTTATGCTGAAGTGCCTTTGCAAGTGAGCCTTGGATTTCTTTCTGAAGGTATATTTTTTCTATTTCCTGGCCTGAGTCAATAGCCTCGAGAATGGCACGTAAACCGAATATTTTTGTCATGTCTTTTTCCATGCTGCGAAGTTAAACTATTTTATGAATTGGACAGTCGTCTGGGATGAATGTGTTTAACAAAAAAACATCCCGCTGTTCGGCGGGATGTAATTAACACATAAAAAGTGTCTAATCTAAATTATATATTATTTGTTTACAGGCGTGGGTTCAAAAAGATCAACAAGCCCCGGGAAATTGGAATTCGTATTCATTTCTATTTGAGGATATAGAAACCTTTCATGATAGATTCTGTCAGGAACTCCTAAAAAAGGAATTTTTAAATAATTCTTAGTTCTACGGAGATCATGAAATGTTTGAAGTGAACCAAACAGTGATATGTATTTCTCTTCTAAAATCTGTTTCAATAACTTGTCTCCTGAGGTAGAGGAATGAGGAAAACCACTACCGTAAATTTGGTTTAAATGATCTCTTACTTGGTTAAACGGTATTAAAGGGTTTCCTATACCTGTTCTCAAAGAAGCTTCTGCTTTAATAAGAAGGGTTTCTGTCCAAGAGATAATTGGAAATGAGGCGTCTGCAGCAAAAATACCCCCGGGGTTCGTATTTAATTCAAGCCTGGAACTCATTATCTCAAAATAATAATCAAAACGCAAACTATCGCCCGGACTCTTCAATTCTCTTGGGATTTCTCCAGTCATTAATTTTACTAAATGACTATCGTCAGGACCAATAGCACCTCCACGCTGCTCTACCATAAATTGATAGTATAGATTTTTCGATCCCGGTTCATCTTTATGAAAGGATAATAAGGATCCTTCTGCGGATGAAATACCAAGTTTTGCTTCTGCCAATGCTTTTTCATAATTTTTGGAAATGAGATAATACCGGGCTTTGAGGGAGTGGGCAATCTCTACCCAGGATGCTTCATTAGGAACAAACACTGGTGAACCGTATGCATTGTCAACAAAGGCATTTTCTAGATGTTTAATAGCCTCTGTTAATAGTTGTTGAACATCATCAAAAACCTGTTTTTGATCATCAAACTTTGGGTTTGAATTATTCGAAATATCAATGGCTTGTCTACAAGGAATATCTCCCCATAAGGCGGCAGCTTCACCAAAATAAATGGCATGCATTATTTTGGCAACTCCAAGTTCTAGAATATGGTCATTTACCATTGCTGTTTCAATAGCTAACTCGCTATTCTTACATCCTTCTAGGTAAAAATTTGTCCATAAGCCATCATAGGATTGTTGGTCTAAATAGTAATTCCCAATCATCAGACATCTATCAGTGGCTTGAAATTGATCCGTCCATATGCCAATTATTCGAGAACTTTCACCAGAGGAGATATTGACAATTCCTAATTCACTTTGCTCAAGTAATTTGTATCCTGGAGCTGAGGTGAAATTATTGGGATCAATATTGAGATTATCATTCAGTTCTGAGCATGATGAAAATATGATCAAAAAGAGAAGAAGTAAGTGTAATTTTTGTCTTAACATAACTATGACAATTTGATGTTGTGACGGCAACAAAACAATTACATGAGCTAAGGTATAAAAAAAAACCATCCCGCCAAAGGCGGGATGGTATTAACATATAAAAAGTGTCTAATCTAAATTATATATTATTTGTTTACCGGGGTTGGTTCGAATAAATCAACCAATCCTGGGAAATTATCATTTGCATTGATTTCAACTTGAGGATAGTAGAAACGTTGTGGAATAGTAGATGCTGCCGCATTCTTAATTGGCACACCTAAAGCATTCTTGGTTCTACGAACATCATGGTAAATTTGCAATGATCCTGGCATAGAAATATATTTTTCTTCCATGATTTCCATCCATAATTGTGTTCCAGTTGAAGTTGTACCAGGAAAAGAAGCATCATATTTGTCAGCTAAATAAGCTCTAACAGTGTTGAACGGAGTCTGAGCCTCAGTATCCAAACCTAGTTGAGCAGCAGCTTCTGCTTCAATCAATCTAGTTTCAACCCAAGAAACAATAGGGAACGATGCATCGATAGCAAACATTCCTCCGGCACTTGTATTCAACTCTAAATCAGACCCGATAGTTTCAAAGTAGTAATCAAAACGTGCAGCATCACCTGGAGTATCCAATTCTCTGGCTCTTACTCCAGTCATTAAATTAGTCAAGTTAGATCCGTTTGCTGTCAAATAACCACCACGTTGCTCAATGATAAACTGGTAGTATAAATTTCTCGCACCAGAAGCACTTGAATGAGATGATAATAAATCACCATCAGCACTACTAATTCCTTGAAGAGCTTCACCATGAGCTGACGCATATTCTTTGGTTATCATAAAGTAACGAGCCTTTAATGAATGAATAACTTCTGCCCATGTTGCACTGTTAGCAACAAAAACTGGAGCTCCATATACAGACGCAACTGTAGCGTCAGTACCTACCTTGGCTAATGCTTGAGATAAAAGACCTTGTACATCTCCTAATACTTGTGCTTGCGCATCATAAGTAGGATCTGGATTAGTCGTATAGTCAAAAGCAGTTCTGTAAGGAATATCGCCAAATAATGCAGCGGTCTCTCCCATAAGGATTGCCTCCATAACTGTCGCTACACCTTCTAAAAGAACATCACCTGATTCCGCACCAGATTCTTTAGCAATACGTGCTTGTGCAGCGCCGTCAGCATAAACATCATCCCATACATCATCAAAGTCACTTGCAGTAACCCCATAATTATTAACAGTTATATACTGTCTATCTGATCCGGTAAATTGGTCAACCCACATTCCGGCAAATCTTGAGGAATTACTTCCTGAAAGCACCACTACAACTAACTCAGCCTGACCCACAATGAGGTTCCCTGGAGCAGATGTAAAGTTGTTCGGATCCACGTTAATGCCATCCGTATAATCCTCACACGATACAGAACCTAATCCGATCGCAATAAGCATTAATAAAATTTTATATTTTTTCATAATGTTTTATTTTTAAAATCCAAATTTAAGAGTCATGATAAACGATTGAGTAGCAGGGTTAGTGAAATAATCTAAACCTCTACCTTTAGAAGGACCAGTTAAGTTAATATCTGGATCAAATCCTTCGATTTCAGTCCAAAGAATTAAGTTTCTACCAGTTAATAAAATATCAAAGTGAGTTAAACCAGTATTACCTAGTATTTTTTCTGGGAATGAGTATCCTAAAGTAAGTTCTCTCAATCTCGTCCAAGAAGCATCTTTTACAAAAGTTTCAGATTGATTTCCAAAACCACCACCATCACTAGTGTACCATTCAGAATCTAAAGCAACTGGGCCTCCACCAAAATCTTCAATATTTCCACGGAAAGTTGTACCTGCAGTTATAGTTCTACCATCATATGTTGGTAAATCCTGCGGTGCTACTGATTCGTTCACAGTTTCCATTCCAATACCGAAATAATTCAATACACCGGAAGTTCCAGTCCAATGGTCATTACCTTGTGAAGTTTCAAACTGTGCCGAAAGAGAAATACCTTTCCAGTTTAAAGTAGTACCTAAACCACCAATCCAGTCCGGGTTAGGATCTCCTAATACGCCTTCTTCAGGACTGATTTGAGGAAAACCATCAGAACGTAAATCAAGTTCTCCGTTATCGTCTCTTAAAAAACCAGTACCCCAAAGAGTAGCCATTGGTTCTCCTTCAACAACTCTGGAAGAAGTTCCAGTAAAACCTGCTAAAAATACAGATTGAACACCTGCTAAATCAGTAACCTCATTTTTGTTTTGAGACCAAAAACCATTGATATCCCAAGAAAAGTCTCCTTTTCTCATCACATTCCAGTTCAAATCAAGTTCAAGACCTTGGTTTGTGATCTCAGCAGCATTTGTTGGAGTAGAAGAAAAACCTGTAGTTGGTGCAACATCTAAAAATAAGATGGCATCTTCAGTAACTCTGTCATAATAAGTAATTCCTAAGCTCAATTTATTTCTAAAGAATCTGAAATCAGCTCCAATTTCAATTTCTTTTACTCTTTCTTCCTTTAATCCAGGATTTCCTAACGTTACACCTCTTGTAAATGGATTTCCATAAGCCGCTGCTCCAAGAGCATCACCCCATGAAGAACCAACTCCACCAGGACCGTAAACTGTACTAGATAAATAAGCTCCTGGCTCAATACCTACTTCACCATAACTGGCTCTTAATTTACCAAAAGATAGAAAATCGCTTTCGAAATTCTCTGAGAATTTCCAACCTAAAGAAGCTGAAGGATAAAATACGTTCGTTTCTAAAGTTGAAGGACGCTCGTATCTTCCGGATAATCCAACTAATAATTGATTAAACAAGCTAAAGTTGGCAACAGCATAAACACCATGTTTTTTCGTTATTGACTTGAAATTAGATGGAAACTCATTCGCTGCGTCTGCATTTCCGAAGATTCTCAAATCTCCAACATCAGGGTTCGTAAAACCTTCAGTGTATCCTGATAAAAATTGGTATTCATTTTGATCAAACATAGTACCTAAGATCCAGTCAAAACTAAAGTTGTCACTGATATCATGATTTCCTTGTAAAAAGAAGTTCCAGTTCTCTGTTTTTTCAGAGATGTCATCTTGTTGATAAGATCCGATTCCAGCACCTGCAGCAGAATTTACAGGGAAAAATGTTTCTCTGTGATCTGTATAGTAATCTAAACCATAACGAGCAGTCAATTTAATATTGTCAGCAAAATCGTATGTAAGTTCAGGAGCAATTGTAAATCTGTTCACAACGTTAGGGTTGTCTTGTTCGTTGATCGTCCATCCCGGGTTATTATAAACAGGGTTAGAATCACCTAAATACCTTCTGTAACCTCTATGCGAATTAGCAGTTGGAACATTGTTTGAGTTAAAGTACGTTCCTTTATAATCTCTGTTGTCAAAATCAGGAGCAGTTCTCAAATATCCTAAGTAAAGACCTTGAAGGTTAGAACCTTGTTGGATACGGTCTGATCTAATAAAAGCATAACTTGAAGCAATTCTGAAACCAAACTTGTCTGTTAATTGTGCAGAGTGGTTTAAACGAAGGTTACTTCTGTTATAACTAGATCTTCCTTTAATAATACCTTGTTGATCCCAATTCGCAACACTAAAAAATGTGTTACTGGTTTCAGTTGCATAAGATATACTTGCACCTAAATTATAAGTAGTACCATCACCAAAAACCTGGTTACGGTTTGTCTCATTGTAAACATTTGTATCATTTTTAGCAACTGTCCCATCATCGTTAGCTGCAAAAGGATAGATTGTATTACCTCTTGTAGATTCAAAACGTTGGTTTCCAACTACAACACCATCAGGCGCTCCAGATCTAGCACCAATTCTATCACCCCAAGAAAACCCAGTGTTTGGCACATAACGACCATTGTCTGAACTCCAGTCGGAGTCAATTCCTAACCACCAGTTTGGATATCCTTGTCCAAAAGTATCTTGCTTTTCAAATTCAACATTGATCTTGTCATAAGCCACAGAAGAAGTGAAATCTACAGTCATTTTCCCTTTAACTCCTTTTTTCGTCTGGATAATGATCGCACCATTCGCGGCACCAGTTCCCCAAACAGCTGCAGCCGCTGCACCTTTCAGTACAGTTACTTTAGCGATGTCTTCAGGGTTGAAGTCATTTAAACGCGATTGTTGTGCAACACCAGCAGTACCACTACCAACACTTGTGTTTGATACAGGAACCCCATCTACCACAATCAATGGAGAAGAAGAACCGGTAATTGTGTTTTGCCCTCTAATCTGAATGTAAGCACCAGCACCTGGATCACCAGTATTTCTGGTAATTTTCAAACCAGAAGTTTTACCAGCTAAACCTTGAATCAATCCAGATTCACCTGATCTTGTGATCATATCTGCTTGAACGGCAGTTGATGAAGAAAGGTCATCGTCCTTTTTAACTTCAAGTCCAAAAGCAGTTAATACAACTTCGTCAAGCGTATTCGCTTCAGAAACCATAGTAACACTGATTGAACTATCTGCTCCAACTGTTTTTGTGACTGTAGTCATTCCAACAAAACTATAGCGAAGTACATCTCCACTTTTAGCTTCGATAGCATAATTACCATCAAAATCAGTCTCAGTACCAGAAGTGGTACCTTCGATCAAAACACTAACACCTGGTAATGGGCCGGTTTCATCCGACACGGTACCCGTGATAGTTCTGTCTTGTGCAAATGTCATTTGCACTACAAACGCCAGTAAAAGCGTCAAAATTCCACGTAACTTTGTTTTCATTATATAAATTATTTGAATTAATTTGAGCCAAAAATCTTAATAAAAAGTTAATATACCAAGTTTTTAACATAAAAATTTAAAAAAAAGGTTAACGCTTTGTTAAGAAAACTAGGTATTGAAAATTTAGTTATGACAATAATAAGGAAAAGAAGTTATTACTTTAAGATTTGGTTTTCTTTCTCTACTGCCTTAAGGTTGAATCCATTCTTTTCTAAAAGTATTGAAATTTGACACCTGAAAGGGGATGTTATTGAGATGTATTTGTACAAAAATAAGATTGATTTGGTGCAGTCATAATAAACTGTCTGATTTAGATTTTAAAAAATAGATGAAATATGCCTTGTTCATCAATTGTACTTATAAACAAATAGAATGTCCTGCAATAAAAAACCATCACGCTTTTGGCGTGATGGTTTCAATATAAAGGATGTTCTGTTTAAATTATAGAATCAATTTTAATTACCGTTTCCATTAATATCCCAGAATACTCTTGAGTTTAATGCGTCACCACCAATAGCGCTACTTGCAGCTTCGTAGTTAGCACCGTTAACATCTTCTTCAGAATTAGGATAGATATAACGTCTAGGAACTGGTAATTCAGATACTGGAGGACGCTTCATAATTGCAGGCTCATCCAATAATTTCCAACTGGCCCAAGCTTCAAATCCTCTTCCAAACAAGGAAAGATATTTTTGAGTACCAATTGATTTCTTCCATTCAGCAGCATTGTAGGCAACGGATGCTTGTGCTACATATGCGTCGGCTTCTGCAGGATCTACATCCCAACGGTCCATACTCATTTTAATTCCTTTTTCATAGTAAGCTGCAGGGTCTGCTTCAATAAGGCCTCTTGCACCTGCTTCGGCTACTAAGAATGAAACTTCTGAAGCTGACATCAACATGCCTTCAAAATCTGGTTCGTGAAATGCATCACCAATATGGGTATGAGCAGAGTAAGTAGAACCCTCTCCATAAGGACCACCTTTATAAGGGTCTGGCGCAAGGTTGTCATCTAAAAAGATAGGTGTTCTTGGATCGTTCAACGGAACAATAAGATCAACATAAGTATCGGCTACAACGAAATCGTTTCTTCCTGACTGTACTAATGAACCCCAAATAGGGTTATTATTAGGAGGAGTCGATTCGAATGGGAAAACCAGGTTATCCGAGTTGTTGTCCATAACTCCTGCAGCATATGCTGCAGTGGCCATTGATTTTGCTGTAGTAGGATCTGCATCTGATATTCTTACGGCCATTTTTAGCTTTAAGCTATTCCCGAGCATAATCCAACTATCGATGTCACCACTATAGAAAAGATCTGCGTCACCAAAACCAACACCACCTAAAGACAATGTGTTTAAGGCAAGATCAAGTCTTCTGGCCAAGTCTGCATAAATCTCAGCATCATCATCATATTTTGGAATCAAATTCTCAAGACCCAATAAGGCTTCTGAATAAGGAACGTTTCCATAAGTATCTACTAAAATATGGAAAGTATATATTTCCAAAATTTCAATCATAGCCAACTGGTTTGCTGCTTGATTTTCACCAATAAGCACTTCATTTGGGATTGCTTTTTTAGCTGCAGTTGTATTTGCTAATACTCCGTAATAGAGGTTGGTCCAAAAGTTACCACCAATATTTCTACCTGCTAAGTCATAATTTGACTCATCTGTATATACAGTCTCATTCCACTGTTGTGCGAACAATTTAAAAATGTTATAGTTCACACTCGTGCTTTGCATTCTAATTGCAAGTTCTTTCTCAGCATTGGTAAACAGATAAGCTCCACTTACTTCAGCCGGATGTTTTTCATCTA
This sequence comes from uncultured Flavobacteriaceae bacterium, assembly GCA_905479625.1. Taxonomy (GTDB): domain Bacteria; phylum Bacteroidota; class Bacteroidia; order Flavobacteriales; family Flavobacteriaceae; genus Lutimonas. The sequence goes on along the minus strand of CAJQNF010000101.1, from coordinate 3,603 downwards.
TGTTCCAGCCTTCGAAGTCTTCACACGAAAAGGTGAATACCATTAATAAGGCTAATAAAATTATTTTCTTCATTTTTTTCATTTTTAAAATTCGATTTTAACACTAAATCCAATATCTTTTGTAGTTGGATAAGCACCAGATTGGTTACCTTGAATATTTCCAGAACTTAAACCTGCTTCAGGATCCGCATATGGAAGCTCTTTATCAATAATCCATAAATTTCTACCTAGAGCGGTAAATGTCATACCTTTTACCATTCCTTTACTAGTAAATAATTTTTGAGGTAAGGAATATGCTAAAGAAACTTCTCTTAATTTGATAAAACCGGCATCATAAACGTGCAAAGCATTAGGTGCTTTTGAATAGCCAAGTGCATGAGCAAAGTAATCAAATCTTGCTCTGGTTGTGTTTACAGTTCCATCAGCTTGAACACCTTCAAGTAAGATACCACCACTGTCAGGACCGTCTGTTAAAGGATCACGTTTTGGGTTACCTAATTCGTTTAAGCCTGCTGTGTTTGGATAAAGACCAGTTGCCTGACCATACCATTGGTCAAGTGAGAATACACTACCACCTTTTTGCATGTCAATCAAGACGCTAAGTGCAATTCCCTTATAGGTGAAACGGTTATTCAAACCAGCTCTCCAATCAGGTAAGTATGAACCTAAGTTTTCATTTGTACTAGCTGTTTTTGCATAAGCACCATTTGTAAGTATCGTTCTTTGACCACTTGCTTCATCAATGACGAAATCAGTACCTCTAATTTGTCCATAAGGTTCTCCAACAGTTGCGTTGATAGAAACACCACCTTGAACAGATGCTAACAAGATATTGGTAAGACCACCTGGTAATGAAAGCACTTCATTTTTGTTCTGTGCCCAGTTCAAATCAACTCTCCATTCGAAATTTTCATTTTTAACAGGAGAACCAAATAAATTCAATTCCATACCTACGTTAGAAACTTCACCAGCATTTAATTGCTGTCTTCCAAATCCAGTTGAAGTGGAAATAGTCAAAGGCGAGATCAAATCGACAGATTTTTTGTCATAGTATGAGAAATCAAGACCTAATCTATTTTTAAACAAAGATAGTTCTACACCGACTTCGAATTCAGTTGAAGTTTCAGGTTTTAAATCTGTATTGGCATTAGTAAAAGGTGTATTTGCAATTGGTTGTCCACCAATTGGAGTACCTAAACTAAAATAGTTACTAGTTGCATAAACACCAGCACCGTTACCTGTAGTTGCATAACCAGCTCTCAGTTTACCTAAGGACAGCCAGTTAGAGTCGAATAAACTTGAAAACAAGAAAGATCCGGATACACCCCAGTAGATGGCCTCATCGTTATCTCTTGGCAGTGTAGAGAATTTATCTCTTCTAACAGAACCTTCAACATACAAAATGTTGTTAAAACCTATAGAGGCTGTAGCGAAGATACCGTCAACACCAGCGTTCCATTCGGATTCAGTTGGCGCATTTATTGGGTTCAATGAATTTTCTAAAGAGTAAAGACTAGGAAGGATCAAACCTCCATTAGTCTGTGCATAGATAGAATTTCTACTTGTTCTTCTAATATTTGTACCAAGAGTTGCGTTTAAGCTAATGTTTTCCCAATTTTTTTTAATGAGTGCCAGGAAATCATAGTTGTTCTCGTTGTAGAAGTTATTGTATCTTGAATATTTAGAAACATCAACGGATCCAACATTGATACGTTCGTGTTGCGCTTCATTATAATTATCCATTGTAACTCTACCCATGAATCCAAGCCAGTCATTCGCTTGATATTCTAACATGATGTTACCAATAATCCTGTCTCTGTTATCATTTTCATAGTTTTCATATCTTGTCCAGTATACGTTGTCTGTATAAATAGGAGAAAGATCATAATTGATATAAGATGTATTCCAAGTTGTGTTTGTGCGAGTCTGGAAGTATGTAGCTTTTTGATCTCGAACGTTTACATTGGTTTGCCACCATTGTTTCATAGATTGCATTGGGTTACCAGAATCATATCCTGTACCGTAACGACCTTTACCTTTGGTTTGAATGAACTGACCTTTAAAAGATGCAGTTAATTTTTCATTTAGTTTGTATGAAGCACCAACGTCAATATTATTTCTGTTAATCTCACTATTTGGAAGAATACCTGCCTGAGAAAGATTTGAATAACCTAATCTGAAATTCCCTTTGTCCGTAGCACCGTCAATTGAAACACTATTAAACATTTGGTGACCAGTTTGGAATAATGTTTGTGGTCCGTCTGCACCTGCGCCGACCCATGGAGTAGCTACGTTATAGGTATCAGTTAATTGTGGAAACCAAGAATCCCATTGATGAACCAAAAGGTTTTCGTCAAAAGGAACAATTCCAAAAGAACCATCCCAGTCAGAAAGAGCGTATCTTTCGTCTACACCATCTCCATTTTGATCGTCAAAATAGAAACCTCCTGGATGCCATGGATCAAAATATCCGGCACCATACTCATTTTGGTATTCCGCAAAAGTCTCCTTATTGTATTTGTTAAAAGTAACAGAAGAGTTGATCGTAATACCTATGGCATCATTTTCTCTTCTTTTACCTTTCTTAGTAGTAATAATGATTACACCATTGGCAGCTCTTGAACCATACAAGGCAGTTGCGGCACCACCTTTTAAAACGTTTACAGATTCAATATCGTCAGGGTTGATGTCCTGAGCTCCGTTACCATAATCATAACCACCTCCACCAGCTTGTTGAGTCCCTCCATTGGTGTTTCCATTTCCAATTGGAATTCCATCAACAACGAATAAGGCTTGGTTGTTACCAGTTAATGAGGAATATCCACGAATAATTACGTTGGAAGATCCACCCATTGTCCCACTACTTTTAACATCAATACCGGCAACTTTACCAGATAAGGAGTTAACGAAGTTGGGATCTTTTACGGTATTAATTGCTTCTCCGTCCACTTCCTGAGTCGCATAGCCTAAAGATTTTTTCTCTCTGGTAATACCTAAAGCTGTAACCACAACTTCATCTAGGGTATTCTCTTCAGAGACCATTGTTATATTGATTGAGCTCTCTGCTCCAACTGTTTTTTTAACAGTAGTCATACCTACAAAGCTATAGCGGATTACATCGCCACTTTTAGCTTCAAGAGAATAATTACCGTCAAAATCACTTTCAGTACCAATAGTAGTACCTTCAATCAAAACACTAACACCTGGTAGTGGGCCGGTTTCATCCGACACGGTACCCGTGATAGTTCTTTCTTGTGCAAAAGTAAATTGCACTACAAACGCTAGTAAAAGCGTCAAAATTCCACTTAACTTTGTTTTCATCATATAAATAATTTGAGTTGTAAAAAGCGAAAGTCTCAATAAAATGTTAAAGTTGGCATGACATAAATCATGTTTTAGATTTATTGTGAAACTTTAATAAGGAAGGTTATCATGAAAGTCAATTATAAGCTAAACATACTGTGTAATAGATGTAAAAATGGCTAAAGGCTGAGCTCGATTAAAATTTACTTATGATCTTGATGTGAATCTTGGAGTTATCAAATGAAATAGGATCATCATTGAATTTGCCATTGGCATAACTCAGGTTAAGAATGCCGGCTT
>CAJQNF010000100.1 GCA_905479625.1 uncultured Flavobacteriaceae bacterium | reverse complement strand
TTGTGAAAAACGATCAGTTTTCGGTTTGGAATATCAAAGTCCAAATTCGCAATACTTGATATTCCATCCAATTTCATTCGGATAAGATTTTCCTCTGAAGGACAATCCATTTTTGTAATCTCAAATATTGTTTTATTCATTTTAGCAACTCTATTTTATTTTAGAATCTGACTTGGTAAGCTAAAAATAAACAACCTGATATGATTGTTATGTTTATAACAGCTCGCACTATCCATGAAAATTTTGAGTAATCAATTTTCGCATAGTCACTTATAATAACACTGAGCCCCATAAATAAAAACCATGGGGTTAGGAGTAAGGTAAATTCCCATTTTAATAACATGATTGCCAGGTCATGGATAAATCCACAGACAACGAAAGTGATTAGCAAGGATAATGCTTGTGGAAACATAAGTTTAAGCGGTTTGAATATATACTTTCCCAGGTAGAATCCCCAGATTGGATTCCAGTACTGCCAAAATATAGAAAACTTTCCTGCTCCCAGGGAACGACTCAACATATTGCGAAGTGAATCGCTGTGACCTAAAGGCACACCATTTCTTCTTTTTATGTAATCAGACAAATTCAAAATAGCAGTTTATATTTTCTATGGTTTAATTAATTACAACAGTTAGTTTATGAAGTGTTGGGGATTTTAAATCACTTCACTTTCACTCTGCTTTTATGTTTATTTAATGTACCTGCTTTCATTTAACCACTTTCTGCCCAATGATTTTTATACACATTGTCTCGGGTAGTTTTTACTAGTCAGGGAACTTACGAATTCTTCTAAACCGCCTTGTTACTATAGTGTCAGAATTCAAAAGCTTTAAAGTAATTAAATTTTCTTCGAACTGAATTCCCCAAAAATCTCTTTTTACTTGGTCTCCATATGGAATTAATTCAACTTCGGGTTTATGTCCATGAACATTATAAACACCATTTACTCTAGCTTTTTCAGATTCTATAACAAATCGCTTATCCCATCTAAAAAATATATAGTTGTTAATTTCTTTTTTGTCCGATTCCTTAAAATAGCTACCATTACCTTTAGCTTTTTCTAATTCCCATAGTCCAAGAATTTTATCCCCATATGTTTCTGGTAGTTGAGATGAACGTTCGAGAATGACTTTGATGTTTTGACCTTCTTCAGCTCTTTCCCAAATCATTTCACTTTGATTTAGGGATATCACAAAGGGCTCATTTATATCCTCTAATCCGTTTGTATTTTCTATGAATAATTCATTAGAATTTTGATTCAATTTCCAAGTTCCATATGAATGTTGAAACCTTCCATTGCCTGATTCTTGCGTTAAATCAGAATTAAAGCGGGTCCATCTTGCATTTGGAGTCATTTCCTCATCTCCAACAATTACCGATTTAACAACCCACAGACCTTCAATTGTAGCTGTATTTTCACAACTGAAGAATGAAAGAATTATGCTTAGTGCCAATATAGATGTTATTTTCATGTCTTTTATTTAATTACTTCAAGCCATTGTTGTGCTTTCGTTAGTTGTTATTTGTTAATGATGATGCAACAGATTTTACCAAATTTTGGCTTTCAATTTTTAATTTCTGCATTAGAAGTATCTGATATTTTCTTCTTCTGATGTCAATTTTTAAGATATTCCTGGCTGTAGGAGATTTTAGGAGTTCAATTAATTTGATTTTAGCTTCAACATCATTTTGATATGATGTTAACTCTGTACCGTATCTAAATTCATAATCCTTTTGTTGATATCGCCAAACCTTATCTTCTTCTATAACCGCTCCATTAATAATGCTTGCATAACCAGTTACACTCAATATTTTATAAGTATAATATTCATCAATTTCCTCTATTAAGTCATTGTATCCTCTAAAATCAGTAATTCCTGAGGCTTGAATTTTATTAAAAGCGGCTTGATTTATTCTCACTATTGCACTGAAAGTCTCTAGTCTTTTTTCTAGGCTATCTATTGAAAAGGCATCATAATTTCTGTGTTCCAAAAAGGATTGATTTCGTGAAATCATCATGGAAGCTCTATCAATTTCATTATTTAAATTTTTAATGTCGAGGTTTAAGTCAACAATCATCTCATTTAAATAATCTTCTAATTTTATTTTGTTGACTCTACCCTCATTCCAATTGTTAATTTGAAGCGCAATGAGTATCCCAATTACAACCAGTATAATTTCTCCAATGGCATATTTAAAATACCTGCCGGCCGGCCAGGCGGGCTTTCCAGTTTTATTTTCCATAAGCAAGTTTTGGCGAATTTTTCTAAAGAATTTTATCATTTGTTAATGTTTGGTCAAAGTGAAGCCGAACGGTCTCCTGTATGACCCTTTTTAGAGGCTTATATACAGTGTTATACTTAGTTTTTCTTTTTCTTTATTTCAATTTCTCCAAAATCAACATCAAGCAAATTTTCTTGGTCCATCGAGAAACCTAATATTTCTCTTTTTGAATTAAAATTGAAGGTTAAAAAACCATCTGGAACTCTTATATCATACCAATCGATTTTAAAGGTGTCGAATTGCCAATGAATTAATCTTCCCTTGAACAATGGTGTATGAGAGAACGAAAGCTCAATTTCTTCATTATTGATTAGCGATAAATTGATATCCCCATACATCTCATCATTATAAGCACCTGTGTAACTACTGAGAGGTAAAGAGGGATTAGATTCTTTTGGTCTGATTTCGTTGGCAGCGGCTTCTTTTCGTTCCTTTATTATTCGTTTTCGATAATCCTTTCCCCGCTCATATATGTCAAAAGTTTTATCATTGAAAATAAGCTCAAAGATCTTTGCTTTTATTAAAAAAGATGCGGGTTCTTCCGAATCATTACATAGAATAACTACACCAATGTTCATGTCTTTTATCATAAACAGTTGTGCAGACATACCATCGATCCCGCCGCTATGTTCTATGATCTTATGACCTTTCCAGGGAGTGAGCCACCAACCGAAGCCATAGGAGGAGAACTCGTTGCCAAAAGGAGGACCGCTTATCTGGAATAATGTCTGAGGTTTAAAAAGTTCGTCGACTACCTTCTTGCTCACAATGGTATCGTTGTTAAATACCCCATCCTTAAGCAATAGTCTCATGTAACTGTTCATGTTCCTAGCCGATGAATATATAAACCCTCCAGGTCCAAGATTATCTCCGTTTTCCTGTTGTATGGCTACTTTCTTAAATTCTGCATTCCAGATATGAGGCTGGGCTAAATTTTCGTTGGCCTCTCTATCCTTGGCTAAAGATGTACTATTGTACATTTCCAGTTTGTCAAATAATCTTATTTTGAGAAAATCATCCCAGGACATTCCTGAAACTTTTTTCACTATTTCAGAAGCTACAACAAACATTGTATTTTGATATGCTGGGTTTTCCCTGAAACCAGAGACGGGCTTAAGGTATTTAAGTCGTTTAATTATTTCGACTCTCGAATAATCTGAATGATACCAAAGGGTGCCTCCGCTAACATCTTTTAACCCACTTCTGTGCGTGAGTAAATCTCTAATTGTAAAGTTGTCTGTTACATATGGGTCGTACAATTCAAAATAAGGTAAATGGTCCTTCACTCGGTCGTCCCAGGTTATTTTATCTTCATCCACAAGTAATCCAAGTGTTAATGCCGTAAATGATTTAGAAATTGACCCTATTCCAAAAGTAGTTTGATCATTTACTTTAGAATCTTTTCCGATCTCTTTGATGCCAAAACCTTTTGAATAGACAACAGTATCATTTTGAACAATGCCAACCGAAAGACCAACCAATTCAAAATCTAAACTTATTTGTTCAAGGTACATATCGAGAGAATCCAGCGGTAATAATTGAGCTTTGGAATCATTGATAGAAATGAGTGAAATTGCCAGAAAGAAAAAGACCTTGATATTCATGCTGTTTAAAAGGATTAAGCCCAACGGTTTTGTGTATGAGCAGTAGTGGATTTTATGCACTAACTTTTCAGTTAGACACAAATATAGCTAAAAGCAATAAATTTTGATTTAGCTTTTGCAGGCCATGACTAATAGCCATTGTTGTGTGCCGTCTTGATTTAATTTCACTTATTGCTAGGTCTTATCCCAAAAATTAATAAATAACCGATCATCCAAAATTCACCAATGGTTGCAGGTATAGTAAGATAACTATTGAAGCTAAAATCAATTCCTGAGTAGTGGATAATCGTAGAAATTAGATAGCCAATACCACCTAAAATAATAACTCTTCCTAACCAGACAGGCATTCTTTTATATTTGATGACTATGTATCCCATTGGAAACAGCCATAACCCAAAGAATAGACCACCAATACCCCAAGCATTTGAAATAATATTTTGCAAAACCTGAATCAGTATAACTTTGTCGTTCATAGCACTTATATCAGAATTTGCAATACCTATGGCAGAGGCTATTGAAATTGCACTAATCATAATGGCTAAAGCATTCACCATCCCCCAAATACCTAAAGTCCAAGCCTCCCATTCATAATTATCTTTAAATAATTTGAAAAACCAAACTGCGGTAAGAGCCTGTGATACTACGATAGCAAACTCTAACAGCAACCTAATTCTTGCAGTAGATTCTAATTCAATTAAATTCGTGAGCGTTTGTTCAGGGTCACCAGACACAAATATCTGAGAATGAAATACCATGAACCCTAAAATTCCTGAAATGGCCATCATTAAATACCACAGACCAGTTATTCTTGCAGTTTTAACCAATTGCGTTTGTTTTTTATTTACACTCATAGACTATTTGGGTTTATTAAAAAATGAATTTAAAAATTTAGTGATTATCATGGATTCTTGTTTCATGCAACCCTATTCTGCTTTTGGCCAATTCCATGCCTGAAAAATAATCATTGCAAAAACAAAAACTTCTATAAGATTGAATAAAATATAAAACGTGTGCCATTCACTACCTAAAGTAGAAACGATAATTAAAATGGACATACTTGCATATAAGGACGCAATACAAATATTCAACCATTTATTAATTTTTGTTCTCAGAAAAACGGACAAAAAAATCATTAAAGAAGGAATAATTAAAATCACAGAAAAAATAACCAAAATCTCGGGAGATGTTGGTCCCATTGGTGTTTTAAGATCTATCATTTTCTCTAACTTTTTAGGTGTCATCAACTGAAAAAAGTCAGCATATACATACAAAAACATCAATGACGTCCAGAGTGCTGCAAGTTTAATTTTGATGTTAACATTGAAATTGGTCAATGATTTGGAAGGGGCCCTTTTTACGCTCATATTTGTTTGCTATTAGTAATTCCCACTAAAATTTGACGATGTAACAGAGTAATTGTTACAGTTTTGGCCTAATGGCGCACAACGATTTTGTGAATGATTTCGTCGCGTTTGAGGCCTAAGTGAGCAAAAAGGCAGGAAACTATTGGGATTTCGCTAGAAATCCAGGAAAGGCTCTTAAATGACTACGAAATGAATTATACACGTTGTTGTGTGATGGCTTTTCACTATTCGTATTCAGTCCAAGGGTCGTATGAACCAAAGTTCCATATATACTCTTCAATATCCCTACATGTATAGCCTCGTCCACCATATTCTTCATCTTTAATTTCTATTAGAATTTTTGCTCCCGCGGCAACGGCCTTTTCATAATGTTCATCAATTTTCTCGACAACAATATAAGGTGCTTGAGTGTTATTTCCGTGGAGGCTTTCGGGCGTTTTTACCAGTTTTCCATATTCGTTTTCATTTTCAGAACCTAGCATAATCATGGAATTACCATATGTCAGTTGTGCGTGCGCAATGGTATTATTCTCTCCTTCGACTATGAGGTGTTTTTCAAATCCAAAGGCGTTGCATAACCAGTCAATTGCCTTTCGGGCATATTTATATCGCATTGTCGGGATAATACATGCTTTATTTTCTTCCATGTTTTTTTGATTCGTTTTCTACAAGTTCAAGTTAAAGCAAAATAATTATTTTGGTCCATATCGATTAAGGAAAATTCGCTTTTTTAGCTTGAACAAAACGTTTAGTACATGAGCCTTTTTAATGGCTTATATACATTGTTGTAATCAGTTAATCATTATCCTTTTCCATACCCAAAGAAGTTCACTATTAATTGATCTCCCATAAAAATTAAAATGATTAGAGCTACAACTATCAAATATTTGTAGATTTTGTCTTTGGATGATGTCTTAAGCGTTTTCTTGTTGTTTATCAAGTTATTAAAAATAGCTATCATTTTTTCTTTGTTAATAAAAAGGATTGTAATTAGCATGAACAGGTATAAAGTGGCACCTGCTAACGCACCGTATTCGTCCAGAAAAAAAATATCGAATACAATTACATTTGCCATAATTGGAATTAAAATAAGGGTTCCTATTAGTTTAGTTTTATTAGAAAGCAATAAAATCGCCCCAAAGACTTCGGCAAGACCTATGAAAAGCATATATCCATAAGAGCGGCCCATGAAAACCCAAGCCAAATCAAAGTCAGAAACTTGTCCTATTGGTATAAGGTCCAATCCCTCTGGCATGCTGGCAGCTGTATAAAACTGTGCCCCAATAACCTTTCCTACTCCATAAGCAGTTAGAAAAAAGAATACATAAAGACGGAAAGTAATTTCAAGTATCTCTTTAAAATCAAATCTTTTCATAATTATTTTTAATTGCCTAACGGTGTGTATGATTAGTTACGTATTTGGCAACTAAAATAGCAAATAAAAACCGAACCTGCCTGCCGCAGGCAAGGTAGAAAACCCGCAAGGATTTTTGTAAGTAAGCTAAAACTAGCCATTAATTATACACGGTGTTGTGCGCTCGTTCTTGTTCGTAAAATGGTTTATACCCCATAAGTCTGGCAATTGGTGCCAATACCCTAAAAAATACTTTTAGAAACTTCCAATTGGGAGCTGCTAATCGTATTTCCTTTTCAAAATTAAGTAATATTAATGCAGTCCTAAAAATATTTGGAGTTCCACTTTTATTCAATTTACAATCCTTTGCCAGCACAAAGAATGTTTCAAATAAACTGTCAATTTTTAGTGCTGGAAAAAACTCCTGAATATAATGTGCGTCTATTTGCCCAGAATTATAGAAGAAATGCGGCACATTTTTAGGAATAGAAATTATATCTCCAGCTGAGGCCAATTGTTCCTTGCCATCTATTGTAAATAAGAGCTGGCCCTGTGTAAGGGTAAACCGATTTTCTTGATAAGGGTGATAATGTGATTTTTCTCTTTCGGGTGTAACCGGGCTAACGCATTCAATCTTTAGTTTTGTCCCGTTGGTTTCTGCCCATGTTTCTAAAAATGTCATTTTTTGTCCTGTTCTAACATTTACCAAAGTATCTCCTTTTTTTATCATAGCTTTAGTTTTATTCGATTGTATTTAATTGTTTTTTTTGTTTAAGTAATACTTGAAAATGAAAATTCCAAACAGTAAAACAAATATTAAATCTATAGTTGCAGCAGTCATTGCCATTTGACTCACTTTCTCATTTGAGTACTGAAATAGTACATTAGAAGCAAAGAAAAGCTTTCCTAATAAGCCCATAATTACGATACCAATGTGTTTAGTTGGATTTAGAGCCACTATAAAAAAGCCAATACCAAAAACAAAAACAGTAATCCATAAACTCCTAAAAAAATATAAGGTATTCCAATCTTCGATTATTTGACTTGTGAAGTCAAGTAACCCTTGCTCTGGATTAAATATGCCTGGTAAAACTCCGCCAGCAGTATAAATTCCAGCAATGAGAAATGTAATTTTCCAGAATCTTGTATTTAAAGTAGTTTTTAGTGTTGTTGTATAATTTGAGATGTTTGCAAACCTGTTTGAATTACTTGTGTTTTGAGTATTCATATATTTTTGTTTTAAATTAATATGATACAAAGCAACGACCATGCAAATGGAAATCCATTTACATATGTAAAGAAATGAATTGGAGGATTATTTAGATGCGAACTGTTTTCTGATTCGACTTAATTGTGTGGCAGATATGCCTAAATAGGAAGCGATATGAAATTGAGCAATGAGTTGTTGGAGAGTTGGGAATTCCTTTTGAAAAAGGATATACCGCTGAGAAGCATCAAGCAATACAATTTCAATTTCCTTTTTTTCTTTTTCTAAGAAATAATGCTCTGCTATTTTTCTTGCAAATCTTTCCAAATCTGGACATTCGTCAAAAAGAGCTGTCAATGATTTGTAATCACAAGTATAAATCTCACAATCTGTCAAAGCCTGTTGTGCGATTAGGTTTGCATTTCCCGTTAGCAAAGAGGTATAAGCACCTATTATACTTTGGCCAACAAAAAATTGTTTGTTGTAATCTTTACCTTCCTGATTGACGAAAAAAGCTCTAACAACGCCTGTTTTAAGAAAAGCTATATGTCGAGCAGTTTTATGTACTTCAGCGAAATATTCGTTTTTCAGAAGCCTTTCCTCTTTAAAAAAAGTCGAAATTCTATCCCATGTAGATTCGTTGAGTTTTGATATTGCGTTGAAGTAATCTTTTAATTCGTTCATGAGATGCTATTTTTCATTTTCCTGAGGCATGACGCATAACGACACAGTGTATGAGTAGTAGCCGATTTCAACTCTCGAACCTTTCGGTTTTACTCTGACTTGCTATTCATTTTGCTGGCTTCTGTTTGCTTATAATTGTCATCTAATTGTAATCAATGTGTCTTTGCGTACAACTCAATTATTAATTGTGTTTTTTAGCACTAGTAGAAAACATTCTATTATGTCCAAATTGATTTTTCTTTACAGGAATTCCAGTTTCGATATAAAATTTAATTCCCTTTACTACTGCTTGAAGATATTTTGACATGTTTGGTAAAAAATAAAGTTCTCTAATAATTACACGTAAAAGTTTAGGATATCTTATTAATGCAATATCGGTATAAACATTTATGGTAATTGACAGATTGGAAGCTCCATCTTTAATATCAGTTATGATCCACAATACTTTTGCTGTTGCATATTTGCCATTGCCAATTAGTAATTCATATCCCTTCCCCTCATTCCACTTAGTAAACAATCTGTTCAATACAAGACCATTGTAATATTCAATAGAATCTACTGAACCCGTCCCGCACCACTTGATGACAGTATTTTTTTTACAAAAAGGAGGGCAAAAATTAAGATTTTTAGGTGCTGATATTATTTGCCACAGTTTTTCAGATGGAGCATTTATCTTCTCATTATATGATATAACTGACGCTGATAATTCATGGTTTACATTCATGGGTAGGTATAGATAGTTAATAATTTTATAAATGGAAGCCAACGGTCTCGGCTATGAGTAGTTGCGTGGTTTGGAACTTAACTTTTGCAAGCAGACACCAAACTGACATGAGCACGCAGTGCGAACTGGCGAAGCAAAATCCGCGAGGATTTTCAGAAGTAGGCGAGAACAAGCAATTTCTTATAACCATTGTTGTAAATTGTTCTTTTAAATTCCTTAAAAAATGACATTAGAATATTTGTTTAAATTTACCCTCATTCAGTTTAAATCTGAGGTTTAATTCTTCCTTCATCTTTGTTTCATTAAAAAGAATTATCTCAAAACCATTATCAAAATCTTCCACAACAAATCTATACTCCATGCTTTTTTCTATTTCTATGTCCATAGTGGTGGAAAATGTTTTGTTCGTAGCAGATCGTAATAATAGGTTTCCTAATCCTCCGACAATTGCAGAGCTTCCAGCTGCTGGCTGATATTCAAGACGGATTAATAAACTATGCTCGCCTTCATCAACTTGGGCACTATCTTCAAGATTAAACTTTGTCTTTTTACCATCAACTTCGTCGATAAACATATCCACATCTGCCTCAATTTTAGGAGGAAGAAATAAAGCTGTATTTTCTGTAGAAGAAAGGACTTTTTTAGATCCGGAACATGAATTTAAAATAGGTATTAACAGGCAGATCAAAATTATGTGTTTAAGTCTCATATTTCTTATTTTTAAATGGTTGACAACGTGTTCGAGTATGCTTAGTTGCCTTGAGTACTAAGATAGTAAATAGGTGCCGAATAGAAAATCCGTGAGACACGAGCACGAAGTGCGAACTGTGCATAGCAAATTTTCGTAAGTAGGTTATAACTAGCAATTAACCTGCCTGCCGGCAGGGCAGGTTATAAGCGTTGTTGGCGATATTTGTTTTTCTAGTTCTTAATTAATTCTGTTAGCTTTTCCTGTGAATCTTTAAATCCTAAATCAATTGCTTTTTGGTAACTTTTTATGGCATCCTCTTTTAGATTATTTGCCTTATATCCATCACCTAATGAATCCCAAAGATTACCAACTTCAGGGTATAGTTGAACATTTTTTTTAAATAACTCTAAAGCCCATTTCAAATTTTCATTAAACCGTAATAAGAGATTTCCAATTGTATTTAAAAGTCCGGAATTCGTAAAATCATCTGCGTAATTTTCTTGAAGTAATCTAACGAGGTCATTCAATTTATCTGATGAATGTTGCCTTATGTAAGTTATTGCAAACGAGTAAACATTGTTCTTTATAGGGGTTGGGGAATAGTCTTCGTCTAAAATGATTTTTGCGATAACATATGCAATGCCTTCTACTTTTGAGCTATTTGCATTTGTAGCGTATACGATGTAAATATCTTTTTTTGGAAACCAAATTAATGTATGGTAATATGTTCCATTGGAGCCACTGTGAGAGATTCTCAAGGTATTGGATATAGAGTTATTAATGATCCAACCATACCCATAGCTATGCGTCTTTTTAGCATTCATTGGAATATAAGCCGTCGTTAATTTTTTAAATGATTCTTTTGACAAAATTGTATTCGTTTTTAGTGCTCTATACCAAAGTAGCATATCATTTTGTGTTGAGTTCATTCCTCCATTTCCTTTTAAGTGCCAATTAACATCTCCTGTTTCTTGATAAAGTGTAACTGTCGACGCCGTTTTCATGATATTTCTGTTGTAACCAAGAGCCAGCTGTTCTGTATTCCAATTAGGCAAAAGGTAACCTGTTTGTGTCATACCTGCTGGTGTAAAAAGAGACGTGCTTAAAAATACTTCGTAAGATTGACTAGAAACTAATTCTATAATTCTTCCTAAGAGGCTATATCCAACATTAGAATACGAATACTTTTCTCCAGGTTCAGATAATAGTTTACTTGCAAAAAGTGTTTCAAAAAAGCCCTTTTGTGTAATTTCTGATAGCTTCCCAAATGATGAGTAATCATTACCTATTGACTCTTCAAAACCAGCTGTATGAGTTAGCAATTGATGTATTGTAATGTTCTGCTTGTTAATTGGGAGTTCATTAAAATAGGTATGCAAAGAGTCTGTAACCTTGAGTTTACCTAATTCAACCAGCTTTAAAATTGCTATTGCTGTAAATTGTTTTGTGTTTGAACCAATGTCAAAAATAGTGTTTGGATTATTACCTGTTTCTGCATCCTTATTAGCGTAACCATATCCTTTATTGATAATAGTTTCTCCATTTTTAACTACAGAAATGGCTCCAGAAAAGCCATTGCTAGAACCAGCTGTTAAGTAACTATCTATCTTAGTAAATATATCTTTAGAACTTGTTTGTTCTTGAGCATTTGTAGTGAGTGTTCCATATAGTAAAATGGCAATTACTGAAAAAGCAAGAATTGTTTTATTCATCTTTTATTTTTTATTTATTTTTTTACAAAAGTCTAAAAAGATGATGGTAGGATTATAAAAATTAGCCCGACAATAATGTGCCAATGCCACGCCAATGACCTGAAAATACTGAGAAATTGTTAAATAAGGTTGAGTTTAAAGTATAGCTTTTTATTTTTATTGATACTAGTAGCGTTTTTGAATATTAGAATGACGTTTATAATTACAAGGGTAATTAGTACCCAAAGAGGAAGACGGTGATTAAGGGACAGTGCATTTGTAAGAGATGCCGTTAGAATAAAAATTAAAAAAGAAGCAATAGTCCATAAAATTTGAAGCGATAAGATTTGTTTTGTAAGGATGTTAAACTGTTTCTTATAAAACATAATGGAAAGAGGTAGCAAAACATTTAGCAATGGAATAAAACACACAAATACTGAGGAAATATTTATGATTTTAATTAATGAATAATTTAGGTCTTCTTTAGGTGTTTTACTAAAAGCCGTTATGTCTAAATCAAGCGCTTCCATGAGCGCTTTTGCTGTATGCCCTTTTGGTTCTTGTCCTGCTTCTATCCGCTGGATTGTTCTAATTGAAATCCCAGACTCTTGAGCTAGCTCCTCTTGAGTAAGATGTTTTTGTTCTCTGAGGGATTTAATATTCATAAGCATTTTGTTTGCATTCGGTCAAATTATTGCCAACGGTCTCGGCTATGAGCCGTTTTCCTGCCCGTCCGGCAGGCGGGAATGGCTTATATACCGTGTTGTAGCCAGTTATTTAAAATCATTATTCAAATTATTCTGTAGGAAATTTTTAAGATCCAAGAAAGAAGCGACCGATTCCGGAGCATCCAAAACTATAAGGTAATCTCCATGTGATATGCCCTCAAGAACAACCAGGTCTGCGGTTACCCCAGCGTCTCTCAGTTTTCGATGAGCCCTAACTGTATTGCTTAAAAATAGATCCCGAGTTCCAGTCAAAAGAAATGTAGGTGGAAATCCTGAAAAGTCACCATAAATAGGAGAAATATAAGGATGCTTAAGATCATTATTACCGGCATATAACAACGCACTTTCTTCAAGCACTCCCTCATAAAGAACCAAAAAACGGTCAATGCCATCATTGATAAAATAACTGTCTCCTGTCTTAGTAAGATCTGTCCAGGGAGTACCAGCGAACAAGGCTGATGGCAGTTTAATATTTTCATTCTTTAATCTAAGGACGGTAGACATGGTCAGACCTCCACCTGCCGAAGTACCTCCCAGAATCAGATTATACTCGGGATAGTCCTCCAGAACTTTTTTGTAGACAGCTATAGCATCGTCCTGGGCCGCCGGGAAAGGGTGGTCAGGAGGCATCCGATAATCTATTGAAAGCACTCGGATTTGTAATCGATCGGCAAGGACAATAGCTTCAATAAGACCAGCCATCCCTGTGTTGAAGGTATAGGCTCCTCCATGTAAATGGATAAAAAGGGTTTTGGCGAATACTTCATCAACCTTAATGGGAATTACCTGTCGAACGATCACTCCATTCATGCTCAATTCTTCAATGTTCACCTGTGTGTTCCTAGCAAGATCTAATGCAGTTAGCGCATTGATAGAATCGCGGTTTTTTTGAAATACTTTCCATGCCTCCGCATTATCAGGCGTGCTCATAACTGGCACAGGGTCAGGCTTTGAAGTTGATTTAATTGACTTGTAAA
>CAJQNF010000099.1 GCA_905479625.1 uncultured Flavobacteriaceae bacterium | reverse complement strand
AGATTGCAAATGAGATTAGTAGGAATATGATCTATTAAAGAGAATAGCGAATCTCGAATGTTGAATGTCGAATAGTGAAATCCTTTATTAGAGAAGCCTTCGAAATTCAGAGTTCCTTATTCGATATTCAAGATTCACCTTCTTCTTCCCAAACTTTCAACTGAATCAAAAAAGTAGTCCCAACTCCAATCTCAGATTTCTTGACATAAATACGTCCTTTGTGGTAATCGTTGATGATCCTTTTGGTAAGTGAAAGCCCAAGTCCCCAGCCTCGTTTTTTAGTAGTATAGCCTGGTTCAAAAATCTTTTTTTGCAATCGTTTTGGAATTCCTTTTCCTGTATCGGAAATGGTAACGATCGCATTGGTGTTTTCCTGTGTGACGTTGATTTCGATCTTCCCTTTACCCTGCATGGCATCAATGGCATTTTTCACCAAATTCTCAATTACCCAACTGTAGAGTTGAAGATTAAGGTCCACATAAATGGGTTTATCGTTTTCTGTATTGAATGTAAATTCAATTTGTTTAAAGCTACGAGATCGGATATAGTCAAAGGCGGTATCTGTTTCTGCAACAATATCATGTTTGGTCAGCTTGGGTACAGAACCAATTTTAGAGAAGCGGTCAGCGATGGTATTTAGTCTGGAAACATCTTTTTCAATTTCTTTGACCGTGTCTTCTTCCACGTTTTCCATCCGCAACAGCTCAACCCAACCCAAAAGAGAAGACAAAGGCGTGCCAATCTGATGTGCCGTTTCCTTAGCCATACCTGCCCATAATTTATTTTGTTCGGCAATTTTGTTTGAGGTAAAGGCAAGGTAAATAATTGTTCCAAACAGGAACAGGATCAGCAATAAAGCAAATGGATAATATTGTAATTTGTTTAACAGGTCAGAATCCCGATAATATATTTTTTCTGTAATATTTACATTGTCAAGCTGAAAATTAACCACCAAAGGTTCATTCTCTTCCATCATGATCTGCAGCTGACGATTCAGGTATAAACGATCGTCAACATCAAGTTTAGTAAACCTTTTCGTGTTGCCCACATCGAGATTTGCCCAACGATTGATATCCCCGTTTTCAAAGGTGATGATCATGGGAATACTGCGGTTGCTCTGTATGATCTTTTCCTCCAAAGACACATCTATATCCAGGTCAGCATTATTAAAATTCTCGTAGGCAGTAGCTAAAACTTCCATTTTAACCCGCTCTTGGTTCTTGAATTTTTTGAAAAACTGGTTAGTATTCCACAGGATGGATGAAACAATTAAAAATGACGCCAGGATCAGCGACCATTTGATAAGAGTTTTACTACTAGGGAGGTGATTCATTAAAACAAATATATAATATTCTGGTTTTATAACTGAATATTAGGCTGCTTATTATGTGTAAAATAAATAATGGCTACTTTTGTTAAAAACTAAGAGAAATTGTTAACAATTCTACCTGAACATACACCAACAGCAAGGCTGCATGGTTATTTATTATCCGCTGTGGCGCCAAGACCAATAGCGCTGGCCAGTACTATTGATACTGAAGGCGTTCCGAACTTATCTCCTTTTAGTTTTTTCAATGTTTTCAGTGCGAATCCACCAATTTTGATCTTTTCACCAGCCAGAAGGGTAAGGGATAATACCACAAAACATACGCTGGAAAATGCTAAAGCGACAGGAGAAGTAGTGATCAATGTTGTTAACCACGCCATCGTTCAACAAACTTCGTTGTCAAGTACCGAATACGGAAAAGGAGTCAATGAATTTGAAAAGGCGGGCTTTACAATGCTTGATTCAGAGAAAGTTAAGCCCTTCAGGGTAAAGGAGTCGCCTGTTCAATTTGAATGTAAGATTTTGGAGATCAAGGAGCTTGGAAATGAAGGAGGTGCTGGAAACTTAATCATATGTGAGGTGGTCTGTATGCATATAGACGAAAATGTTTTGGATGAAAACGGGAGTATTGATCAGGTAAAACTGGACCTT
This sequence comes from uncultured Flavobacteriaceae bacterium, assembly GCA_905479625.1. Lineage (GTDB taxonomy): Bacteria > Bacteroidota > Bacteroidia > Flavobacteriales > Flavobacteriaceae > Lutimonas. The sequence continues at coordinate 541 of CAJQNF010000099.1, read as the reverse complement.
GTAGCAAGGGCAGGAGGTAGTTTTTACAGCCGGGCAAATACGTCATTTTTTGAGATTCCAAAACCTATTTCACAAAAAGGAATTGGTGTTGACCAACTGCCTGAAGAAGTGAGAGCGAGCCATATACTTACAGGTAATGATTTGGGTCAATTGGGAAATGTTGAATTTCTTCCTGAACAAAGCGATGTTAATAAGTTTATGCAAGACAATCCTCAATATATGGCCTCAAAAATAAATGAAAAGCATAAATTTGCTCAAGAGTTCTTACAAAAGAATGATGTAGAAAGTGCCTGGAAGGTGCTTTTAAGTTGAATAAAAACAGAAGACAATTAAGAAATGGAAGTAACAGGAAAAATCAAAAAGATTGACGAAACCAAAACATTTGGTAACAACGGATTTAGAAAAAGAGAAGTGGTAATCACAACTGATGAGCAGTACCCGCAAATGATCATGATAGAATTTGTACAGGATAAATGTGATTTATTGAATAGCTTCAATGTAGGAGAGGAGATCAAAGTTAGTATCAATCTTAGAGGTAGAG
>CAJQNF010000098.1 GCA_905479625.1 uncultured Flavobacteriaceae bacterium | reverse complement strand
CAACAGTTGTATTTATGCGCTTATGCTCAATTAATGAACAAGCCATATTGGCCAACATAGCTTTTCTATGTGCCGTTTTTCTACTTAAATGATTAAATTTCTTTCCGTGTCTCATCTTTCACTTGGCTATTAAAAAATTTGCTAACTAAATAACAAATTTACTCCTTATCTAATTTGTATTTTGTTAAATCCATTCCAAAGGTTAATCCTTTGTTATTTACCAGCTCATCTAATTCTGTAAGTGATTTTTTTCCAAAGTTTCTGAACTTCATTAAATCACTTTTATTAAATGAAACTAAATCACCCAAAGTATCAACTTCAGCCGCTTTCAAACAATTCAATGCTCTAACTGAAAGATCCATATCGATCAATCTTGTTTTAAGCAATTGTCTCATGTGAAGTGACTCCTCGTCATAGGTTTCTGTTTTTGCAATTTCATCAGCTTCTAAAGTGATTCTTTCATCTGAGAATAACATGAAGTGGTGAATTAATATTTTCGCCGCTTCAGTTAAAGCCTCCTTTGGAGTAATAGAACCATCTGTGATGATATCAAAAACTAATTTTTCATAATCTGTTTTCTGCTCAACACGAAAGTTTTCAACTGCGTATTTCACATTTTTGATCGGCGTATAAATTGAATCAATAAAGATCGTTCCTAAAGGAGCAGATACTTTCTTATTCTCTTCAGCCAATACAAAACCCCTACCTTTTTCGATAGAAATTTCCATATCTATTTTAACTGAAGGTTCCATACGACAAATCACTAATTCAGGGTTCAAAACTTGAAAACCTGAAATAAAATTCTGAAAATCACCTGCAGTTAACTCTTCTTTACCAGTTAGAGATAAAACCACTGTTTCATTATCAGTATCCTCAATCTGCTGCTTGAAACGCATTTGCTTCAAGTTAAGTATGATTTCAGTTACATCTTCTACTACACCTTCAATCGTTGAAAATTCATGTTCAACTCCTTCTATCCTCAATGCAGTAATTGCATATCCATCTAAAGAAGATAACAACACTCTTCTCAAGGCGTTACCAACTGTTAGTCCGTAACCAGGCTCTAAAGGTTTAAATTCAAATCTACCATTGAAATCAGTAGATTCAATCATTAATACTTTATCCGGTTTCTGAAAATTTAATATAGCCATAAGTTTGTTACTATCTTTAAAGGTTATTTAGAGTATAATTCAACGATAAACTGTTCGTTAATGTTTTCTGGAATTTGAATTCTTTCAGGAACAGTAACAAATCTTCCTTCTAAGGTTTCCTGATTCCAAGATAACCACTCATATACATTCGATTTAGCTGCTAAAGAACTTTCTATGGCTGTTAAAGATTTTGATTTTTCTCTTACACCGATTACATCACCTTCTTTCAAAGAATAAGAAGGAATATTAACGATTTCACCATTTACTGTAATATGTCTGTGTGATACCAATTGGCGACCTCCACTTCTTGAAGGAGCAATTCCTAATCGGTATACTACATTATCTAAACGAGATTCACATAATTGTAGTAAAACTTCACCAGTAATACCTTTGCTTCTTTGAGATCTTTCAAAAAGATTTTTGAATTGACGCTCCAAAATACCATAGGTATATTTAGCTTTTTGCTTTTCTTTTAATTGAATTGCGTATTCAGATTGCTTACCTCTTCTTTTATTGGAACCATGTTGTCCAGGAGGGTAATTTCTTTTTTCTAACGCTTTGTCATCCCCGAAGATTGGTTCTCCAAACTTTCGAGCGATTTTTGATTTTGGTCCTGTATATCTTGCCATCTTTTATATTTATGTAAGGGATCATGAATTAAGGCAGTCCTTCGCTGATCTTTATCCTTAGTTATTAAAAAAATTTATTAAACTCTTCTTCTTTTCGGAGGTCTACATCCGTTGTGTGCGATAGGTGTTACGTCGATAATCTCTGTAACTTCAATCCCATTGTTATGTAAGGTTCTGATCGCTGATTCTCTACCGTTTCCTGGTCCTTTCACATAAACCTTTACCTTTCTTAACCCTGCTTCATGAGCAACTTTTGCACAATCTTCAGATGCAGTCTGAGCAGCATAAGGAGTATTCTTTTTAGAACCTCTAAACCCTTGCTTTCCTGCACTAGACCAAGAAATAACATCACCCTTCTTATTTGTCAAAGAGATAATGATATTGTTGAAAGATGCAGTAATATGTGCTTCTCCAACAGCGTCTACGATTACTTTACGTTTTTTTACGTTTTTTGAACTTGACTTTGCCATCTTGTTAACTATTATTTAGTTGCTTTCTTTTTACCTGCTACAGTTTTTCTCTTTCCTTTACGAGTCCTAGAATTGTTCTTAGTTCTTTGTCCTCTTAATGGAAGTCCAGATCTGTGTCTGATTCCTCTGTAACATCCTATGTCCATTAAACGTTTAATGCTTAATTGAACTTCAGATCTCAATTCACCTTCGATGGTCAATTTACCCACCTCTCCACGAATGTTGGCGATTTGTTCATCAGTCCAATCTTGAACTTTGATGTTTTCGTCAACTTTTGCTTCTGCTAAAATTTCTTTAGACTTACTTCTTCCAATTCCAAAGATGTAAGTTAATGCGATTACGCCTCTTTTATTCTTTGGGATGTCAATACCTGCTATTCTTGCCATAATTATCCTTGTCTTTGTTTAAATCTAGGATTCTTTTTGTTGATTACATATAATCTGCCTTTTCTGCGTACTATGATACATTCGGCACTTCTTTTCTTTACTGATGCTCTTACTTTCATCTCGTGTTATCTTTAATATCTATAAGTAATTCTTGCCTTAGTTAAATCGTAAGGACTCATTTCTAATTTTACCTTATCTCC
>CAJQNF010000097.1 GCA_905479625.1 uncultured Flavobacteriaceae bacterium | reverse complement strand
GGGGGTTCGAATCCCTTTCTCTCCGCGGAAGATGTTCTTATGTTCCAAAATTTTTATATCTTTAAACCCGTTAACTAAATTTAAATAACAAACATTTAAAAAAATGAAAAAAGTATTTACTATCCTCGCGATGACAGGATTAATGTTTTTGAGCTCGGTTCAAAGCATTTATGCACAAACAGAACCAGTTGTTGACAAAACTTTTCACCAAGTTTTAAAACAGCGTTTTATTGAAGGTGGTCCTTTCTTTATGGGGATTGTATTGGTAACTTTGATTTTAGGATTGGCTATTGCCATCGAAAGAATCATTTACTTAAACATGGCTACTACCAATACAGAAAAATTAGTTAATGATGTAGAAGAAGCTATCGGAACGGGTGGTGTAGAAGCTGCTAAGGAACTTTGTAGAAATACAAAAGGTCCAGTTGCCTCAATCTTTTACCAGGGTTTAGATAGAATGGATGAAGGCGTAGACGCTGCTGAAAAAGCGGTTGTAGCTTATGGTGGTGTTCAAATGGGACTTTTAGAGAAAAATGTTTCTTGGTTGTCTTTATTTATCGCTCTTGCTCCGATGCTAGGTTTCATGGGAACAGTAATTGGTATGATTTCTGCATTTGACTCTATTGAAGCAGCGGGTGATATTTCTCCAGCAGTTGTAGCAGGTGGTATTAAAGTGGCACTTTTAACAACAGTATTTGGTTTAGTAGTGGCGATTATTTTACAAATCTTTTATAATTATATCATTTCTAAAATTGATAGTATTGTAAATAATATGGAAGATGCCTCTATTAAGTTGGTGGATCTTTTGATCAGAAATAAATAAGAGAATTATGAATAGTAAAGTATCAAAAATATTATCACTTGTTTCAGGGTTGATCGGTTTGATTGCGATCTACTTTTTGGTAAGGATAATTATGGAAGGCGATGATGCTGTTAAAGAGAGTCTGGACTTGCAAAACAGTCTTGTTTCTCCCTTTGTGCAGTTCGCAAAAGTGATTTTGATCATAACTACAATAGTTGCTGTTGTGTTCTCGCTATGGAATTTAGTAAGACACCCTAAGTTATTGAAGAAAACCTTAGTTTCTTTGGCAGCTCTAGCAGTATTATTGTTAATTGCATATATGATGTCTTCAGATGAAGCAACATTAAATATGTCAGGAAATATTATTAAAGATGGAGAAGCTGGTAGCACTTCCAAATGGGTTAGTACCGGTATTTGGTACTCTATGATCCTTGGAGCAATTGGCTTAGGATTCTTTATATGGGATTTTATTAAATCATTAGCATCAAAATAGTATTATGGCAAAAAGAGATGTACCGGAAATCAATGCAGGGTCAATGGCCGATATTGCTTTCTTGTTGCTCATATTCTTTCTAGTTACAACTACGATGGATGTGGACACCGGGATTAGCAGGAAATTACCTGAGAAGCAGCCGGAAGACATGCCTGAACCACCAAAATTGAAAGAAAAAAACGTGTTTATCGTAACAGTAAACCGTAATAATGATATTTTGGTTGAAGGCGAAACGTTTATGACAATCGATAAAATTCGTGAAGAAGCGATAAGATTCATTGATAACGGCGGTGGACTAGGTAACCCGATTGACGGAGCAGAACCTGCTGAATGTGATTGGTGTGAAGGAGAGAAAGATCCGGCATCATCAGATCATCCGAACAAAGCGATTATTTCTTTGGAAAGTGATAGAGGTACTTCATACGGAACCTATATTGCAGTTCAGAATGAATTAGTAGGGGCTTACACTGAATTAAGAAACAGGTTAGCGGAAAAAGAGTACGGGATGTCTTATACTCAGATGTTGAAAGATCAGAAGAATAGTCAGAATAACGAAACGCTGAACGAAAGAATTAAATTAATAAAGGGAAAGTATCCTCAGATCATTTCTGAAGCTGAACCTACAAAGTAATTTCTTATGTCTAAGTTTAAAAAGAAGAAAAAAGGAATGCCGGGTATATCAACGGCATCTTTACCTGACATTGTATTTATGCTCTTGTTCTTTTTTATGGTTACAACTGTAATGCGTGAAACTGAATTGAAGATCAAAAAACCGCAATTACCTAAGGCGACGGAAATTAAAAAACTAGAGCGTAAGAGTTTGGTAAGCTACATTTATGTAGGAAAGGTGAAGGATCAGAATGGAGATAAAATCCAATTGAATGATCGAATTGCAGATGTAAAGGACGTTAAGTATTTTATTTTTGCTGAAAGAGAAACGCATCCAGAAGATGAGATTCCTCTTTTAACGACTTCAATTAAAGCTGATATTGCTACTAACGTGGGAACTATTACTGATATTAAGGAAGAATTGAGAAATATCAATGCACTTAAAATCAATTACTCTACTTTAAAGGGTGATGTAATGGACAACGTAAAATAATTTAGTTAAAAATATTTTTAAAAAAAACCCTTAAGAAATTGAGGGTTTTTTTGTGCTGTAGAAATTCGTGAAGGGTTCGGAACTGAGGGGTTCACTTGCGAGCCGCTCGCAACTCAGGTGATCACCTCCGAGGTGATCGGTTTTGTAACCGTGAGAAATACTAGAATTTTATTTGAATAGAAAATTAAAACAAACCGTGAATCTGTGCATCAATGCGATCTATGATTGATCCAAGGTCTTCAGGCTTATCTACGATGTCTAAATGATCAATGTCAATAATCAGGAGCTTTCCTTTTTTATAGGTGCTGATCCAGGCTTCATAACGCTCATTTAAACGACTTAAATAATCAATACTGATCGTATTTTCAAAATCTCTTCCTCGTTTATGGATTTGACCTACCAGTGTCGGAATACTAGCCCTTAAATAAATGAGCAGATCCGGTGGAGATACGAGACGCTCCATCAATTCAAACAGGGTCTCGTAATTGCCAAAATCTCTATTGGTCATAAGTCCCATCGCATGCAGGTTGGGTGCAAAAATATGGGCATCCTCATAAATAGTTCTGTCTTGAATGATATTTTTTCCACTTTCGCGGATCTCAAGAATTTGACGAAATCGACTATTTAAAAAATAGATCTGTAAGTTAAACGACCAGCGTTCCATAGATCCGTAAAAATCATCCAGGTAAGGATTTTCCGCAACTGACTCGAAATGAGGCTCCCACTTATAATGTTTAGCCAATAAACTTGTCAAAGTTGTTTTTCCTGCTCCAATATTTCCGGCTATAGCAATATGCATAGGTCTAATAGTTTGATTTTAGTGAATAGCAATGGTTAGCGAAATTAAAAAAAATATAGCTTATATCCCTTGTTTATAGAAATTTTCAGCGCTTTATTTGGTATTCATGCACCTGGCTCCCATCAAACATGAAAATATTTGAACTATTTATGTAAGTTGATTTGGCCTCTGATTTGAAATTCAATTCTATGGGAATAAACTTAGTGAGGTCATTATAGTAGAAGGTTCCATTTTTAACATAGATAAACCCTTTTTGAAACGGGAAAATTTGCTCAGCATCTTTGATGTTATGTCCTCTGATAAAAACGCCGTATTCATTGAATTCCAATATGCCGTTTTTTGAAAGGATCCATATGTATTTATAAGTACTAACGATATTTTCAGGAATAAAACTGATATTAGAGAAGGTGATGGCCTGGGTTTGAAGCAGCTCTTTCATAAGCTGGTAGTTGTATAGATGTAGTTTGTTGTCATCAGCATACAACCAAAGATTATTTTGAGATGCGGCTGTTAGAAACATCACGTTGTTAACCAAAGTTTCTTTTGTAAAATCTATTTTTTGAGTCAATTCATTGAGATTGTTGTCAAGTAAAATAGCCGTGTTAAAATCAGCGTAAAACAAAATGATCTTAAACGGGTTCTGTATATTGACCATGCTGAGTTTACCCAATTCAATATTGCTATAGGAAAAGGTTTTGTCAGCAGTTCTTTTGTATAGAATATTATCGTTGATGTAGTATATATGTTTGAAATCATCAACACCGACAAATGTCTCCGCTTCAAGGGCATGAGTTGTCTTGAATTCAAAGGACAAATCCTGAGCATTTATCGTGATAAAATACAAAGACAGCAGTATAAAAAATATTTTTCTCATTGGATTAAAACTTTGATTCACAATACCGAGGCTATTATCAAGCCTCTTGGATTAATCATAAAAGCTAGATGTTACAAATCAAAGGCCTCTTTTATTTTATCAACATAATCGAGTTTTTCCCAAGTAAATAACTCCACTTCAAGAGACTTTTCACCTGAGTAAGGTGAAGAAAAATTCTTTGTGATCGTTCTTGGCTTTCTACCCATATGCCCATAAGCAGCTGTTTCGCTGTATATGGGGTTACGCAACTTGAGTCTTTTCTCAATTGCTGCAGGCTTCATATCAAATAAGTTTTCTATTATTCTGGAAATTTCACCGTCTGTTTGATTCGTTTTTGAAGAATTATAAGTTTCAACATTGATTGAAGTTGGCTCAGCAACACCAATGGCATAGGAAACCTGCACCAAAACCTGATCACAAACTCCTGCTGCCACCATGTTCTTTGCAATATGTCTTGCTGCATAGGCAGCAGATCTGTCAACTTTACTTGGATCCTTACCACTAAAGGCACCGCCACCATGGGCTCCTTTTCCACCGTAAGTATCTACGATAATTTTTCTTCCGGTCAATCCTGTATCACCGTGTGGTCCTCCTATCACAAATTTTCCGGTCGGGTTGATATGATACTTGATCTGATCGTTAAACAATACCTGAATATTTTCCGGCAAATCAGCAACAACTCTCGGAATAAGAATTCCAACAATATCGTTTTTGATTTTCTCCAGCATTTGCTCATCCTCATCAAAGTCATCATGTTGCGTTGAAAGTACTATGGTATCTATTCGCTGAGGTACACCTGTATCTGAATATTCGATCGTTACCTGACTCTTAGCGTCTGGACGTAAATATTTGATGTCAGAATTCTCTCGTCTGATCGCAGCGAGCTCTCTCAACAGTCTGTGGCTAAGATCTAATGCAAGGGGCATAAAATTTGCAGTTTCATTGGTGGCATAGCCGAACATCATCCCCTGATCTCCAGCACCCTGCTCTTCTTCTACTTCTCGCTCAACACCCTGGTTAATATCCTGAGATTGTTCATGGATCAATGAGATAACACCACAACTCTCTCCTTCAAATTTATATTCTCCTTTGGTATAGCCAATTTTCTTAATGGTTTCTCTGGCAATAATAGGCGCATCAATATATGTAGTGGTTTTGACTTCTCCAGCCAGTATAACCTGCCCGGTGGTCACCATGGTTTCACAGGCAACTTTAGCATTAGGGTCAAAGGCTAAAAAATTATCCAAAAGGGCATCGGATATTTGGTCTGCAACTTTATCAGGGTGCCCTTCAGACACCGATTCAGAGGTAAATAAATAAGACATACTATCGATTTTTTAATGAGAAAACTGAAATGATGACCTGTGAAGCTAAAGTAGACATACCGCTTTAGCATTTTTTAAAGAGGTTGCAATCAGTTCAAATTTTTCCTCAGGATTGTGACTGCAAATTTAAACAAATTATAAAAGATAGAATCAAGAAATTGTTAAATTAATTTATTGTAAGGAAACAATGGGATTACGACTAAGTAAATTAAATGAAAAAAAATGATTAGATTTTTAAGTGCGTTGCTGTTGATATTTTTTTTAATGTCTTGTAGTTCGGATAGTGATGATATGGAGGATAGACTGCTGGCACCAGAAACTGAAATGGCGGAGGCCGAAGTTGAAAAAGGAGAATTCGTGAGTGTTGCTCATCCTACCTCAGGTACCGTAAGTATTAGTGAGGATCGAATGATATTAATGTTGAATAATTTTAAGACAGATACAGGCCCAAAATTAAACGTTTACTTGTCATCAGATATAAATGCAAACTGGTTTGTAGACCTGGGTGAATTGAAAGGGATAGAAGGTGATTTTGACTACGATATTCCAGAAGATACAGATCTTGAAACATATAAATACGTAGTAATATGGTGTGTTGATTTCTCGGTTAGTTTTGGTCATGCCGAGTTAGATTTATAATAGAAATTAAAAATAATTTATATATTTGCCTTCTAAACAAATGAAAAGAACTGATTTAAATAACGTAAAAATGATGATGCGCACACGGACGCAGAGGATTTTTATGTAATAATTTAATTGACCATATTTAAAAAACCTCTGAATAGTATCAGAGGTTTTTTTTTGGTCCAAACTCTAGACATGATGTCAAACGAAATAAAAATTATGAATAAATTTAGGAAAATGATAAGGTATTGCCATTTACGTTGAATAAAAATAACTTATTTTTGTGCCCCCTTGGCAATACCGAATTAAACAGGGTAATATTTTAAACATTATATATTAAAAATTAAACAACATCATTATGAGTGATCAACATATTTCAACAAAAGCCCTGCACGCAGGACACGATACAACACAGACTTTAGGAACAAGGGCTGTACCCATTTACCAATCTACTTCTTATGTCTTTAACGACACGGACCATGCAGCCAATTTGTTCTCTTTGGCTGAATTGGGCTTTATCTATACCCGATTAAATAACCCGACCAATGATATATTACAGAAAAGACTAGCTGCCATTGAAGGCGGAATTGGTGCGGTAGTTTTCGCATCAGGTACTTCAGCAATTTCCACAGGCTTGTTAACCTTATTAAAATCGGGAGACCATATTGTAGCTTCCAGTAGTTTGTATGGAGGAACATATAACTTATTGAATGTTACTTTGCCCAGATTGGGAATAACAACCACTTTTGTAGATGCTTCCAATCCGGATAGTTTCGGAAAGGCGGTTCAGGAAAACACCAGGGCATTTTTTGTAGAATCTCTGGGTAATCCAAAACTGGATGTATTGGACCTTGAAGCTATTTCCAAAGAGGCCAAGGCAGCTAAAGTTCCCTTTATCGTAGATAACACTGTAGCTACTCCGGCTTTATTGAATCCTATCAAACACGGTGCAGATATAGTTATTCATTCCCTAACAAAATACATAGGGGGTCAAGGAAATTCACTTGGAGGTGTCATCGTTGATGCAGGAAATTTTGACTGGGCCAATGGTAATTTCCCGGAATTTACGGAACCTTCTGCGGGATATCACGGTTTAGTGTATCACGAGGCTCTTGGTAATGCATCCTATACTTTTAAACTAATCCTTGAAGGCCTGCGTGATTTTGGCGGGGCCTTGAGTCCATTCAATGCTTTTCAAATCATACAAGGATTAGAAACCTTGTCAGTACGTATCAAGCAACATAGTGAGAATGCATTAGAACTGGCCCAATGGTTGGAAAGCCGAGAAGAGGTTGCCTGGGTAAATTATCCCGGCTTAGACAGTAGTCCTTATAAAGCTTTGGCAGATAAGTATTTGCCAAAGGGACAAAGCGGTATTGTGACCTTCGGAATAAAAGGCGGTTTTGAAGCGGCTAAGAAATTTACAGATGCAACGGAAGTATTCTCCTTGTTAGCGAATATCGGAGACACAAAATCTTTGATTATTCATCCAGCGAGTACCACTCATCAACAATTGAATGCAGAGCAGCAGGCTGATGCAGGAGTAGGACAGGATCTGATCAGGTTATCTGTAGGGATAGAGAACATAGATGATCTTAAAGGAGATCTTGAGAATGCTTTTAAGAGTTTATAAATAAAGGGACTTACCGATCCATACACAGGATCGGTAAGTTTTTTAGATTACCTATTGTACAGAAACCAAATATTATGTTTCTTTGCACAAAGTTCATCAACATAAGATTTTGTTATAAAGAAAGGCCGAGGGATTAGACCCATTGAAGCCTTAGCAACCCTTTTTTCTGAATAATCAGTTAAAAGAAGGTGCTAAATTCTACCATTAGGAAAGATAACTCATTGCCCTTTGAACCTTATACCTTTCCCTTTTTTTATCACAATTTCTTACAAGTACTTTATGCATCTGAAACCAAATAATTTTGGGTTCAAATAAAAATATTTAAACAGCAAAGAAGTTGAAACATTTACATCATATACAGCTAGAGAATTTCACGACAGAATCGGGTTATTACTATCCTGAGTTTGCCCTTTCTTACCAATTATTCGGACAGGAACTCGGTAAGGCACCAGTGGTATTGGTCAATCATGCCCTTACGGGTAATTCAAATGTAGCTGGAGACGAAGGCTGGTGGAATTCACTCATTGGTCTCGGAAAATTAATCGATACAAGTAAATACACAGTCATTGCTTTTAATATACCTGGAAACGGATATGATGAAGTTGAGGCGAATAGGATCGATAATTATGAAGATTTTAATGCAAGAGACATTGCAAGGTTATTTGGTTTTGGTCTGGAGAAAATTGGAATAGACAGACTATACGCGGCGATAGGAGGATCGTTAGGGGGAAGTGTTGCCTGGGAAATGGCAGTATTGTTACCTGATCTCATTGAAAATTTAGTGCCGGTAGCCTCGGATTGGAAGGCTTCAGATTGGATCTTGGCACATAATAAGACCCAACAGCAAATCTTGTCAAATTCTAGTAAGCCTGTTCATGATGCCAGAATGATGGCGATGCTGTTTTACAGGACCGCTGAATCATTTAAAGAAAAGTTCAATAGAACCAGAAACGAAGAGAAAGGAAACTTTAATACGGAAAGCTGGTTGTTGCATCACGGTGAGAAACTGGAAAATCGTTTTTCATTACCAACCTATAAAATGATGAACCACCTTTTAAGCTCTGTGGATATTACAAGAAACAGAGGTACGTTTAATGAGGTGGCAAGTCAGCTCAAATCGAAGGTTTTTCAGGTGGGCGTAGATTCTGATTTCTTCTTTGTACCAAAAGAGAATAAAGAAACCCAAAAGCTACTCAGTGAAGCAGGGATAGAGAATCATTATAAAGAAATCAAATCGATTCACGGACACGACGCTTTTTTAATTGAATTCGAGCAGCTTGAAAAAATATTGAGCCCGATTTTCACCCAACCTAAAACCAGAAGTTTAAAAAAGAAAGGGATCAAAGTCTTAAAGTTTGGTGGCCGTTCTCTGGCAAATGGAGAGGGACTTGAAAGAGTGGTAGACATCATTTCTGAAAAAGCCAATGACAATGATCATTTTGTAGTTGTTCTTTCTGCAAGAGGAGTTTCTACGGATCTTTTAGAAGGAATCTTGGAAAAGGCAAAATCAGGAGCATCTTATAAAGAGGATTTTGATGCGTTTAAGAAATACCAGCTAGTTCCAGACGCAACATTGGATTTTAAGCATGAGTTTGATTTATTGGATCAGATATTTGAAGGCGTAGCCTTGTTAGGAGATTACAGCGAAAAAATAAAAGATCGGGTATTGGCGCAAGGAGAGGTGCTATCGGTTAAATTATTAAGTGCCTTATTAAATAAAAAAGGAATCCCGTCAAAGGCGGTAGATTCCAGGAAACTGATCAAAACAGACAGTAATTTTGGTGAGGCCTTGGTCTTGGAAGAGGTTTCGAAAGAAAATGTAAAAAGGTATTTTGCCAATAACGGCTATCATTTACAACTTGTTACAGGCTTTATTGCTTCTAACAGTAAAGGCGAAACGACCACTTTAGGAAGAAACGGCAGTAATTATTCGGCATCACTGTTTGCTAATTATTTGGATGCAGCAGAACTGGAAAGTTATACCCATGTAAATGGGATTTATACGGCCAATCCAGACCTTGTTTCGAACGCCCAGATGATCGAGGAACTTTCCTATCAGGAAGCCAATGAGCTGGCCAGTTTTGGAGCCAATATTTTGCATGCCAAAACTATTATTCCATTGGTAGAAAAGAATATTCCACTGCGTTTGTTAAATACCTTTGATACAGAAAATAAGGGAACATTGATCAAATCACAGGCAACCAGTAAAGGGATCAGGTCGGTAACCGTCCAAAACAATGTGTCTCTCATCAATTTAGAGGGTCGTGGATTACTTGGTAAGATCGGCGTGGATGCCAGAATTTTTACGGCGTTGGGCAAAGGAGGGATCAATGTGAGCATTATCTCGCAAGGATCGTCCGAAAGAGGAATAGGCTTTGTGGTGGCTTCAAGCGATGCGAGTTTGGCAAAAGAGATTCTTGAACATGAATTTGCACTGGATATTAAAATGAAGGATGTCAATAGGATCTATGTAAAAGACGAGCTGTCGATTGTTTCGATTATTGGACAAAATCTGTCAAACTTCCATAGGTCATATAATGCCCTGTCAATCAATAAAATCAAGCCTATATTGATCAATAATACCATTACAGGAGATAATATCTGTCTGGTTTTGGAAGAAAAGGACCTTAATAAAGCGGTGAATGTGATTCACGGGCAGATATTCGGAGTTTCTGCTAATATCAACGTGGCCATATTTGGTGTTGGTTTGGTGGGAGGCACCTTGATAGAACAGATTCTTCATAGTAAGGCAGATATCCTAAAAAGAAGAAATATCAATATCAACATTTTTGCCTTGAGTAACTCTAAGCAATTATTGTTAAATAAGGAGGGAATCAATAGCGATTGGCAAACAAGTTTATCAAGCCAAAATAAAGGTGGTTTTACGATTAATGATGTGATAGGATTTGCTAAAAACAATCATTTGGAAAACCTTATTGCTGTTGATAACACTGCCAGTGTTGACTTTGTCAAGAACTATATTCCTTTGGTTGAAAACGGATTTGACCTGGTTTCATCGAATAAGATCGGGAATACCGTAGATTTTTCTTTTTACAAAGATTTGCGTGCAGCCTTAAAGAGGAATGAAAAGAATTACCTCTATGAGACGAATGTAGGGGCCGGTTTACCTTTAGTAGACACTATAAAATTGCTACATCACTCCGGAGAGAACATCACCAGGATCAACGGGGTATTTTCTGGATCATTGAGTTATCTGTTCAATAATTTTTCTGATCAGGAAAAAGGCTTTAGTGTGATTCTTCAGGAGGCCGTTGATAAGGGTTTTACAGAACCTGATCCGAGAGAAGACTTAAGTGGAAACGATGTGGCTCGAAAATTATTGATTTTGGCAAGAGAGCTTGACCTTGAAAACGAATTTGAGGATGTACAGATTCAAAATTTAATACCGGAAAACCTAAGAGAAGGCAGTGCAAAAGATTTCTTAGGAAGACTTTCAGAATTGAATGCTGAATACAAAGCAAAGAAGGAGTCGCAGCAAGAAGATCATGTACTGAGGTATGTTGGCGTTCTGGCAGGGGATTTAAGTAAAAGCAAAGGAGAGTTAGCCGTAAAACTTGTTTCTGTTTCAAAAAATAGTTCTTTGGGTCAGGTTCAGGGTTCGGATTCCATTTTTGAGATATACACCGAATCATACGGGGAAAGACCCTTAGTGATACAAGGTGCAGGAGCCGGGGCGAAAGTAACAGCCAGGGGAGTATTTGGAGATATATTAAGATTAACTGAAAAAGCGGTTTAGATCTGGTGTCAAGTTGAGTTACCAGACCGCAATTACAAGATAAAATTATGACAAAGAAAAGACAATTTGAGACGGAGGCCATTAGAAATCAGATACCACGTTCGGGATTTGGAGAACACACCAGCGCGATGTATGTGACCTCAAGTTTTGTATTTGATGATGCCGAAGACATGAGAGCTTCTTTTGCCGAAGAAAAGGAAAAGAATATCTACAGTAGGTTTTCTAATCCGAATAATACCGAGTTTGTGAATAAAATTGTGGCTATGGAAGGAGCAGAAAGCGGCTATGCCTTTGCTTCAGGAATGGCGGCTATTTTTTCCACTTTTGGGGCTTTGCTCAGTAGCGGAGATCATATCCTTTCGGCACGTTCAGTGTTTGGTTCAACCCATTCATTGTTTACTAAGTTTTTTCCTAAATGGAATATCGAGACCACTTATTTCAATATCAGTGACGCAGATACCATCGAATCCTTGATTCAGCCGAATACAAAAATTTTGTACGCAGAAACCCCGACCAATCCGGGTCTTGAAGTTTTGGATATGGAAGTTTTGGGCAAGCTTTGTAAAAAACATGGAATTTTGTTAGTCATAGACAATTGCTTTGCCACGCCTTATTTACAACAGCCTATTCAATTTGGAGCAGATCTGGTGGTGCATTCAGCCACCAAATTGATCGATGGCCAGGGAAGGGTATTAGGAGGCGTAGTGGTTGGTAAAGCTGAATTGATCCGAGAGATCTATCTGTTTGCCAGAAATACAGGGCCTTCATTATCTCCATTTAATTCATGGATACTATCCAAGAGTCTTGAAACTTTGAGTGTCAGGGTTGACAGGCATTGTGAAAATGCATTGGCAGTAGCAGAATTTCTGGAAGATCATAAGCAGGTTAATGCGGTAAGGTATCCGTTTTTGAAATCTCATCCGCAGTATGACATCGCTGTAAAGCAGATGAAAAAGGGCGGTAATATCGTTGCCTTTGAGGTCAAGGGCGGCATAGAAGGGGGAAGAAATTTCTTAAACAAGATCAACATGTGTTCGCTTTCTGCCAATTTGGGAGATACCAGGACCATTGTGACCCACCCGGCTTCATCAACACATAGTAAATTATCAGTAGAAGAAAGAGAAATCGTCGGAATAACGGATGGATTGATCAGAGTATCAGTAGGATTGGAAAATATTTCAGATATTGTAGAAGACTTGTCTCAAGCCTTAAACTACTGATATTATGGTATTATTTAACTCTAAGAATGATCAATATTACAAAAGAGGAGAAACAAAAAGAAGAAGTATAGTAAAGGCATTCACCTGGAGAACTTTAGGAACAATAGATACGATCGTAATTTCTTATGTTCTTACGGGAGAAATCAAAACAGCCATATCTATTGGAGGTATAGAGATTTTTACCAAAATGTTTTTATACTTTTTTCATGAACGAACATGGAACATGATAAAATGGGGAAAAAGAGGCATATGAAAGAACAATTAGAGAAGATTTTAGAACAACGCATCATGATATTGGATGGTGCCATGGGTACCATGATTCAGGCTTATAAGTTTACTGAAGAAGACTATCGGGGTGAGCGGTTTAAAGATTATGAAGTACTGTTAAAGGGTAATAATGACTTGCTCACACTTACCCAACCTGAAGCGATTAAGGATATTCATAGAAAATACCTGGCCGCAGGGGCGGATATTGTAGAAACCAATACCTTTTCAGGGACTACCATCGCTATGGCGGATTACGCTATGGAAGATCTGGTATACGAATTGAATTTTGAATCGGCGAGGCTTGCCAGGGAAGCGGCAGATGAATTTACGGCAAAGGAACCTCATAAGCCAAGATTTGTTGCTGGCTCAATGGGCCCTACAAACAAGACAGCCAGCATGTCTCCGGATGTGAATGACCCTGGTTTTAGAGCAGTTACTTTTGACGAATTAAGAGCGGCGTATAAACAGCAGGCAGAGGCCTTGCTTGACGGAGGCGCAGACATTCTATTGGTTGAAACCGTATTTGATACGCTGAATGCCAAAGCAGGTTTGTATGCTATTGAAGAGATCAAAGATGAAAGAGGAATTGATATCCCCATCATGTTGAGCGGCACCATTACAGATGCAAGTGGCAGGACACTTTCAGGTCAAACGGCCGAAGCCTTTCTGATCTCTATTTCTCACATTCCCTTGTTAACCGTGGGGTTTAACTGTGCTTTGGGAGCCAATTTATTACAGCCACATCTCGAATCTATTTCTCCAAAAACAGAATTCGCTATTTCGGCCCATCCCAATGCAGGATTACCCAATGCTTTTGGAGAGTACGATGAAACTCCGGAGCAAATGGGAGAACAGATAGAATCTTATATGAAAAGAAATTTGGTCAATATAGTTGGAGGATGTTGTGGCACAACCCCAGAACACATCCGCGTCATCGCAGATATTGCAGCAAAATATCAACCCAGACAAATTCAAATGCTATCGAAATAATGATAAGAGAGAAGAAAAGATATTTAAGCCTGTCAGGATTAGAGCCATTGGTGCTCAATGAAAACAGTAACTTCATCAATGTAGGTGAACGGACCAACGTGGCTGGTTCCAAAAAATTCCTTCGACTGATCAAGGAAGAAAAGTTTGATGAGGCACTTGATATTGCACGTCATCAGGTGGATGGGGGCGCTCAGATCATAGATATCAATATGGATGACGGGCTGATTGATGGCAAAGAAGCCATGGTGAGGTTTATGAACCTGATCGCAGCAGAACCGGATATTTGCAGGGTACCCATTATGATCGACAGTTCAAAATGGGATATCATTGAAGCAGGCTTGCAAGTGGCTCAGGGAAAATGTGTGGTGAATTCGATATCCCTTAAAGAAGGAGAAGATAAGTTTATTTGGGAAGCTACCCGTATCAAACGCTATGGGGCGGCAGTGATCGTGATGGCCTTTGACGAGGTAGGACAGGCAGATAACTATGACAGAAGAATTGAGATTGCAAAGAGATCTTACGACGTTCTCGTGAATAAAGTAGGCTTCGCCAGGGAAGACATTATTTTTGATCTCAATATTTTTCCGGTAGCAACGGGAATGGACGAGCATAAGCGAAATGCCATCGATTTTATTGAAGCGACACGCTGGGTAAGAGAAAATTTGCAAGATGTAAATGTGAGTGGTGGTGTTAGTAATGTATCCTTTTCATTTAGAGGTAATAATGCCGTGCGTGAAGCCATGCATTCTGTCTTTCTTTATCACGCGATACAGGCGGGAATGAATATAGGTATCGTAAATCCAACCATGCTCGAGGTCTATGATGAAATACCCAAAGACCTGCTGGAACATGTCGAAGACGTGATTTTGAATCGAAGAGATGATGCCACAGAACGCCTGCTGGATTTTGCCCAAACCGTGGTTGGCACTAAAAAAACAGCAGTAGAAGAACAGTTGTGGAGAAGTGATCCCGTTCAAGACAGGATCACCCATGCTTTGGTAAAGGGAATAGATGCTTTTATTATTGAAGATGTTGAAGAAGCAAGAATTCAGGTTGACAAACCCATAGAGGTCATAGAGGGACATTTAATGGTAGGAATGAATGTGGTAGGAGATCTTTTCGGGTCAGGAAAAATGTTTTTGCCACAGGTCGTAAAATCTGCCAGAGTCATGAAAAAAGCTGTGGCCTATCTCAATCCGTTTATTGAAGCTGAAAAAGGAGAAACACAAAGAGCCCTTGGAAAGATATTAATGGCAACGGTAAAAGGAGATGTTCATGATATAGGCAAGAATATTGTAAGTGTCGTATTGGGTTGTAACAATTATGAAATTGTCGATCTTGGTGTAATGGTGCCGCCCGAAAAAATCATTGAAACAGCTATTGCAGAAAATGTAGATGCGATAGGGCTTTCAGGACTGATCACACCCTCTTTGGATGAAATGGTCTATCTGGCCAAGGAAATGGAAAGACAAGGACTAGACATCCCTCTTTTAATAGGAGGTGCTACGACCTCTAAAGCACATACCGTTGTGAAGATCGATACCGAATATAAAAACGCCGTGGTTCATGTGAATGATGCCTCAAGAGCGGTTACAGTAGTAGGAGATTTATTGAATAAAAATACCGCAAATGCCTATGTGACTAATCTCAAAAAGGATTATGAAGATTTTAGAGAAAAATTTTTAAAGCGAGGGAAAACAAAAAGATATATTTCACTGAATGAAGCCCGTAGAAATAAATTTAAGATTGATTGGGGGCAGTCAAAAATAACTAAACCCAAAGAGATGGGGGTTCAGGCATTAAGACAGATTAGTTTAAAGGAACTGATGCCTTTTATTGACTGGCAGCCCTTTTTTATTTCATGGGATCTTCACGGAAAGTTTCCTGAGATTTTAAAGGATGAAAAAGTAGGTGAACAGGCCACACACGTGTATGAAGATGCTCAAAAGATGATTGAAATGATCATTGCCAAACAATTGTTCAAGGCAAAGGGAATTTTTGGTCTTTTTGAGGCGAATACTATTGATGAAGATGATATTCTGATCACAAAAAACAAAAAAGAAATAGCAAGATTCAGAACATTACGCCAGCAGTTACATAAAAAAGAAGGCATACCAAGTTATGCATTGGCAGATTTTATTGCACCAATTAATAAGAACCAGGATTATATGGGTGCTTTTTGCGTTGCCATTTTTGGAGCAGATGAACTGGCCAAAACTTATAAAGAAGCAGATGATGACTATAATGCGATTTTGGTTCAGGCTGTAGCCGATCGTTTTGCAGAGGCCTTTGCGGAATATTTGCATAAGCAGATCAGGATCAAACACTGGGGCTATTCAGCAAACGAAACCCTTAGAAATGAAGAGCTGATCAAGGAGGCCTATATCGGTATCCGTCCGGCACCTGGTTATCCGGCTTGTCCTGATCATCTGGAAAAAGATACGATCTGGCAGTTGTTGGATGTAGAAAAAACCATTGGTGTTAAGCTAACCGAAAGCAAGGCCATGTGGCCGGCAGCTGCGGTATCAGGCTATTATTTTGCCAATCCGGAAGCACGGTATTTCGGACTTGGAAAGATCAGAGAAGATCAGGTCATTGATTATGCCAACAGAAAAGGCATCTCTAAGGAAATGGCGATGAAATGGTTGCAGCCAAATCTATCAGTATAAAAAAACAGAACGAAAAATGAGACCTGTCTGTTTTTAGATAAAGGTCAATAAAAATTAAGATGAAAGTTACAGAACACATAAAAAACGCCAAAGAGAAAACCTTGTTTTCATTTGAAATTGTTCCACCTCAAAAAGGTCAGAACATTCAAAAGCTTTATGATAATATAGATCCATTGATGGAATTTAAACCTCCATTTATTGATGTGACCACCTCCAGGGAGGAGCACGTGTATATTCAAAAAGAAGGAGGGCTCTTGGAGCGAAAAGTGACTCGTATGCGACCCGGAACAGTAGGTATTTGTGCCTCACTGATGAATAAGTATCAAGTTGATACCGTACCTCATGTTTTATGCGGAGGGTTTACAAAGGAAGAAACAGAATATGTTTTGGTCGATTGTCATTATTTGGGAATTGACAATGTCATGGCCCTTAGGGGAGATGCGATGAAAGATGAAGCTTATTTTATGGCAAAAAATGAGGGGAACAATTTTGCTTCAGAACTCGTCAGACAGATCAGTGATCTGAACAAAGGAGTCTATCTGCATGACATTATTGAAACTACCTATAACTCTAATTTTTGCATAGGTGTTGCAGGTTATCCTGAAAAGCATATGGAATCACCCAGTATGCAGGCTGATCTCAGAAGGTTAAAAGAAAAGATCGATGCCGGCGCAGAGTATGTTGTGACCCAGATGTTTTTTGACAACAGTAAATACTTTGCTTTTGTTGAAGCAGCCCGTAACATGGGGATTACAGTACCTATTATTCCAGGTATTAAACCTGTAGCAGTACAGCGGCATTTGAGTGTCTTACCTCAGGTTTTTAAACTGGACCTTCCCGATGAACTTGTCAGTGCAGTTGAGGCTTGCAAAAATAATGGGGCAGTCAGACAGGTGGGTATTGAATGGGCGATACAACAATCCAAAGAACTTGTAGAGGCCGGTGTTCCGGTATTGCATTATTATTCTATGGGAAAGTCTGATAATATTAAGGCGATAGCTTCGCAGGTTTTTTAGTATTAATGCTACAATGCTACAATGCTACAATGCTGCAATGCTGCAATAGGAATGAATAAATGCATGAAATCGAACTCGCCTGCTGGCGAGGCAGGAATTCAGTAGAGCTAATTCTTCAAAAATCTTCAATCTCCAATCTTCAATCTTCAATCTCCAATCAAAACTTACATCGATATTCGAAATTCCTTGTTCGACATTCGAAACTCAAAAATTTAAAAACCCCAAACGCACGATCTTCATTCTCCTATCAATCTCCAATTATTTTATTGAATCATTCCATCATTCCTTCAATGCATCATTATTTTATATACTGTTATAAGAAAAATAGATTTCTAAATGATTCATTGAGTTAAATAATTCCTTATTTTTGTGCCTTATTAAAGGACAAGAAATAATTAAACTAAAGAATTATGGCAATAGAAGTAACAGATGCTAATTTTGAGGAGATTGTATTGAACTCTGACAAACCAGTTTTGGTTGATTTTTGGGCAGCTTGGTGTGGACCTTGTAGAATGTTGGCTCCAATCGTTGAAGAATTGGACAAAGATTTTGATGGTAAAGCTACGATTGTGAAGGTAGACGTTGATGCGCATCAGGAATTTGCTGCTAAGTACGGTGTTCGAAATATTCCAACTGTTCTCGTTTTTAAAGGAGGAGAGGTTGCTGATAAGCAAGTTGGTGTGGCACCGAAAAATGTATATACTGAAAAATTGAACGCACTTTTATAAGAAAAAGTGAAGTTTTTATAAACTCAAGGTTTGATCATTTTATGATCAAGCCTTTTTTTGTGCCATAAACTCAATATTTACAGATCGTGTATTGACGATCCTGATCCTATTGAGACCATTCTTTATTGAACATTTCTCCTTACTTTTGATTTATGACAAAAGCCGATTTAAATCAAGTCGATAGTATACCCAATATTGAACTGCTCGCCAAGCAGGTGGTCGAGGGGTTTATTACTGGCATGCATAAAAGTCCATTTCATGGTTTTTCAGTTGAGTTTGCTGAGCACCGTTTGTATAATAAGGGTGAAAGTACCCGTCATATTGACTGGAAATTGTTTGCTAAAACAGAAAAATTATTTGTCAAGCGCTATGAGGAAGAAACAAACTTAAGAAGTCATATTATAATAGATAATTCTGCATCGATGCATTATCCGATAATGGATACAATTAGTGTTGACAATTACAATAAGATCGGATTTTCGGCATTGGCCACTGCCGCTTTAATGGAAATATTAAAAAGACAAAGAGATGCTTTTGGATTGAGTATTTATGCTGAGGATAGTGAATATTTTGCTCCGGCTAAGGGTAATGAGAAACACCGAAGGATGTTACTTGACCAATTGCAGCAAATTCTACTCAAAGGATCAAAGAGCCATACAGACACTTATAAGGTGCTGCATGAAATAGCTGAAAAGATCCATAGAAGGTCCTTGATATTTTTGTTTACCGATATGTTTCAGTCAGACAAGAAAGAAGAAGACTTGTTTGCCGCTTTAAGGCATTTAAAATATAACAAACACGAAGTTGTTTTGTTCCATACTTATGACGGAAAGCGTGAATTAAACTTTGATTTTGATGATGTACCGAGAAAATATGTGGATGTTGAAACCGGAGAGGAAATTAATTTATTTGCCGGGAACATCAAAGAAGCCTACAAATTAAAAGTGGAAGAATATTTTAAAAACCTAAAATACAAGTGTATGCAATATAAAATTGACTATGTACCTGTAGATATTCACGATGGGTTTGATCAGATACTGACTACCTATATGGTGAGGAGAAGTAAATTTATTTAAAAATATTCGATTTCCTTTTGACAAATCAAAAAACAGAATTATATTTGCACCTGCTTAGCAATAAGCAACGCTATTTTAGCAACGGTTTGGTAGTTCAGCTGGTTAGAATACCTGCCTGTCACGCAGGGGGTCGCGGGTTCGAGTCCCGTCCAGACCGCAACTTTTTAAAGTAAAAATAGTTGTGTTGTTAACATTAAGAGTTCGCTCTTAAATAGTTAGCTAATGAAAAACTTCAGTAAACACTGAGGTTTTTTTGTTTTATAGAGGTTTCTAGCCTTAAATCA
>CAJQNF010000096.1 GCA_905479625.1 uncultured Flavobacteriaceae bacterium | reverse complement strand
ATGATACCATTTTAATTTCCCCTGACTTTCGGGATGTACTGCCAATAACCAATCTCGGTTAAGGTCAAACCAATAATGATTTGTTCTTCCTCGGGGCCAACCCTCATTATGTTCTATATCATATTTATCTGCTATCAGAGGTTGTCCTCTAAAAGTATTGACCCAATTACTATGCCTGTCTCTTCCGTCGGGATTGATCGTAGGATCAAGGAAAATGATTACTTCATCCAAGTAGTTTTGAACAGATTCATTTTGTGAAGCCACTAAGGTATAAGCTGTGAGCATAGCAGCTTCGGTGCTGGATGGTTCATTGCCATGCACACCATAAGCCAAATTAATAAATAATGGAAGATCATTAAAATCGGTCACATCAGTATTTGGATCTACCACTTCTAAATGCCGACGTTTGATACTTTCCAAGTTCTGCAAATTAGCAGGAGTTCCAATATTAAGTATCAGTAACTTTCTGTTTTCATGTGTTTTGCCGTATACAGTTACAGTAGCTTTATCTGAAAGTTCTGCCAGAGTATACATATAAGCAACCACTAAATCATGTCTTGTATGGTATTCTCCTATAGGGTAGCCCAAAAACTCTTCCGGGCTTGGAATGGATTTATCAAAAGGTTTAAATGCTTCAAAATAATAATCCTGCGCAAGTACTGGTGACTGAATGAAGAGAATTATCCCTAAAAGTAATATGTAATAAATACGTTTCATGTGATAAATTTTTTTAAAATTAAGGATCTTTTAATAATATACTTCCTATATTTTTGTAAAAATTTCGAAATGATGAAAGTGCTTTTTATAGATACAAATCATCCTGTTCTTTTAAATGGGTTAAAAGAGCTGCAATTAAGCTGCCACGAAGATTATGATTCAACTAAATCTGAAATTGAAAGAAAGATTCACCTATATGATGGATTGATCATCAGAAGTCGGTTTTCTATTGACAAATCTTTTCTTGAAAAAGCAACAAACCTTAAGTTTATTGGCAGAGTTGGTGCAGGACTAGAGAATATTGATGTTGATTTTGCTGAAAAAAAGGGCATAACCTTAATTGCGGCCCCTGAAGGAAACAGAAATGCTGTTGGAGAGCACGCCTTAGGTATGATTCTCGCCCTTTTTAATAAATTGAAAAAAGCTGACAACGAGATCAGACAAGGTATCTGGTTAAGAGAAGACAATCGCGGAATAGAGCTTGAAGGGAAAACAATTGGGCTCATTGGTTATGGTAATATGGGGAAAGCCTTTGCCAAAAAACTACAAGGCTTTGACAGTGAAGTGATCTGCTATGATATTAAACCGAATGTTGGTGATCAAAACGCCCGTCAGGTCTCTCTTCAGGAATTGTTTGAAAAAACAGAAGTCCTAAGCCTTCATACGCCTCAAACAGAACTCACCAAGCATATGATCAAGACTTCTTTTTTACAACAATTTACGCATCAGATTTATTTGATAAATACAGCCAGAGGATCAGCTGTAGTCACCAAAGATCTTGTCAGTGCATTAAAAAATGGTCAAGTACTTGGTGCTTGTCTTGATGTTCTCGAATATGAAAAAAATTCTTTTGAAAACTTTTTTTCCAAAGAAAATACCTTACCCGAAGATTTTCAATATTTGATCAATTCAGATAAGGTACTTTTAAGTCCTCACGTTGCTGGATGGACGGTAGAGTCAAAAATTAAACTGGCAGAAACCATTGTCCACAAAGTTGCCGCCATGTTGGATCAGCACAATTCAATAAAATAGTGCAGTAGATCCGTAGTGGTAATGATACCTACCAGTTTGTCTTTTTCCACAACAGGTAAAGAATGAAATTCCTTACTTGCTAATAATTTAGAAACCTCTAGAATAGTACTCTTTGGACTTGCTGTTAATGGTTTTTTGATCATCAAATCATTGATGTCTAACATATTGTATATCGGAGTATCTTCCGTTCCTTCCTTGCCATACGCATCTATAAAACTAACGCGTTGAAGATCAGATAAACTGATCAGACCGATCAATTTCTCATTTTCTACAACTGGCATGTGTCTGATATGGTGGGTTTTCATTCGCTTCTCAGCTGAATAAAGCGTGTCTTCTAAGCTCAAGGTAACGACATCCTTGGTCATTATACTTGAAATGGGTTCATTTTTTTTCATCCTACATGGCCTTTAAACTATTATAAAGTACATGAATTTATCCCAGAAATAAAATGATTTAAATCATGGTCAACAGAATTTATTTACGAGAAATTACCTTTAAGATGGTTTCCTTGGCCCTCCGGTCTTTCTTTTTCTCCAATAATTATTCTTTCCACCACTACTACCCTTTGACTTAGAATGTGAAGCTGGTTTAGGTTTTCTTTTATGACCGTGTTTTCGTTCTGGTTGGGAAGATTCAATTTCAAGACTATCATTAATAAAAGGATGTTCATGAATTACCTTGATCTTCTTATTGATCAATTTTTCAATATCTCTTAAGTATGGTCTTTCAGAAGCGTCACAAAAAGAAATAGCCACACCGCTTGAACCCGCTCTACCTGTTCTCCCAATTCTATGAACATAGGATTCAGGTACATTAGGAAGATCATAGTTTACAACAAATGACAATTCATCTATATCGATCCCTCTTGCAGCTATGTCGGTAGCTACTAAAATTTTAATCTTTCCCTGTTTAAAACTATTAAGGGCAAGCTCTCTCGCTTTCTGAGATTTGTTACCATGAATTGCAGCCGATTCAAAACCGTCTCTGAGCAACAATTTAACGATCTTATTTGCACCATGCTTGGTTCTCGAAAAAACCAATACAGAATCCATTTCATGGGTCTGTAACAAATACATCAGGAGTTTGATCTTGTTTCCTTTGGTAACTAAATAGAGGTTTTGTTCCACCTTTTCAGCTGTAGTCTGTTCAGGCTGGACTGTTACTCTTTCCGGGTTGCCCAATATCTGTTTCGACAGTGTTACAATTTTGGAATGCATTGTAGCCGAGAAAAATAAGGACTGCCTGTTTTTTGGCAATAAAGCAATTACCTTTTTAATGTCGTGAATAAAGCCCATATCAAGCATCTGATCAGCCTCATCCAAAACAAAAAATTCAATTCCCTTAAGACTAATATGTCTCTGATTAATAAGGTCTAGAAGTCGGCCTGGTGTTGCCACTAATATATCTACTCCTCTCCTTAGCGCGTCAACCTGTGCTCTTTGTTTGACACCACCAAAAATTACTGTATTCTTTAAATTTGTATATTTTCCATAAACAGTAAAGCTATCAGCTATTTGTGTTGCCAACTCTCTTGTTGGTGTAATCACTAAAGCCTTTATTTTCCGTCTTCCTTTAGGCTCATGATGAGGCATACTCAGATGCTGAAGTATAGGAATAGCGAATGCCGCTGTTTTACCTGTACCGGTTTGTGCACATCCTAATAGGTCTCTACCTTTTAATAAAATGGGAATTGATTGCTGTTGTATGGGGGTTGGCTTTTCGTATCCTTGTTCCTCCAAAGTGCGGAGAATAGAAGGTATTAGCCCTAATTCTTTAAAAGTCATCTATTTTTTTAATAATTGCAAAGATACTCTCTTTATTTGGATAATGCCCTCCCTTTTAATTTGTGCTATATATCACTTGATTTCTTGAGAAATTCCGCCGAGCATTTATTAAAAAAACCGAACTGTTAATAAAAAATATGACACCTATATGCATCATTAGATTATTCATGCTGCATTCTATCAAGCATCCTGCTCGGATCAATATCTTCATTACCATGCTCTTCTCGGTTATATACAACCTTCCCACCGACAATGGTTTTCATGACCTGAGTTCCATAAATATCATCCGGATCAAGTTCAAATAAATTATGATCAAGAACGATCATATCCGCAAATTTACCAATGCTTAAAGACCCTAATATATTTTCCACTCCCATTACTTCTGCGCCACCTAAAGTATTGATATAAATTGCTTCCTCCAGAGTAATAGCTTCATCAGGATTGAGTCGTCCGGGCATACTTTCATCAAAAGGATTACTCCTTGTAATCATGGCTTCAATGGAAATAAAAGGATCAGGAATAGGGTTTGCCGTCAACCAGTCAGAACCCTGGCCCACGCTAATACCTGCTTTAAGTGCTGATTTTAAGGGATAAGTATTATTTGTGCGCTCTTCACCTACCGAGGCTATCAATCCGGGAGTAGCCCCTGCATGGGGATACCATAAAGGTGGTGAAAAATCTATATTAACGTTATCAAGTTTGGCAATTCTCGGGATATCATCTAGACTGAGCATTGTATTATGAGCGATTTTATGGTGAACATCTGAATTGCCATTTATTTTCTTCATCCTTTCGAGTGCAGTTACAACCCTGCGAATTGTGCCATCTCCCATGGCGTGCACGTGTACTCCAACTCCCCAGTCATCGAACATTTTAAAAGCATCTGTAAATTCATCCTCAGACATATTAGCGCCACCATAAACATTTTCAGCCCCGGCAAATTCAGTTTCATAGGGTTCAATCAATAAAGATGTAGCTGTAAAAGGACTTCCATCTGCAAATATTTTCACATAATTGGGATAAATAAAATCTGATTCAAATGCCGCGCGATTTTTAATCTGATTTTCAATATCCTCTAAAGAATAGGCAAGATTCAATGTAGTTTTCCAATCCCAGCTAACAAACACGCGTTCATTTAACTTGCCTTCGGTTTCTAGAAATTTAAGTGCTTCCATAGGAACACCATGACCCTCTGCAGTCTGCTGAGAGGTAATCCCATAGGAAAGGAACATTTCAAATATTTCATTAATGGCCATTCCGTATTCTTCTGCATTTGCTTGTGGAATGACTTTTTCTACCATTTGCATGGCTTGTTCATTGATAGTACCTGTAGGGGCACCTGTTTTAGGGTCTTTACTGATCACAATGAGCTGGCTTGTTTCTGTATCCTTCGTAATTCCAGATAATTCAAGCGCTTTCGAGTTTAACCACATTGCATGACCGGTCTGATCAAGCAGGGCAACAGGCCGATCCGAGACAACCTCATCCAACCATTCCTTTCTCGGGCTGTCATTTTCAAAAACACCTAACAACCATTGGCCACCTATGATCCATTTTCTGTTTGGGTTCGCATCCGCGTATTTTTTAACAGCCGAAAGAATCTTTTCCTTTGAATCAGCGCCCGTCAGCTGTAAATTCATATTTCCGTACCAAGGCGTTATAAAGGGATGAGCATGCAGGTCGAACACTCCAGGCATCACGAATTTACCCCCAAGATCTATAATCTGTGTATCTTTCCTTGCTATTTTACCGATTTCCGCCGAGGAACCAATCGCAATAATTTTTGAATCCTTAACAGCTAAAGCTTCAGCCCAGGAATTATTACTGTCCATTGTATAAATCTTGGCATTGGTATAGATAACATCCGCCATTTTCTCTGACTTTTCTTTGCTTTCATCACAAGAAATCAAACTAAAAAAGAAAAACAGGGTAATAAGGTATTTCATGGTATAATTGTTTTAAGATGTTTAAAGATACGGATTCACCTTGTGAGTTTAGAAATAATATTCTGATAAGATGGATACAATTTAATCAAAGATTCTTGCGATGCCATTTCAAAATCAGAAAAATCAAATCCCGGGGATACCGTGCAACCCGCCAAGGCAAAGGAATTTGGAGATTCAACTTCAGAAGCGAACCAATCTCCTCCATGAACTACAAATTGAGGAATTTCTCCTTTTTCCAAATTTGATCCAATCATTTGTTTCTCATAGTTCCCCTCCTTAGTGAGAATGTGTAAACTTATAGGTGATCCTGAATAAAAGTGCCAGATTTCGTCTTGTTTTATTCTGTGAAATGCTGAAAAATTATCAGAAGTCAGGAGGAAATATATTGCAGTACAAGCATTCCTTCCCCCTTCAAACTCTCGTGGTAGTTCTTCCTTAGAAAGTGTTAATTTACTCCTGTATGTTTCTTTGAAATAACCTCCTTCCGGGTGAGGCTGGAGATCTAGTTTTTTAATGAT
>CAJQNF010000095.1 GCA_905479625.1 uncultured Flavobacteriaceae bacterium | reverse complement strand
TTGATCCCCTATACTCCCATTCTGCAAATAGAATCTGCAAATTGCTTAGCAGCAATTTTACATCTCCTCACAAAAAAAGACGCTCAAGTATGTTAGATTTAATATGTATCGGGATTAACTGCGTTGATCCCAAAGGGGTGCCCCTAACAACAAAAAAGAAAAGCAAGCCCATGCGGGCTTGAATTTTTATTTCCTTGAATTTTAACTTGAAGCTTTGCTTCGCCAAAATTCAAGGAAATAAAAAAAGCCTTCTACCGAAGACTTTTCTTTTTTGTTGTGGAGCTACGGGGATTCGAACCCCGGACCTCTTGACTGCCAGTCAAGCACTCTAGCCAACTGAGCTATAGCCCCAAAATTGTAACCCTCAATATGCAATAGATCTTCTATTACAAATACAAACTACTTCAAATCAGTCGTTGCACTAGGTTTATCTTCTTAACCATAGCGGTACTATGCTTTTCGAATATAAACTCCTGATTTATTCCACTTTGTATTTTCATTACGAACCCTATTACATAATGAGGGTTTAAGAAAGCAAATTACGACATTCCTTTTAAAACAAGCAAGGGAATATGACTGTCAAAATCAATTTTTTTGACCCTGTCATTTTCCCAAAGTTTTTTAAAGAATCCTCTTTTTCTGCGAATCACGCAAAGCATATCAGGATCCTCTTCTCGCAGGAATTCAAGAACACCTTGATAAACAGTTGCATTGGTTGTAGGAATATGCTGATTGATTAATCCTTCAAGTGTTTTATTTAATTCTAGATCCTGAGCATCAAGTTTTGGCGTCTTTACTTGTAAAAGATTAATCGTTGATGAAAAGGTGTTTTTAATTTTGATCAAAAGATCTAAAGTTGATACTGATTTAATGGATCCTGATTTTATAGTCATCAGAATCTTTTTTATCGGCTTAAAGCTTGTTTCACCGGGCACAATAAGAACAGGCACCTTGGTGTCCTTAATGATGTTACCTGTTATTTTGCCTAAAAATACATGTTCATCAGCTCCGTCATTTTTTGGGGAAGTAATGATGAGATCAATGTGTAAAAGTCTATTTAATTGTTTCAAAGTATCGATTACTGAATAACCTTTTAAAGTGCTGGTTATAATCTCTACATTTTTTTTATTCACATTGGTCAAATGATCCTTCAGGATTTCTTTACTATCCCTTTCCATTATTTGGTCTACTTTAAGAATATTTCCGCTGATCTTAGGGCTACTATAAACATGAACAAGATAAATCTTTGCCTCTACTGCTTCCGCAAAATCAATAGCGTATTGCAAAGTGTTTAGGGCATTAATATTACTTCCAATAGGGACTAAAATGTTTTTCATATGAAAAGGAGTTAACAATAGATAGGGTTAAAAATAAATAAAACTTCCAAGTTATTACCTGGAAGTTCTATTTATTTAAGGTCAAAATATGCTAGTACCTGTAATATTCAGGTTTAAAAGGACCTTCGACCTTAACTCCAATATAATCAGCTTGTTCTGGGCGTAATTCTTCCAGTTCCACACCAATTTTCTCTAAGTGAAGTCGGGCTACTTTTTCATCCAAATGTTTAGGAAGCATATAAACCTTATTCTCATATTGATCCGTGTTATTCCACAACTCTAATTGAGCTAAAGTTTGATTGGTAAATGAGTTACTCATTACAAAGCTTGGATGACCCGTCGCACAACCAAGGTTAACAAGTCTTCCCTCAGCCAAAAGAATAATTTCCTTCCCGTCAATACTATATTGATCAACCTGTGGTTTGATCTCATTTTTAGTATCACCATAATTTGCATTCAACCATGCCATGTCAATTTCATTGTCAAAATGGCCAATATTACAAACAATAGCTTTGTCTTTCAAAGCTCTGAAATGACGCTCTTGAATGATATCTTTATTTCCTGTAGTAGTGATTACGATATCAGCTTTCTCTATGACATTGTCCATTTTTTTGACTTCAAAACCTTCCATAGCAGCTTGTAACGCACAAATTGGATCTATTTCAGTGACAATTACTCTGGCTCCTGTACCCTTAAATGAGGCGGCAGTTCCTTTTCCAACGTCACCATATCCAGCAACAACAACCACTTTTCCGGCCATCATTGTATCTGTAGCTCTTCGAATTGCATCTACAGCACTTTCTCTACAGCCATATTTATTGTCAAACTTAGATTTGGTAACAGAATCATTCACATTGATGGCAGGCATTGGTAAAGTTCCTTCCTTCATTCTTTCATACAAACGGTGAACCCCAGTAGTCGTTTCTTCAGAAAGACCTTTGATTCCCTTAACCAATTCAGGGTACCTGTCAAATACCATATTGGTCAGATCTCCTCCATCGTCCAAAATCATATTTAATGGCTTTTTGTCTTCTCCAAAGAAAAGAGTTTGTTCTATACACCAGTCAAATTCTTCTTCTGTAAGGCCTTTCCAGGCATATACTGATACGCCTGCCTCCGCGATGGCAGCAGCAGCCTGATCTTGTGTAGAAAAGATATTACATGAACTCCAGGTCACTTCAGCACCCAAATCCACTAGCGTCTCAATCAACACTGCTGTTTGAATGGTCATATGTAAACAACCTGCGATTCTAGCACCTTTTAATGGTTTTTCATTTTTATATTCTTCCCGAAGGCTCATTAAACCTGGCATTTCAGATTCAGCTAAATGAATTTCCTTTCTTCCCCAATCTGCAAGGTTGATGTCTTTAACCTTATATTTTACGTAAGTCGATGTTTCTGAACTCATAATTTTTATATTTGTTTTGATTTTGCAAAAATACGAAATACCTATTAAACATTGTATGCCGATTTATAAAACCATTTCTTCTGAAGGAGGAACCACTATTTATATATGGAAAATTGAGGAGTCCCTTGAGGAATTGAGAAATGGACTGGTCTTGACCGAAAATAGTATTTCGAGGTTGAATGGCATGAAATCTATACTGCATCAAAAAGGATTTTTGAGTGTTAGAAAATTACTTAAACATGCTGGTTATGAGGATGCTAATCTTTATTATAACGAATATGGAAGGCCTTTTTTAAATGATGATAAGCATATTTCTATTACGCACTCTTTTGAGTTTGCAGCGGTGCTGATCAGTGAGCAGGAAGCCGGGGTTGATATTGAAAAAAACAGAGAGAAAATAGTTAATATTCAACATCGATTTGTCAATACAGAGGTCGATTCTTTATCTGAAGAAGACCTTGTCAAGCAATTAACTGTGATTTGGGGAGCTAAGGAGTCGATGTATAAAACTTATCCTTATGGTGGCTTGAGTTTTCATAATCATATTGGCATCAATCCATTTAGCTTTGCCGATGGGAGATCCTCAGGAAGAGTTATATTTGACACTTGGAAAAGGGAATATGAAATTAAGTTTGAGTTTTTAAAGGAAGGATTCACCTTGGTCTATGCTTTAGTGAAGCCTTAGCGGAAGAATTCAACGTTGATTAACAGGAATATTCTTTAAAAGTAAGTTACAGTAGTCATGATTTATGAGCTTTTTTTATCGGCAATGAATGAAGGAAGAAAGCTTCTGGCCATTCTATTGGACCCTGATAAGATGAATGATGAATCCATTGTTAAAATAATGACCAAGATCAATACTTCAGCAGTCGATTTTATTTTTGTAGGAGGCAGTAGCGTTGAAGACAAAGAGACTGACGAACTGGTATTAAAAATAAGAGAGCTCACATCTCTTCCCGTCGTATTATTCCCAGGAAATTACCAACAGATCACTTCGCATGCTGATGCCATTTTATTTTTGTCACTCATATCAGGAAGGAATCCTGAGTATTTGATCAATCAGCAAGTCAAAGCGGTTCCATATCTGCAGAGATCCGAACTTGAGGTAATACCTACCGGATATATACTCATCGACGGAGGTAAAGAAACGGCTGTGCAGAGAGTCAGTGAAACCAAGCCCATTTTAGCGAATAATATTGATAAAATCACGCAAACGGCAATGGCAGGGATGTACATGGGCAATAAATTAATTTATCTTGAAGCAGGCAGCGGCGCGCTGAACCCGGTGAAACCTTCGGTGATCAATTCAGTTAGAAAGAACGTGAATATTCCGCTTATAGTAGGAGGTGGGATCAGATCAAAAAATGAACTACTTGAGGCTTATAAAAATGGGGCAGATGTTGTTGTCATAGGAACGGCTTTTGAAGAAAACAGTAATTTCCTCACTAAAATCATGAAAAATGAACATATCTGTTGATATATCTATGTATCCTTTGCATAAGGACTTTGAGGAGCCCATCATAGCCTTTATTAAGGCATTGAGAACTTCATCCTTTCACATAGAGGAAAATGGTCTAAGCACACAAATATTTGGGCCTTACGAGGAGGTAATGGCTTTTGTAAATTCAAATATTCACAGCTCACTTCTCAATGAAAAGAATTGCGTTTTTATTTTAAAGATCGTCACTGACGACAGAAGTCACCATGCACCAGATTATTAATTACTTGTTCGAGCAATATCAGGATTATCAGACCCTCGATATCGTTTTGGAGATCATCGCCGTTATTTTTGGATTTTTGTCAGTTTGGTATTCCAAACAAAATAAGATTCTTGTCTTTCCCACCGGAATGATCAGTACTTCTATTTTTGTGTATTTATTATTTAAATGGGGACTGCTGGGAGACATGATGATCAATGCCTATTATTTTGCCATGAGTGTTTATGGCTGGTATATTTGGACTAGAAAAATTGATGCATCACATGTTACCCCTATAAGCAGAACGAATAGCCTGGAAAAGAAACAATCAGTTTTCATATTTTTTGCGACTATCGTTTTTGTATTTATTGTGTATTATTACAATGATAAATGGACTAGTTGGACAGCTTATGTGGATACAATCACAACAGCTATATTCTTTGTTGGAATGTGGCTTATGGCAAAAAGAAAAATTGAAAACTGGATCTATTGGATCTTGGGAGATATCATATCAGTACCCTTGTATTTATACAAAGGGCTGGCCTTTACCAGTTTTCAGTATTTAGGATTTACATTTATCGCAATTTATGGATATATCGCATGGAAAAAGCACTTGAGCAGTCACCAATAAATTTGGTTAAAATAGTATTATTTGGGCCTGAATCAACGGGTAAAACGACGATGTCAGAGCTATTGGCCAAACACTATAATACAGTTTGGGTAGCTGAATATGCAAGAGAGTATTTACAGGAAAAATGGAATAATGAGAGAAAAACCTGTGAAGATGCCGATCTGATACCAATCGCCAAAGGTCAAATTGCGCTTGAGAATAAGCTTGCTTTAAAGGCAGATAAGATTCTAATTTGTGATACTGATTTATTGGAGACAAAGGTATATTCTGAAGAATATTATGGAGGGTTTGTGCATCCTAATCTGGATAAATATGCGCTTAAGAATCAATATGATCTTTATTTGTTGACCAATATTGATACCCCATGGGAAGCTGATGACCTAAGAGATCGACCCGAACAAAGGGAAGAAATGTATAAAGCTTTTGAGACTGCTCTTATCAAGTATAAAAAGCCTTATATAAAGTTAAATGGAAGTATAAAAAACCGATTGAAGGTTGCCATCAGTGCCATTGATAAATTATTGGATGAAAGGGGTGATTTGAATTCCTATTCCAAAAGTTTGTAACTTTTGAATCAAAGGAAAACTTCTTGATCAGGAAATATGGATAAAGAAATACTTCAAAAAGAACTTGAATTCTCTGCAGTAAGATCTGGCGGACCAGGTGGGCAGCATGCAAATAAAGTTTCGTCTAAAGTTATCGTACTTATTGATATTGAAAATTCACAGGCCCTTTCTGAAAAGGAAAAGATGAGATTATTCGATAAACTTTCATCTAAATTAAATAAGAAAAACCAATTGATGTTGACTTGTGACGAGAGTAGAAGTCAGCATAAAAATAAACAAATCGTTACAAACAGATTATTAGTATTGCTTGAAGCCGCTTTGAAAAAGGACAAAATAAGGATCCCTACCAAGGTGAGAAAATTGGAAAAGGCAAGGCGAATGGAAGCCAAGAAAAAGCGAGGTCTCAAAAAAACACTTCGTCAAAAACCCAAACTAGATTAATAATCAGGTTTTGATTTTTTAATTCCCAATTGTTGTTTACATTTGCAACGATCTTATAAGGGGTGCCCAATACAGGCTGAGATTAAACCCATTGAACCTAGAACGGATAATGCTGTTTAGGGATAAGATTTTCAAGGATAACTGAAAATCTAAGTATTTCGATTCGGATTTCACCTCTTTAATTCGATTTTCATTAATTAAAACATCCCATAAGGGAAAGAAAATGAAACAGTTTACTGTTATTTTCATTTTGTGTGCCTGCTTTTCAGGTTATGCACAGGAAAAAAGTATTTTAAATGATACGATTAACTTAGATGAGGTATTGGTCAAAGCAACCAGAGTAGATGAAAAGGCTCCGTTTGTAAATAGCAACATCACCAAGGAAGAAATTGAATCAAGAAACCTGGGCCAGGACATCCCTGTTCTATTAAACTTTTTACCGAATGTGGTGTCTACTTCTGATGCTGGTAACGGTATTGGATACACAGGAATAAGGGTTCGAGGGAGTGATGCCACGAGGGTAAATGTAACGATTAACGGAATCCCGCTAAACGACAGTGAATCACATGGTGTATTTTGGGTCAACCTGCCAGATTTTGCCAGTTCCACTCAGAGTATGCAATTACAAAGAGGAGTGGGCTCTTCTACCAATGGTGCCGGTGCTTTTGGCGCAAGTTTAAGTCTTTCTACAAATGGAATACAAGAGGAGGCTTATGGTGAGCTTGGCTTTTCGGGAGGATCATTTAATACGCTTAAAGCCAATATACAGTTTGGATCTGGTATTATTGGTGGTGAAGGCAAGTTTAAGTCTGAGTTTACAGGGAGGATATCAACTATTCAATCGGATGGGTATATAGACAGAGCTTCTGCCGATCTTAGATCAGTATACCTTTCAGCCAGTATTTTCAGTGAAAAAACCTTGATAAAAGCCATAGCTTTTGGCGGACATGAAGTTACCTATCAAGCCTGGTATGGTATTGATGAGCAGACACTAGAGACGAACAGAAAATACAATCCAGCGGGTGAAATCTACGACGAAAACGGTGATTTGACCGGCTTTTATGATAATCAGGTAGATGATTATAAACAGGACCATTACCAATTACATGTGAATCATGATTTTGGAAATGACTGGACGGGAAACTTAGCTTTTCACTATACATACGGAAGAGGATTTTATGAGCAATATGAGAATGACGCCGATTTTTCGGTGTATGGTTTTGACCCAATTAATATAGATGGTGAGGAAATCAATGCTACCGATCTGGTGCAAAGAAAATGGTTAGACAATCATTTTTATGGGACAACTTTTTCGGTTTTAAAGAATTTTGATAAGGTAAATGTGATCATTGGAGGTGCTTTCAATGAATACGATGGTGATCATTTTGGTGAGGTGATATGGGCCAAATACGGCAGTGAAAGAACCAATCAGAAGTTTTATGATAACACCGGAAAAAAGACAGATTTTAATATCTATGCCAAAGCCGATTATTCCTTAAATGACAATTGGAGCCTTTTTGGTGACTTGCAATACAGGTATGTAAATTATGAAGTAGATGGAATTGATGAAGGGCCCGTTGCCATCGGATTGAAGGATCAGAATAATTTCTTTAATCCAAAATTTGGAGTGAGTTATTTTCTTGATAAAAGTAGTTTCTTTTTGTCTTATGCTAAAGGACATAAAGAACCAAAGAGAGCTGATTATTTAGCGAATAGTGAGGTGAAACCGGAGTCTTTGGATGATTTTGAATTGGGATGGAATTATAATTCGGAGAATTTTAGATTGAAAACCAATGTGTATTATATGAATTATGTGGATCAATTGGTTTTAACTGGAAATATTGATAATGTTGGGAATCCTATTGCCGATAATATTGGAAAAAGTTACAGACTAGGTTTAGAAATTGATGCTGTGATTCGATTCAATGAAAAATTTAGCTGGCAGCCAAATTTGGCAATTAGTACGAACAAGAATATAGACAAATATTATAAATTCGATGGTGAACTGACAAATTTTGGGAATACAAATCTCTCATTTTCACCCGATTTTATCGCCGGCAGCAATATTAGATATGAACCCTTGAAAAATTTGCAAATTAGTTTACTCTCTAAATATGTCGGAGTCCAATATATGAGTAATATTGAATTGGAAGCGTCTAAACTTGACGCGTATTTTGTAAACGATTTACATGTAAGCTATGAAATTACCACAAATAAATTATTGAAGTCTATCGTGTTTAGTGGTTTGGTGAACAACCTGTTCAACGTTAAATATGTTTCTAATGGTTATTTCTACACCTATGACGATACCTGGACAGATCCTGATCAGGTGACAACAATAACAGGAGCAGGGTATTATCCTCAGGCAGAAATCAATTTTCTATTGGGTATCAACCTCAAATTTTAACCAATATATCTGGTATATGAAGTATGACTAGGGAAAAGAAATACTCCATATGCCTCTTAGGTCGCCTTCTTTAAAACCAGTCGCCAGGTCTTCTGGATAATATGTTTTGATAATTGAGTCAGCTTTTCTGGATAGTTCTTTGTCAGGAGTTCCATGACAGATAAGACACTTTGAGTCGACGAAAATTGGAGCATAATAATGGGGGTTTCCTGATAGATCCAATTTGACTAAAGGCTTTGGTGGAACATTCCGGTCAATCATTGATAAGAATTTATTTATGATCTGAATCTCTTCTTTATTGGC
The DNA here is from genome assembly GCA_905479625.1 of uncultured Flavobacteriaceae bacterium. Lineage (GTDB taxonomy): Bacteria > Bacteroidota > Bacteroidia > Flavobacteriales > Flavobacteriaceae > Lutimonas. Next base: position 25,966 of record CAJQNF010000095.1, on the reverse strand, counting down.
GGTATTTAAAGGATTTCTGACTTTAATTGAAGTACGCTTGATACTCACATGTTCTTCTTTTGATATTTTTGATGTGAGAGGTAGGGCAGCAGTATTACAATACTCCACTGCCAATGGAATTCCACCCTCTTTCATTTTGGCCATTAGTTTTCCGGAAAGTTCTTCAGAAGTTCCTTTTGCGATTAGGTTTCCTTGTTCAGTAAAGAGCTCAATTTCTTTCTTAGACAAAGTATCAGAACAGGAAAAAATTATAACCGATAAAAATAGAAGAAAAGTATGTCGTTTCACTTTGCTAATTTGTTATTTAACAGTTTTAAAACCGTCTTTTTCCCAGGCAATAATCCCACCTTTCAAGTCATAAACTTTTTTAAAGCCTATATCTTCCATCATCCTTGCAGCACTTCCACTTCTGCCGCCAACCTTACAATAAACATAAACATCCTGATTTTTGTCAAGCTCTCCTATTAGTTCCTTAAAGTTACTGGCTCTGAAATCAATATTGACTGAATTTTCGACATGGCCTGAGGCATATTCTCCTGGAGTTCTGACATCGATAAGAATGATATCCTTGTTTACCTTGTTCAAATCTTCTGGGGATATTAATGAAATTTTAGATGCTGAATCCTGATCTGAAGATTTCTCATTTTGTTTTTGACCACATGATGCGAGGCTTATCCATAACATCGTGATCAATACAATTTTTGAACTTCGTATTCTCATTTTTTTAGTTTTTGTGTTCTTCAATTACAATGTTACATAAAAAAAGGGAGTCTAAACTCCCTTTTTAATAGCTAATCAATCTATATTATAATAATGTGGTAGGACATACATAATCTGTCATAGGCGCTTCAGTTTCCTTAAGATCTTTAAATCCACCTCTAACGTCGGTAACTTTTTTTACGCCGTTAGCTTTGAAGATGGAGGCAGCTATCAGAGAACGATAACCACTGGCACAGTGAAGAAAATATTCTTTTTCTGTGTCAATCTCAGCAAAATTATCATGAATAAAATCCAAGGAGAAATTTTCTACTCCTAAAACATGCTCCGATAAATACTCTGATTCTTTACGTACATCAACAGGTTTTTCCATTTCTCCTTTGGCCAACTTTTCCGCAAATAAATGAGCAGATATTGAACCAATCATGTCTGCTTTAAAACCATGACTTTTCCAATTAGGCATTCCACCTTCTAAATAACCCATGGTATTGTCGTAACCCACTCGTGAGAATCGAGTTACAATTTCGTTTACCCTGTTTTCACTATCAGCAATAAAAATTATTTTTTGATTGATGTCTTTGATAAGTGCTCCAACCCAAGGTGCAAAACTACCATCGATCCCAATATACCAAGCTCCCGGAACCGTTCCTTCTTCGGCGTATAATTCTTTACTACGCGTGTCAACAACCAGAATATCTTTTTGTTCACTTAATTCTTTAAAAGTAGCGGCATCAAGAGGCGTTGTTCCTTTATGTAAGATGTCTTCAATACTTGTATTGATCGTTTTGTTCATTCTAACATTATTCGGAAAATACTGTGGCGGGGGTTTTAACCCTGTGGTCACTTCGGTAATAAATTCCTCCTTTGTCATATCTGCACGAAGTGCATAATTGGTTTTCTTTTGATTTCCTAAGGTATCGAAAGTTTCACTACTCATATTTTTACCACAGGCAGAACCTGCTCCATGATTTGGATATACAATAATATCATCAGGAAGAGTCATGATCTTGTTCCTTAGTGAATCAAATAAGAATCCAGCTAAATCTTTTTCTGTTAGTTTACCTTGTTTAACAGCTAAATCTGGTCTCCCAACGTCACCTATAAACAAGCAGTCACCGGTCAATACGTAAGGCGTTTTACCTTCGCCATCAGTAATCAGATAAGAAGAAGATTCCATGGTATGCCCGGGAGTATGTAATAAGGTCAATTTACCTTCCCCAAGAGGGAATTCTTCACCATCCTTGGCATTGTATATGTCATATTCAGCCGTTGCATTTGGGCCAAAAATTATTTTCGCCCCGGTTTTTTGCGCTAAGTCATATTGTCCGGAAACAAAATCGGCATGAAAATGAGTTAAGAAAACATATTTTATTTTAGCATTATCAGCCTCCGCCATTCTTAAATATGGTTCGGTCTCACGAAGAGGATCAATAACAGCAGCTTCTCCATTTGACTCAACATAATAAGCCATTTCAGCCAGACATCCTGTGAATAATTGTTCTACTTTCATTGTTTTTTATTTTAAATTTACTCAAAGTTAGTGAAAGGGGAATAATCATATGTAACACTTGTTACCGGATACTTCCACTTTTTAACGATTTGATTGTTTCGTATACTCCTGAAAACTATACCCTTTGGGTAGCTCAAAGCAATTTTCTTTGTAGCAATCAACAGCTTCTTGTATACTCATAAAGCAATGATCGTACCGAATTTTTTTCATGAGTTTTGATTTCACCATGGTATCTCTAACGGGACCTTTCAGCCCGGTAAAAACAATGGTAATATTTTTTGATGTAAAATAATCATGTACTTCTTCGAGGGCATAAATAGCGCTGCTGTCAAGCGCATTTAAGCTTTCGCCATCAATAATGAGTAATTTGAGGGCGGGGCCTCTTTCCAATGCAAATTCTTTCAGTTTATCCTTGAAGTATTGGGTATTTGCAAAATACAATTGTGCGTCAAATCTCACAATCAATATTTCTTCCTGAATGACTACCTCATCAAACCGATTTATATTTCTATAAAAATGGGTGCCCGGGATATTTCCTAGAACAGCCATATGAGGCTTTGTTGATTTATAGATCAGCATCACAAGAGAAAGAATTATCCCAAAAAGGATTCCTTCCTTAATTCCTACAAAGATTGTGATAAGCAATGTACTATTCAAAATGATCAGATCCCGACGGTTATAGCTCAACAAATTTTTGGGCATTGAAAAATCCAAAAGGCCGAATGCGGCAACAATAATTATGGCGGCAAGCACAGCTTTTGGCAAAAAGAAAAAAGCGGGAGTCAGAAATAATAAAGATAAAGCTATAATAAATGCGGCTATAAGTGACGAAAGTGGGGTCTTTGCCCCTGATTGGTCATTCACAGCTGTTCTGGCAAATCCTGCTGTTGCAGGATAGGTTTGAAAGAAGGATCCGACCATATTTCCAAAACCTAAGGCGATTAATTCCTTATTGGCATCTACGCGATAATTATTGTGCTTAACTTCAATGGATTTAGCAATAGAGATGGCTTCCATAAAGCCGATAAGCGCCAGAGTTAAAGCAAGTCCTGAAATCTCCTCCATAAAAGCCATATCAAAGGTAGGAATCACAAACTCTGGGAGTCCTCTCGGAATCTCCCCTAAAATAGTAATCCCTTTACGATCAAGCTGAAAAGCATAAACGACTAGAATACCGAGAACCACAACGATCAATGCAGCAGGGATTTTTTTATTGATTTTTTTAATACCAAAGATCAATACAATGGATACTATTCCAATGAGTGTGGTTGGCAAATGTACGTTTGAAAATGTATGACTCATTTCCAGCAATAAAGTCTGTATTTGATTGCTCCGATCTAAATCCAGTCCAAAAAGATTTCCAAATTGATTCATACCAATGATAATGGCAGAACCTGTAGTAAAACCGCTTATAACAGGCTTCGATAAAAAATTAACTAAAAAACCGAGATGGAAAAGACCAAATATCACTTGAAAAAAACCAACCATAAATGCGAGCAGCACAGCTAAAACTATAAAGTGTTCTGATCCTATGCCCGCAAGCACACTAATTCCTGCAGCTACGATCAATGAATCCATAGCGGCGGGTCCAACAGCAAGTTGTCTTGAAGTTCCTAAAATCGCATAAACGATTTGCGGGATCATCGCCGTATAAAGTCCATAAATTGGAGGAAGACCAGCAATGATGGCATAGGCAATTCCTTGAGGAATTAGAATGACACCAATGGTCATACCAGCGAATAGATCATTCTTTAACCAGCTTCTTTTATAATTTGGCAGCCATTGTAAAATGGGAATATGCTGTTTTATATGCATAAACTGTTAGAAATAAATGAGATGAATTCCTCTTAACAAGAAAAAAAAAGAGTTTTTAACATTCGTGAAATATACGAACTTTACAATTCTCACAAATGTTTTTATCTAGCTTAGCGAAGATCTCACGAATAGCAGTTGGTTTGTCTGGGTAAAAATTCTCTTCACCAATTTCATCACGAAAGCCTCCTTTTTTAAGGATTTGCTGACTGACGATCTTTAAACCACTAAAATACATACCTCCTCCATTATCTTGCCACTTTTTGGCCTCATATGAAAGCCATGTCGCTCCAGCTAAATCAATAAAATTGATTCCTTTTGCAATAATTAGCACATGTTTTACATCTCCTTTTTCATATAGATTGGCAAAAAATTCTGAAACTACTTCAAGGGCACCAAAATATATGGAGCCATCAAGACGAACAATTTTAAGTTGAGGGCATTCTTTAACATCCGGATCTCTGATAATATTAATGAACCTATGCGTCTTTGTCGTACCAAGAATGGCAATATTCGGTTTGGCGGTTTTTTCCAAATAAAAGAATAAAGAAAGCCCAATACCTGAGAACAAAGCTGTTTCCAATTCAAAGAACAAGGCCCCAAAAAGGGTAGTTCCTAAAACGATGAGTTCCCTTCCGCTGCTTTTGACCACTTGTTGGATATGATGAAAGTCAATCAGGTTATAACCTACGAGTAAAATGATTCCTCCCATAGCTGATTTTGGAAGATAGGAAGCGTATTGTGAGAACAATAACAAAACAACCATTAGAAAAATAGCGGCAAATACGGCCGACATGGGGGTTTTAGCACCAGCCTGATAATTGACTCCAGATCTTGTAAAGGATCCAGATCCCATATAGCTTGAAAAGAAACTGGCAATTATATTGGATAAGCCCTGTCCTTTAAATTCCTGGTTACCGTCAATTCTCTGATGAGAAGACAAGGCAATAGATCTGGCGATCGCAACTGCCTCAATCAATCCCAGCAAAGCCAGTGTAAGGGCACCTGTACTCAGCTCCTGTATGTTAGATATTGAAAAAGCGGGAACGCGAAAAGGAGGTAAATTGGAGGGTATTTTTCCAACATTCTCTATTCCATTTGCCTCTCCCCCTAATGAATAGGCAAGAACGCTACCAAGTACCATCGCAATAAGCATATAAAATCTTGAAAGCGGTTTAATAAATTTTTTAACCACAATAGCGATGAGCATAGTTCCTAAGGCTACCGCAAAAACATACCAATTCGTCTGATCTATATTTGAAACTATTGTTTTCACAGTTGTGTAAAACGAACTTCCTCTTTCTACTTCGAGACCAAATACATGTTTCAGTTGTTTAAAGGCAATCAGCACCCCTGCCCCGGCAGTAAAACCAATAATGACTGAATGCGAAACAAAGTTTACCAGCTTACCCATTCTGGCTAATCCCATGGCAAATTGAATTAAACCTGCCATAGAGGTCAGCACAAGTGTTAAGGCAACATAATTTTCTATATCTGTAGTGGCATCAGCCATTTCGCTCACAGTAGCAAAAACAACAATGGAAATTGCGGTAGTAGGACCCGATATTAAATGATAGGAAGAACCAAATAATGCGGCAATAATTGGTGTAATCATTGCGGTATAAAAACCATAAACCGGAGGTAAACCTGCTATAATGGCGAAAGCTACAGCCTGTGGAATTACAATAATTGTTCCTGTCAATCCTGCAATTAAATCATCCTTCCATGACTTTTTTGCCAAGGGCAACCAGATCAAAAATGGAAATATTCTTTGTAGCATTAACTAAAGTACTTGGTTAAAAAAGTGAATCTTTTAACATGATCATCCAATGTTTTGAGAATGTTTTCAAAACATTGAATGCATCAAATTATCATATTATATCTTGTTGAAGGAAGATTATTCCTTCTAATAATCACTTTTTAATACGCCTAAATGTTTTCCTCGTCAAAGAGTTTGATAAGTTCTTCACTTGAAGGTCTAGGTGCGCTTGCACTTACGATGTTACCTTTTGGGTCAACAAGAATAAAACGTGGAATTCCATTGATCTTGTAGTTTTGAACAAACTCAGATTGCCATCCTTTTGGAGCAAAAATTTGGATGCCTCCCAATTCTTTTTCTTTGACCATTTTTTTCCAATCTTCATTGGCCTTTTCCCATGATCCTCCATGTGATCTATCATCGTCTATAGACATACTTACAAAAGCAATATTTTTTCCATGGTACTGTTTCTCAACTTTTTTTAATGAAGGAATCTCAGCCTTACACGGCCCACACCAGGTGGCCCAAACATCTATATATACATATTTTCCTTCAAGATCGGTAAGGGAAGTTTTCTCGCCAGTAATATTTTCATAATCTACAAACAAAGGAGAGGGAGCTCCTTTAGGCAGATCCCTTTTCATCGCTAAATCTTGATTGATGTACCTTCTATATGAATCAAGCGTAGGATCTATACTTTTTAGACTACGGTTTACAATTGACGTATCAATATTTTTATCTGAATTATAAAAGTTAGTGAGTTCATCTTTAATTGCAACAAACTTTTCTTCACGAGCCACAGAGTCTAATCCCATAAGCTCATCCAGGTCAAGTAAACGTTCTTGCATCAAGGATTTTTCAGCTAAGAAATTACTGTGTTCAGCACCGTTTCCAGTGAATTTAACCGTTTCATCAAACATTTTAGTATCCAAAGTCATTGCAAGATCAAATCCATTTTTTAAAAAGACAGAAGTAGATTCACCCCCATCATAAAAGGAGTATTCTCCTGTTTCCACCTTAAGGGTATCACTGAACGAACCATCCTCATTAACAGGAATTGTTTTGGAATAAGTTCGACTTCTAATGACTACAGAATCGCTGTTCTTATCGGTTATATTTCCGGCAATAGAAACGTAATCTTTTGGCTCGTTGTTACAAGATGCTATGGCCAATGCAACCATGAAATAAGCAGTTTTTTTCATTTTCATTTTTTAAATTCAACTTTTACGGCCAAATATAAAATTTATTCTACTTTTTAGGGTCGTTTTTAACGTCTTTTATATAATAGGTTGATTCATCCGGCTTAAAAGCTCTTTTGAACCAAAGAGGTCTTCTAAGACCATCTGGTCCAGGTGCGGGACGAGTCATTGCCAACCATTCCTTGTATATTTCATGTGATTTATTTGTATCGACAAAAATATCACCATAATGATCATCTGCTCCTGGTTTTTCGATTCTTACCCGTTGGTGCCAGGTATGCATACCACTGATTGGGTCGGGGTGAACAGCATGGGTTATGTTCTGATGTACCCCCCCATCTTTCCAAAAGATTCTTTTAGAATCTTTATCAGTTGAATCGAAAGGTTTAATACCATTTTTAGTGCTCATTTTCCATTGTCCAGATGATTTGTTTTCAATGTCAACGGTATTGGTAGCCCATCGATTTCCAACAGTATCTTGCTCTCTTCTCCATCTGCCAATATGGTGCGAACAAGCTACGACACCCGGTTTCATAGATTGGGTAACCCACACTTTATCCACAAAATAGCCGATGTCTGTATTCAGTTTCACCAGATCGCCTGTTTTAAAATCCCATTTGGCAGCATCTTCGGGATGCATCCAGATTGGGTTTCTATTTGAAATTTCCACAAGCCATTTTGCATTTCCGGACCTTGAATGTATCAGAGTTGGGAGCCTAAAAGTAGGAACCAGTACATATTCCCCTTTGGATTTGTCTAATACGTCATTATGGATATGACTTTTGATATAAGTGGGCGTTGAATATTCTGGCCAGTTCCAGTCTACCATGGTTTGAGAATAGAATTCGTTTTTTCTTGATGGCGTAGGAAAACCAACCATGGCTTCTCCGTTGATCATAACCCCAATATCTTTCCCGTTTTTTCTTACAACGCCATTTTTTTTATCTACTTCGGATCCTTTCAATTGCTCTTTGCTCAAAAGGTTTTCGTTCATTTTGTAAGATTCTCCTTTTTCGATTTCAAAGGCCCCGTATTTTGACATATATTCAAATTCGGATATACCTTCTTTTTTTGCAGCAGCAGGCAAACCTTTGATTCTTTCAAAAATGTATTGATAGTATTCTTCGATCGTTATTTTTTTCCCGGGGCGTTGTGGAGATTCAAAGTGTTTGCGAATTCCCATGCTTCCATCCGGGTCAATCCTCCAACTCAATTCAATCCAGAATTCATCTTCTTCCCAAACTTCTCCAGGATTGGCTTCATAGGTATATTCAACAGGTTTTCCATTTCTTCTGGCAGCTTCCCTTAACACAGGTTGCCTAAAGGCTACCCAGGTACCTCCATGTGTCGCGTAGGAATTGATATCATGCCGTTCTGGAGCTAGACCCATAGGCAATACCAGATCCGCAAAAAATGCCGTTTCATTCCAGGTTGGGGTTAAGGCAGTGTGCAGGCCGAATTTTGATTCGTCCATAAACATTTCCATCCATGTAAAACCATCAGGATAGGTCCAGACAGGGTTGAATACTCTTGAAAAGTATACATCCATTTTTCCTCTGCCTTCCTTAAGAAAATGAGGCAATAACTGACTCATTTCGAAAAAGGCCATAGGATATTCTTTTGGAAAATGTAATTCATTCCATTTTTTCTGAGGCTTTGGCGGATTGGGTACTTCCGGCTTGAATTTGTTCCAGGAATTTGGAGATGTACCTCCTTTTGCTCCTACAGCACCCGTTAGCACTGTGAGAAAATGAAGACAACGAGCAACCGCCCAGCCTCCTAGGTTGGAAGCTCCGGCACTTCGCCAGTTATGGCTGGCAAATCGCTCACCTGCTTCACCGATCTTTACTGCGATCTCACGGATCATTTCTGCTTTTACGCCAGATTCTTTTTCGGCAAACTCAGGAGTGAATTCTTTGTATTCCTCCTTCATGGCCTCAATATAATTTTCAAAAACAACCTCTTTATCAGGGTGTTTCGCAGCTAAATATTCCTGCCAGTTCGTCCAGTTTTCAAGATAGGATCTATTGTATAGTTTTTCTTGAAGAATGATCAAAGCCATCGCTAAAAGAACAGCGGCTTCCGTTCCCGGATAAGATGGTAACCAATAGTCACTCATAGAAGCTGTATTGGATAACCTGGGATCCATGGTGGCCAGTTTGGCTCCTTTCATCTTACCTTCTATGATTCTTTGCGCATGAGGGTTAAAATAATGTCCTGATTCCAAATGTGCTGAAATTAACAGGATGAATTTCGCTTCTGCATGATCTGGGGAAGGCCTGTCATAGCCGTACCACAAGTTGTAGCCAAACCGTGCTCCTGAGGAGCAGATATTGGTATGTGAATTATGGCCATCAATACCCCATGCCGGTAATACCCAATTCATAAACCCCTCATGACCAGGTCTTCCCACATGATAGGCTATCTCATTATGCCTTTCTTCTTTTAATGCTTTTCTGATCCTGTCCGCAATGGTATCCAACGCTTCATCCCAGGAAATTCTTTCCCACTCACCATCTCCGCGTTTTCCCTTGCGTTTAAGGGGAAATAATATACGATCCGGATCAGTTACCTGATTGATCGTAGCAGGTCCTTTCGCACAGTTTCTCCCGCGACTACCAGGATGATAGGGGTTGCCTTCAAATTTTTTGATCTCGCCTGAAGACTTATCAATAAAAGCCGTTAAACCACAAGCGCTTTCACAATTGAAACATGTGGTTGGTACAATTTGATAATTGGTCTTCTTTTTTTTTGGCCACGCCTTTGGGTCATATTCTTTCCAATCATTCCATTTTTCAGGAGGAGGAAAGTTTTCATACATTTCAGCCACTTCTTCATCAGTAAAATGACGCATGTCAGCATCATGTTCCTGATAACCCTCTTTATGAAGATCAGGAATTAGACCAATTTTCTCAGCCATTTTTTCTATAAAGGATGCTTTTTTATAGCCCATGTTTATGTATTTATAAGTTCAAGACTCTTTTTAAAGTCTTTGATTTTTTTTATTAGGCAAGGGGAATTCTTTGCGGAGCCTCTACCCAAATTTTTTCAGTTATATATATGCCAATAATGATCAATACTCCTGTTACAGCAAGGCTTAAAGTGCCAGGAAAGAACTGGATCAGGATAAGAGGAAGGATATTTCCTACAACTACAGTTCCGAACCAAAATAATCCCTGATACTGTCCTTTAAGAATCATGGTAACTACTTTTTTAGCTGCTTTGGTAGGGTGCGTAATTGTCAATTCAGATACTAGGGTAAGAAGATTGACAACCAAAGAAATACTGATAATGGTTCCCAAAGTTTCCATCCATCCCTCTGGCTGTAAAACAACTGCTAAAATTGAAAAAACAGCAGCTCCTGCAAGAACACTATGAACGAGCATATGCAAAGGAAGCGTAGGACTTTGCCAAAAATCTCTTCCCTTGGCTTGTGCGAAAAGGAATGCAGTATAGATCGCAAGGATGATTCCAAAGAAACCCGTTAATCCAAGAAGTAAATTTTCAGGAATATTCCATTCAAAAAATGTTGCGGCCCCCCAAACGGTCATTAAAAGTCCAAATATGGAAATAGTGTAGCCTCCTTTTACAAGCCAGGAATTCCATTGTGGTCTTAGTAGTACGTTAAGAAACCTGTCGGGTCTGTCAAGGTCCATAACCAAAAACAGTCCGGTTAATCCTAAAAAGACTAATGATAATCCTACGGAAATTAATTTAGTTGTATTAGAAATTTCATAACCCAGCATTATGGCTAAAAGAGGCACTAAAAATGCACCGGCAGCAATGGCTTTGGTCGTCACATAAGCGGAGACTTCCCAGCCCCATAGAATCCCTTTGTCAGGCGTATCATAAACCCTTCTGGCTTTGCCATTAAGTACGTCAATATAGTTCGGATTTTCAGTTTCCTTTTTTTGATAAGCAGACTGCAGCTCATTATCAATACTCATTTGTAATAAATTTATATCGTCATTGGAATGCATCAGCTTTTCAGCAGCTTTGGCATAATGACCAACACCCCTGGCTTGAGAATTCCAAAGGCCAGGCCCTGATTTAGATGTATTATCAGGATCTAGTGACTGATAATCTCCATCAATATAGAATAAGTTCGGTTTTGTTCCTTTCTCTGGTTTTCTGACCATGACCTGTTCTCTTGCGAGTAACATGGAAATCTCTGTTTCAGGATTTTCCATATCTCCGGCAATAATCGCATGTTCAGGGCACACATCCACGCAAGCGGGCGCTCTTCCGACCTCAACTCTGTGGGCGCAATAATTACATTTCGCCGCTGTATTATTATCAGGATCGATGTAGAGGGCGTCATAAGGACAGGCTTGCATGCATGATTTACATCCGATGCAACGGTTATTGTCAAAATCAACAATACCATCGTCTCTGGTATATAAGGCCTCCACAGGGCAAATTTCAACACAGGGGGCATCCGAACAATGGTTGCACCTCATCACTGAAAAAATTCTTCTGGTATTTGGAAAAACTCCTTTTTCAACTTGTTTTACATAGGTCCTGTTCACCCCTATAGGTACGTCGTGTTCACTTTTGCAGGCAGTGGTACACGCATGACAACCGATACACTTTCTGTTGTCAATAATAAATCCATATTTCATACGTGAAATGGCTTCATATTAATGAGAATTCCTATTTTTAATCTGGTAATAAAGAAAAAGTAATGGGTTTTATAAAGGTTTCCCGACTACTATCTCTCAAATTTAATGAAATGCCTGTTTTAGGCTGTAACATTAGTTACTTAAAGGTACGCTTTGGCGCTAGATATTTCTAACATTTATGATTAATTTTTTCCTCTGAGGGGTATTGGTTATTTTTGTCAAAACACATCTATGAAGATTAAGGCACTTTTTTTTGGAATGTCAAGAGATTTGGCTGGTCAAAACGAGATAACTATTGATTTGAATGACGGCATAACGATACAGGAATTCCGCGAATTTTTGGTAAAAAAATACCCCTTGTTTTCTGAAATGGATTCCTTTGCCATTGCTTTAAACGAATCTTATGCTGAGCAAGGCGCAGTATTATCAGAGAATGACATAGTAGCAATTATTCCTCCGGTGAGCGGTGGTTAAATTATTTATGGAAGACAAGATTTTTATAAAGTTAATTGAAGGTGAATTATCGCTGGATGAATGTTATCAATATGTTCAGGACGACAGCTGCGGTGGTTTGGCTCTTTTTGTGGGTACAGTAAGAAACCATACAAAAGGCAAAGAGGTGTTAAAGTTGGAATTTTCAGCTTATGAACCTATGGCTATAAAAGAAATGAATCTTATTGCGCTAAAAGCCATCGACATGTTCAAGGTTGAAAAGATTGCTATTCATCATGTAGTTGGGAATCTTGGAATTGGTGAGGTACCCGTCATTATTGCTGTTTCTTCTGCCCATAGGGAAGCAGCGTTTCAGGCTTGTCAATTTGCGATTGATACGCTAAAAGAAACTGTTCCTATTTGGAAAAAAGAGTTTTTTGAGGATGGGGATATTTGGGTAAACGCTCACCCTTGATTAAATAATGTCCATTTTCTTTAAGAGAAAAGAGGCGTTCATATTTGTACAGATTCCGTCTTTTAATTTATAATCAAAAAAGAGCTCTTCGTTTTTGATTTTTGCATCAAAGTATTGGTTATGGATCTGAGGGTAGATCTTTTCTATGTCGCAAAGGCTCAAATCATGAGTAGCAATGATCCCGGTAGAACCTGATTTCACAAGTTTTTCAACAAACTTTCTCGACCCTATTGCTTTATCTTTACTATTGGTGCCTTTTAAAATTTCATCGAGAATGATAAAGTATTTTTCTTGTTCCATTTGCTCTACAATGAATTTAAGCCTCATAATTTCCGCATAGAAATAAGAACTTTCCTCAGCCAGTGAATCAGAAGTTCTCATACTTGTAATTAATTTGATGGGCGAATAGCGCATTTTTTTTGCACAAACGGGTAATCCTATATTAGCCATTACCAGTCCTAGAGAAATGGTCCTTAGAAAGGTGCTTTTCCCAGCCATATTCGCTCCGGTGGTAATATGAAAATCTTTCTTTTGTATGGAAAAGTCATTATCGATCCTAATTTTTTTGTCCAATAAGGGATGACCCAACCCAACTGCATCAATAACAAAGTCGTTCTGAATTATTTCAGGATAGTCATGATCCCTATGGTTGTATGCGTAGTTGGACAAGGATATCTGAGCGTCGAAATAAGCGATAACTTCGAACCAGTTCTCTACCTGAAATTGATAAGTTTTTACCCATGCATCGATCTTGGAAGTTTGACGGATGTCCCAAAGAAAAAACCCATTACCCAGAATACCAAAAAGCATATTGTTTCTTTGATCGAAGGCATCCAGAATTTTTGAAAATTCTTTGAAAATGCTCGAGGCCTTTTTCTTGGAAGATTTGATCTTATCCTGTTCGTTTAAGGCTAATGTTGATTTGATTGGCAGGTTTTCAATCTCTTGTAACAAACTATGATATTGTTTGAATGTATCCTTGATTAGGCCCGCATCCAAATAAAGATGGTTGATCCTCTGAAAATAGGGAAAAGTAATAAATAGTCCTATAAAAAACCAGATGACAAGAAGGAAAACAGAAACCAAATTAAAAATTAAAAGCACTGTAAAAAGGATGGATGCTGAAGTAAAAACAAAAGGCAAGTATGTCATGATTGATGGAAGAAATGACTTGTAGCCATGAATCCATGAAATAATGGTTGTATGATCAACCTCAACCCTAACCATTTTGGCCAGCGCCATAAAACGTTGCCTCCAGTTAACTTTTTCAGAGAGTTCCTTGATGACCTCTTGCCGAGATACAATTTGATAAGGATCGTTTTCAAGAAGCAATGCAGCCAGAGCACTCCTTCCTGCTGTGGTAGCGGTTCTGTTCATATATTGAAAAAATGAACCCTTGCCAAATAAATCTATGTCGTTGCTATAAAAGTGTTTCGAATCAATAAACTCAGCTCCCTCAGGGAGAGAACTGTATTCACCATTTAAAGCATCTATTTCTATTTCGTTAATGCGGATCAATTGTTCACAAAGTTTTCTGGCTGCAACAAGAGATTGGTACCTTAGTACAAGAAAAACAAAGCCAACAATACTCGAGATAAAAACAACTGCAAGCAACTGTTTATTCGGATATGCATAATAAACAGCCAGGAACGTAAGGAGAAATAATCCTAAACGCAGTATACTAAAAATATGTATCTTTTTTCTAAGCAGATCCCTTTGTTCTTCGAATCGTTTTTTTTCCTGCTGATAGAATGTTAGCGGTTCAGACATGGACACAAGATTTTTTTTACTTTAAGTGACGATGCACTCATGCGGTTAATACTGATCAATACCATTTTTTAAACTGTAAACCTGGAGATGAGGATATCTTTTCTTTATTCTCTGGGTAGCCGTATAGCTCGAAATACCTTTTTGACATATCACCACTATTGTAGTGTCTGAGTATGATTCCAGTTTTGAAGGATCCAGAAGCGAAAGAGGCATTCGAATATCTACAGGAAATGGATGTGGTACAGCCTGATTTTCAATAACTGATATAATTTTTAAGTTGTCATCTTGAATCCTTTTCTTTAATTCCGTAGCTTCTATGAGTATAGACGCATCCTGTACCTGACATCTGGCATCGAAATAACTGTCATTATTAAATATAGCCTCCACCTCAGCCAAAGGAAAGCCAGGACTTAAATTCATCAAATACTGGGAGTTTTCCATTGAATTATAGATCAAGATCTTATTAATTAATGGCTTACCTGTTTCTGTTATGATTTTGATGACCTCATTGGCCTGCATCAATCCTATGATGCCAACGATGGGGTTCAATGTACCGATCTCAGAACAATTTGGGACGTGCTTTTGTGGCATTACCGGGAAAGCATCGCGCAGATGAGCACTGTACCGATCATCTGATTTAAGATTAAAAACACTCACATAGCCATCATGCTTATACAAAGAACCATAGACAAGGACCTTATTTTGAAGTACAGAATAATCGTTCAAAAGGTACTTGGTCGCAAGGCTGTCTGTACAGTCAACAATCAATGAAAATGAATTTAACTGCTCATAAATATTAGATTTTGTAATGGGCTCTTCTGCAAAACTGACGTCAACATATGGGCTTATTTCTTGAATATATGCTGTAAGAATTTTGGCCTTAGACTTTCCAACCTGATCACGTCTGTAAAAAACCTGTCGATGCAAATTGCTCAGGTCGATCTTGTCATAGTCGATCAAATGAAGATGACCAATTCCGCTGGCGGCAAGGTATACAGCTGCTGCACTTCCCAAACCACCACATCCAATAATGGCGATTTTTGCGTGGTTAATTTTTTCCTGCCCGACAACACCGATTTCGGGCAGTGTGGTCTGTCGAATGAATGTTTTTTCCTTTTCAGTATTCATGGTAATCAGCCGCTTATTTGCCCAACTTTTTTTTTATTGCAGTGAATTCTTCCGGTGTATTTACGTTTGTAATAAAGTCGTCATCTACCTCTACAAGTTTAACATCTGAGTTGATGAGTACCTTTCTGGGGCAAGAAATACCCTGTGCCAAAAACTGCAGCATAATAGGGTAGGCTCTGGGTTCCCAAATTGTGATGAGTGGTTCTGGAAATTTTTTATTTTTTCCTTTTAGAGCAGTTGCTACTTTACTTGGATCTCTTTCTTGAATTAAGCGTCGAATCAATTTTTCATCTGCATAGGGTAAATCTGTTGCCAACACCAGCCAGGCAGTATTGGGATCATGTTGAAATGCTGAACAAATGGCACCAAAAGGACCTAAGCCGATAAATGTATCTTCGATGACATTTTTTTGGTCCAGTTTCTGTTCTTTTCTGACCGATAAAAAAGATTTTAAATTCAATTTTTCAAGCATCTCCATTGAATAGATACGCTGAGACTTTCCAAAATAATCTAATAAACCTTTGTCTTTGCCCATTCTAACACTTTTTCCTCCGGCAAGAACCAGCCCGGAAAGCGGCGCAGTGTTGTTTTCAATCAACTCAAGAATATGCTTGCTAATATGCTCTATGTCATGTATAGAGTACACTTTTAATTTTTCTATAGATGGATACTTTTCCTTTAGACAGTCAAAGATTTCCGATCGGTGATTTAAATTGATCAAAAAGGCAATGTTGTCAAGCTGATCGATTCTTTTTAAAACTGAGGCTTCTTTTTCAGCGTCCAAAATAAGTATTTGTCTGTTACCAGGATAATGATTTCCATTGATAAAAACCAAGTCATAAGTAGCCAATAAAGATTTATCCGTATAAGGATTCATCTTATAGTCTCTATGATTCTTTAGATCCCCTGAATGATGAAATGTAAACTCGTCAAATAGAGGAGACAATGTATCCTTGTCATGAGAGGCATCTGCATACGCGACCTTAAATTTATGGTTAACCTTATGGGAAATTTCCTTGACCAGTTCTTTTATAATAGAACACTTAGTTCCAAGAATTGCCAATTCAAATGGAGCCATTTGACCAAAATTTCGCCTGGTTAGTTTTGCATGTTTTACATGTTCTTTCATATGGATATAAATCAAAAAAAGGATTATAGTTAATTTATGCAACAGCTAAAATACTTAATAAAGATCAGTTTAAGAATTTCTTGAATAATCTTTATATTTTGGTGGTGATGATCACATGGTAGTTTTATTTTTTTTCGTAACTTAATCGTTTAAACAAAGAAGTAACAAACATATTCCCCCCGATATGAAATCTTCAAACAAAATCTTTGTTTCTTTTATTCTATCCTATTTTAGGTTGACTTGATATGCGTTGAGTCAACCACACACCGAAAATAAAAATGACCAAAAATCTATCTAAATGGATGATTATTGTGTCAGTATAAATTATTTAAACTTAAAATTATCAATTATGAAATTGACATTATTTACACTTTGTATGAGTTGTCTGTTTTTTACTTTTTTGTCTTGTGGAGAAGATGAGCTTGATCTTGATGGTCCTAAATATGAATTTGATGTAAAACAAGTTGAAGTCATACCCATCGAACTGGATGGAACAAATGGCGACTGGATGTCATTTATGTTCAAGAATACTTTGACCATAAATAATGAAGAGACCAAGCATTATTCTAACAAAATTAGGGAAGTACGGATTAATCGATTGACTTATAGAATAATAAATTTCAACGGAGACCCGTTAGGTGAAGTTAATGGATCGCTGTCTGTTGCAAACAAGGTTTGTTTAGAAAACTCCTTTGTAGTAAAATCGACTGCTGATAATCAGATTATCTATGAAATTAAAGCAATTGAAGAAATTCATAGAATTTCTGAAGCACTCAAAGCGAACCAGACAGTTAATGTTGTTTACTCCGGAAGTGCTTTATGCAATGATATGGGTATGGACTTCTTCATAGAATTAACATTAGACTCAAAAGTTATTATTCAATTATAAAAACAGAAATTATTTAGAGTTTTAACCGAATAATACTCTTGATGCCCAGCAAAACCAGTAAGGGAAACTTTACTGGTTATTTTTTTTGTCTTTTAGCCATTAATGACATCACTCTTACCCCCGGTTTTTTTCATCACCATAATGTCTTGAATCACCATTTTTTGGGAAATAGCCTTACACATATCATATACGGTTAATGCAGCAATACTGGCCCCTGTTAAAGCTTCCATTTCAACTCCTGTTTTCCCTTCCATTTCAACAGTGCATAGAATATTGATGGATTCTTTATTTAGAAATTCAATATCAATATCGATGCCATCAAGCGGAAGAGGATGACACATAGGTATGAGATCTGAAGTTTTTTTTACCGCCTGGACTCCAGCGATGATGGCAGTTTGAAAAACAGGCCCTTTTTTGGTGTGGATTTCAGAGCCGTTAAGCAATGTAACAATCTCTTTACCCAAAAACATTTTTGCCTGAGCCACGGCCCGTCTTTTAGTGATCTTTTTGTCAATAACATTGACCATTTTTGGTTTGTTATCTTTATCTATATGTGAAAATTTATTCAAATCAAGGCGTTTAAAATCTATACTGAATTAATGGAAAAACTTCTCCTTTTTCAAAACTAGTTCTATCTGATGGTAATTCCAAAAAGCCATCATTATTAGATAAGTTTGCCAAGTCTCCAGAGCCATTTCCCGGATCTGGAAAAGCCATAAGTCTTCCTTCTTTGTTGATGATCTTAACTTGTAGAAAATAGGTCAGTGCCGGTTTAAAGTTAAAATCTTCACCCAATACGGCAAAGTTTTGATTTTCAAAACTTAACTGCAGACTTTTTTGCAGCCATGGCACAAAGTACTTAAGACAACTTACAAATGTTGATACCGGGTTTCCGGGATAGGCGAAAATCGTTGTTTGGCCTTTTTTTCCAAACCAGAAAGGTTTTCCAGGTCTTTGACGGACCTTGTGAAAGTGTTTAACTACTCCTAGTTCATTAAGAATTTCAGGTAAAAAATCAAATTTTCCTTTGCTCACCGCGCCACTGAACATAAGTACATCATAACTCTCCAAAAGGGAGTTGATTTTTTCTCTCAATTGCTCTTTACTGTCACTAATATGATACAAATCAGGGGTAATTTCAAATCTTTTTAAAAGTGAATACAGCGTATGAACGTTACTTTTTCTGATCTGATAGGGGGCGGGAAATTGATTCACTTCAACAAGTTCATCTCCAGTCGATACGATGGCTACTTTTGGTAAGGTTGACACTTGAACTCTTGACTTTCCAACCGTAGCAAAAACCCCTATTTCTGCCGATGAAATTTTTGTGTTTTGTGGAACCAGAAGCTCATTTTTTTGTCGATCTAATCCTTTCTTATGGATATTTTGAAAGTACTGGACCTCCTCTAAATTAATATGAGCTATACCTTTTTCTATGCTGATCAATTCATAAGGAATAATGGCATCTGTACCGACAGGTAACATGGCACCGGTCATTGCTTCTATACAATTATTCTCATTACCAAGGACCAGCTGATCACTCCCCGCGGCCTGTATATTTTCAATTTTAAAATCCCGTCTGCCAGATTTGAAAACGGAAGTCTTTATGGCAATACCATCCATGCTCACACGGTTAAATGGGGGCATTTCTCTATCAGCTGCAATATTTTCTCTTAAAACTCTTCCAAGTGATTCCTTGAAATCTATATCTTCCAGGCCAAAAGACTCGGTTTCCCTCAGCACAATGCTCAATGCATTATTAACATCTATTAATGTTCCTTTTTTATTCATATACTCATTAGCCACCTATAGTTGACATACTTTCGGAAACGGAGTTGCTTCCTCTGTTGGCCTCAGCAATAAAACCATTTTTTGGTTTCTTGTGTACCGTAGATATAAATATTTGTTTCAGCTCTTCATCGCTGGCACCATTCCTTATAAATTCCTTTATATTAAAAACCCCATCATCGAACAGGCAATTCTTGAACAAGCCAGTAGCAGTGATTCGGATTCTATTACAGTCAGTGCAAATTGTTCTTGTAAAAGCCGGAATGATCCCAAAAGATCCTTTGTAGTCTTTGATTTTAAAATTTTTGGAAGTTGAAGATTTCTTTGAGACTAAACTTTCGACTTGGTCATAATGTGAATTGATCGTTTTAATGATCTTATTGTAATTCCAGACCTCTTTAACCTCTCGAATTCCCTTACCATTAAAAGGCATTTCTTCTATAAACCTGACAGAGACCTTATCCTCTTTGGTCAATTCAATAAAATCAATGATTTCGTTGGTATTGACTCCGGATTGAATGACGACATTAAGTTTTAGTTTGAGATTACTCTTTAATAGATCTTGATAAGTTTGAAAGACTTGCGGGAATACATCCCTTCTAGTAATTTCAAAAAACTTTTCTCGGTTAAGACTGTCAATACTCAAATTCACGGCATTGATCTTCATTTTTTCAAGACCCTCTATATGCTTAGAGATCAGGGCACCATTTGTAGTAATATTAATTTCCTTAAGGTTCTTATTAAACGAAAGAGACTCCAGAAAATTGACAAAATCCTTCCTTACAAAAGGCTCTCCACCAGTTAGTCTTACTTTATCCACTCCCAATTCACTTAAAACCCGGGTAATTCTATACATTTCCTTATACGTCAGCAATTCTTGCCTTTTGACGATATCAATACCATGTGCAGGCATGCAATACTGGCAACGCAGATTACACCTGTCTGTGACTGCCAAGCGCAGGTAAGTAATTTGACGACCGTATTTATCTACTAATTTATTCATGGAATATTATGGCAAAATGGATGCTAAATGTACGAAAATGGCCTAACTAAATGCTCCGTTTAAGAGATTAAGTGACAATGAGGTGTTTCATCAATGTGGAAGTTTATGTTTTACGGCATGATACAGGAAGGCACCAAGATGTGCCCCAAAAAGGACAACCAAGATTGAAACCACACCTTTCCCAACAAGAATATACATAGGCCCTGGACATGATCCTCCAAGTGCCCAACCAAGACCAAAAATAATTCCTCCGATTAAATTTCTTGGAATTCCTTTTTTCTTTGGTTCAACGACAATAGGATTACCGTAAAGGGTTTTAAGCGTTTCATTTTTGAATAAATACATTAAAATTATACCTATTGCTACGGCAGATCCAATAACACCATACATATGAAATGACTGTAATTTGAACATTTCGTAAATTCTAAACCAGGAGATCACCTCGGCCTTACTTAGCGTAATTCCGAATAATATGCCTACCAGTAAATATTTGATATATTTCATCTTCAGTCTTGTTTAGAATATATAGGGTAAAATAAGCCAGGTCATGATCAGTCCTCCGATAAAAAATCCCCCTACAGCAATAAATGATTCAATCGATAAGCTACTTAGGCCAACGATACCGTGTCCTGAGGTACATCCACCGGCATATCTGGAGCCAAATCCAACCAAGATTCCTGCAATAATCAGGATTAAGAATCCCTTAACGGAAAGCATGGCGTCTATACTGAAAATTTCATCTGGGAGATAACTAGCACCTGCATTTTGAATGCCTATTTCGGCTAAATCTTTAACCGTTTCTGTACTAATTGCAACTGTGTCATCAGGGGTTAGCCATTGATCAGAAATAAACCCTCCTACAATCAAGCCAACCACAAAAACCAGGTTCCATTTATTTTTTCTCCAGTCTAATTTAAAAAAATCAACAAATTTTCCTGCTCCACCCATGGCGCAAACAGTCTCTAAGTTAGAAGACACGCCAAATTTCTTCCCAAAGAAAAACATCAGGAACATACTAAAGGCGATGATGGGTCCTGCTACATACCAAGGCCATGGTTGTAAAATAAAGTCCATATTGTATTAAGCTTAATTCGTAAAATTAATTTATTCGAGACCGCTTCAGGTAACTTTTGTTACATATCAAAAATCGAGAACCTCAATTTTGTTTCTAAATAATTTGATCCTTCCTTCATTTTCGAGTTGTTTCAATAAACGAGAAACAACCACCCTGGATGTATTGAGGTCTACCGCTATTTCCTGATGAGTGGTATGCAGCTCAGTACTTCTCATGATCTGTACTTTGTCAATAAGGTATTTGAACAATCGTTCATCCATTTTTAAAAATGCCAGGGTATCAATCGCTTCCAGCATTTCGTTTAGTCGGATATCATAACTGTCAATTACAAAACTTCTCCATGATGAATATTTTATCATCCATTCCTCTAGTTTTTCTACAGGAATAAAGACGAGTTCAGAATCTTTTTCGGCAATTCCTCGGACCTTACTTTTATGGCTTTGAATACCACTGCCAAATGTGATGGTACAGGTGTCACCTCTCTCTAAAAAATAGAGAACGATTTCGTCTCCATTTTTCGTTTCCCGACTTATTTTAATTGCCCCTGTAAGGATAAGAGGAATATGATGAAACGTATCCCCAATATCAAGTAACAATTCATTTTCCTTAACTTTTTTATAGGTGCCCACTTTGGCAATTTCATCAAGTAATTCTTTTTCAAATACGACGTTATAATATTCCTCGAGTTTTTCTCGTATCATTTTTTAAATATTTAGGTTAAATTTATGAAATATCTGCAAGCTGATCCTCAATATAATCTAAAATAGTTTTAGTGGCACCCAGGTGATTCTTGATATAGGTTTTTGTAATTTCCCCCAGCTGATCCCTATATGTCTCTTTCTCGATCAATTTACTTAAATGATTGCTTAGATCAGTGTCACTATGCGCCACAAGGCAGCCCTTTAGTTGGACCAATTCTTTGGCTTCCTCGAATTTTTCATAGATGGGTCCGATGACTAAAGGAATTCCAAAAACCGCAGGTTCAAGTACGTTATGAACTCCTTCCTTGTCAAATCCACCCCCAATATAAGCGATATCAGCATAGCTGTATATTTTGGTTAGGATCCCGACAGTATCGGCAATAAAAACTTTTGCATCTTTCTTTAAGGCCCCTTCCGAATACATAGAAGTTGTGCAATTAAGCGCTTTTTGTAATTTAAGGATCTCTTTTGGGTTTATATTGTGAGGCGCAATAATGCATCGAAGGTTTTTATGACTATTTTTATTGATAAAGTTTACCAGATGTAATTCATCAGTTGGCCACGTGCTCCCCGCGACCAATACAGTTTGATCTTTTACAAAATCTTCCAGAAAATCGAGTGTATTGTTTTGCTCCAGAATGCTCGCAACCCTGTCGAACCGAGTATCCCCGCTGATGCTCACATTGGTAATCCCAATGTTTTCTATAAGGGTTTGGGAACTTTCATTTTGAACAAAAAAATGCGAGAATGACCGTAGTGATTTTTTCATCCATCCGCCGTAAGGTTTAAAAAACAGTTGATCTTCCCTAAAAATACCTGAAACCAGAATCGTCTTAATCGATTTTTTCCTTAAAACACTGAGTATGTTGGGCCAAAATTCATATTTGACAAAAATGGCGATTTCAGGATGTGCCAGTTCAATAAATTTTCTGCCATTTGATGCGGTATCTATCGGGAGATAGACGACAACATCCGCTCCTTCATAATCTTTCCTGACCTCATAGCCCGAAGGCGAAAAAAAAGAAAGAATGATTTTATAATTAGGTCTTGATTTACGCAATGCCTCAAGTAAGGGTCTTCCTTGTTCAAACTCTCCCAATGAAGCGCAATGCATCCAGATCGATTTGTCATCCGGCCCAATAGCCGATAATAATTTTGGAAAAGTTTCTTTTCTTCCATTTACAAACAGCGCTAATTTTTTGTTGAAAATCGCGAGTATTTGGACCACAATTCCCAGAAGATATATAGCAAAATTATAGAGGTATTTCATTTGTCAGCTAATTTAAAAATTTAGAGGTAGAGCGCGCAAAATATTTGTATTTTTGTCGTGCAATAGGCTGAAATAAGAATAAAAATTGACCAAAATGAAGAAAATCCAAATGGTTGACCTGCAAAGTCAATACCAGAAAATCCAACCTGAAATCGATAATGCTATCAATGAAGTAGTTACTTCAGCGGCCTTTATAAATGGTCCTGAAGTCAAAAATTTTCAATCAGATCTAGAAGCATATTTAGATGTTAAGCATGTTATTCCATGCGCAAATGGTACTGATGCCTTACAAATTGCCATGATGGGTCTGGGTTTAGAACAAGGTGATGAAGTCATTACAGCTGATTTTACATTTGCAGCCACTGTTGAGGTAATCGCTTTACTCAAACTAACACCGGTTTTGGTGGATGTAGATCCAAATTCGTTCAACATCGATCTTGAGGCCCTTAAAAATGCGATAACTCCCAAGACGAAAGCCATTGTACCTGTACATTTATTCGGACAGTGTGCCAATATGGAAGCAATTATGAAAATTGCCAAGGAGCATAACTTATATGTGATTGAGGATACGGCTCAGGCCATTGGAGCCGATTATACATTTAAGGATGGTTCAACAAAAAAAGCTGGAACTATGGGTATTCTCGGGACCACTTCATTTTTCCCTTCCAAAAATTTAGGATGTTATGGAGATGGTGGCGCTATTTTTACCAATGACGATGAGTTGGCACACACGATAAG
This sequence comes from uncultured Flavobacteriaceae bacterium, assembly GCA_905479625.1. Taxonomy (GTDB): domain Bacteria; phylum Bacteroidota; class Bacteroidia; order Flavobacteriales; family Flavobacteriaceae; genus Lutimonas. The sequence continues at coordinate 1,949 of CAJQNF010000095.1, read as the reverse complement.
AGGGATGGTGAATCACGGTATGTATAAAAGATATTACCATGACGTAGTTGGTGTTAATTCTCGATTAGACAGTATACAAGCTGCCGTTTTAAGATTGAAATTACCTCATTTAAATGATTATTGTTCGGCTAGAAGAAATGCAGCTCGTTATTATAACAATGGGTTCAAAAGCAATCCTCATATCATTACTCCTGTAACCAAAAAATGTGGTGAGATCTGCGATACATGCAACTGTCATGTGTTTCATCAATATACTTTAAAAATAACAAATGGTAAAAGAGATGCCCTTCATCAGCACTTAATGGACAAAGGAATTCCTAATGCCATTTATTATCCGGTGCCTTTGCATAAACAAAAGGCCTATCTGGATGATCGATATAAAGAAGAATTGTTTAAAGTGACCAATGAATTAGTCGAAACCGTCATTTCACTTCCTATGCATACTGAATTGGAAAAGGATCAGCAGGATCTGATTATCCAGACCATCATGGAGTTTGTACAATAATGTTAACCTATGATTTTATTTAGAACCAATGTATTATGAAAAAAAATAAGATATTAGTTACAGGAGGTTTGGGCTTTATTGGATCTCATACCGTTGTTGAGTTGCAACAGAAAGGATTTGATGTGGTGATCATTGATGATCTTTCCAACACCAGAATAGAAGTTTTGGATGGAATTACAGCGATCACAGGGGTCCGCCCTGAATTTGTACAAATGGATTTGAAAGACAAGGTACATGTTGCCTCTTTTTTTGAGCAACATTCCATTGATGGTGTCATCCATTTCGCGGCGTCAAAGGCTGTTGGAGAAAGTGTGGAGCAACCCTTGAAGTATTATGAAAATAATATCTCAACCCTTGTTTACTTGCTAAAAAACATGACTAAAAATAAGGTGCCTCATTTAATTTTCAGTTCCTCTTGTACCGTTTACGGACAAGCAGATGAGTTACCAATAACTGAAAATGCTCCTGTCAAAAAAGCAGAGTCTCCTTATGGTAATACAAAGCAGATTGGAGAAGAAATTATTCAGGATGTTACAAAAGTTTTTGACCTGAACGCCATAGCTTTAAGGTATTTTAACCCAATTGGGGCACATGAGAGTGTAGAAATAGGAGAATTACCCTTAGGTGTTCCGCAAAATTTGATTCCTTATGTAACACAAACTGCCGCTGGAATTAGAGAAGAATTATCAGTTTTTGGACATGATTATCCAACACCCGACGGAACAGCAGTAAGAGATTATATTCACGTTGTCGATTTGGCCAAAGCGCATATTATTGCTTTGCAAAGATTGCTGGAGGGGAAGAATAAGTCAAAAATGGAATATTTCAATTTGGGCACAGGAACAGGTAGTTCTGTATTGGATGTCATCAATGCCTTTAAAAAGGCAAATCAAATGGATGTAAATTATAAGATTGTTGCAAGAAGAGAAGGTGATATTACATCAGCTTATGCCGATACAAAACTGGCGAATGAGGAGTTGGGATGGAAAGCAAATCTCGGTTTAGAGGAGGCGCTTTCTTCCGCATGGCAATGGCAATTAAAACAGAAATAACGAAAGAAGTCGATCAATAGGCGCATTGTAAATATGGAAAATATAGATAAGAAAATTTTAATTACTGGTGGAGCCGGTTTTATAGGGTCTCACGTAGTAAGACTTTTTGTAACAAAATACCCTGAATATAAAATATATAACCTCGATGCCCTTACCTATGCTGGTAATCTGGAAAATATTAAGGATTTGGAGGGAAAGGTCAACTATAAATTTATCAAGGGAGATATTAAAGATGCTGAATTTATTGGCACTCTTTTTAAAGAAATCCGGTTTGATGCGGTTATACATTTAGCTGCGGAAAGTCATGTGGATCGGTCTATTACCCACCCAAATGACTTTATTGAAACCAATGTTTTGGGTACTGCTAATCTTCTCAATGCTTTTAGGGAAAT
>CAJQNF010000094.1 GCA_905479625.1 uncultured Flavobacteriaceae bacterium | reverse complement strand
ATTGAGTCAGCTACTTCATCGTTTTAACTAAAAGCCTTGCAATACAAACTGAATTATTATTTTTAATGGCCTTATCTATTTCTATATGAAATCATTAATAGCAACACTTTCCAGATACTTTCTTGTTCTTTCTGTTTTTTTGGCACCGCTCATTGGACAATCACAAATAGGATCTTCTCAAACGGTTGATTCTACAGGAAGGTATATTCCTAAAGCCATAAAAGTGGTCAATATTATTCAGAAAGTTGAGCAGGCCAATCAAGAATTAAAGACGGTTACCCGAAGAGCATCCTCTGATAAAGATGTGAAGAGGATTGATTCCCTATTTCCGGTTTATAAGAAATTCATCACTGCTCAAAAGAAGCGCAAGGAGCATTTTGTTGATGCCAATCCGAACAGGCAAAAGATCAATAACCTGATGAAGAAATGGAACGGATATTATGACCACCTTGAAAACTGGGAATCCATAATCAATGGACATGAAGAGAGAAATATCATTTTACAGGAAGTCTTAGGATTTAATGAAAAAACATGGGAGCTTACCTATAAGAACGCTGTCGAGGAGAAACTACCTTTGGAAGTATTGACCAGTGTTCGAGTTATTTGGAATGATTACAAAAAGCTCAATAGAGCGATCATCAAAGAGAACAATACTTATCTCGTGCTTGAATCAAAGATCAACAGTCAGAAACTGATCGTAAACAAAGTAGTAGATGATCTGAATGCCCTTAAGAATTCAGAGGTGTATGATTTATTATATTTAAGGCACGAACCCCTTTGGAAATCTTCTTTTAAAAGTCCCGAAAAAGATGAGGGAGAAAAGGACGAGGTTGAATCCATCTCAGAAAATGTGATCGGAATTAGCAAATTTATTAAGTCAAGTGAGCATAGTATTTATTTGTATGTGCTGTTGGTTGGCTTTTTACTGACTTTGGTGTATTTCGTAAAAAAAGCTTTTGAGAAGTACCAGTTCAATGAAGAAAATGGAGACCTCCAAAATGCGAAGGACGTGATCTTGAATAATTCTGTGATCAGTATGGTCTTTATAGCGCTTGTCGTTGCAAAACTCTTTTTTACAAACACCCCAATGTTATTTGGAAATATTCTGGTTTTGTTGATATTAATTCTCTCCGTACCCTTGGTTCAGCCTTATATGTTCAAAAGGTTTAAAAAGATCATCTACTTTGTGATCTTGTTCTATATTCTTGATAGTGTGAAGACCTATATGTGGTTTAGTGCGGCTCAATACAGAGTTTATTTGTTATTCGAAGCTTCTTTTGTTGTTGGTGTCCTGTTTGCCTTTACAAGACCCTATCTGAAAACCAGAAAAATGAATATTGGTAATTTTGGATTACTGTTGATTCGGTTAACACCCGTGATATATGTCTTGCTTTTTATTTCAATAGTTTCAAATATTCTAGGCTATACCAATTTAACGGATCTTACACTGAAAATAAGCACACAAAGTGGTGTATTTACGGTCATCTTTTACGGTATATTAATGATTTTAGGGGGGCTGTCTACCGGACTTATCCACTGGCATTACAGCATAAAGTCAGAAATGGATTTCGAAAAGAAATTTGCCTTGGAAATGAAAGTGCTTCAGATGATCAGAGTCTTGGCATTCATTTTATGGTTTCTTTTTTTCTTAGGAATGATAGATCTGTTGAACCCTCTCACACAGTTTTTTACTGATGTTTTTACAGAACCACGAATGTTTGGTAGCATTACTTTTACCATAAGTGACGTATTGCAATTTTTATTGATTCTTATCATTTCATTTTTGGCTACCAGTTTGATTTCTTTTCTGTTTGATAGTGGAGATGTTTCAATTAAATTCTTAAAATTACCGAAAGGTGTGCCTGCGGCAATATCTTTAGTAATCCGATATTTGATTATTGCCTTTGGGATTGTTTTAGCCTTATCCTCTTTGGGAATAGATTTAGGCAAATTTAATTTGATGGCTGGAGCTCTTGGTTTGGGTATTGGTTTTGGTTTACAAACCGTTGTTTCTAATTTTATTTCTGGCCTTATTTTAGTGTTTGAACGACCCATTCATGTCGGAGATACTGTAGAGGTAAATAACCTTCTGGGAACTGTAAACAGAATTGGAGTACGTTCATCCAGTGTGATCACTTTTGACGGAGCAGAGGTCGTAGTGCCTAATAATAATCTGATCGCCAATGACCTGATCAATTGGACCTTATCAGATAGTATTAAAAGGGTGGAAATTTTAATAGGTGCAAAATATGGTTCAGATCCAAATCAGGTCTTGAAAATTTTAATGGATGCTGCCATGACTAGCAAGGACACCTTAAAAAGTCCGGCACCGCAGGCCTTGTTTAGTGAATTCGGCGATAGCTCCCTAAATTTCAAACTACGCTTTTGGGTGCATTATGAAGTAGGGTTACAGGCTAAAAGTGATATTTCTATAGCAGTATATAATATGTTTGCCAAGCAAGGTATTGAGATCCCTTTCCCGCAACAGGATGTATATATCAAGGATATGCCTTCTGCGGCAAAGAAAATTGATCCTCCCAAAGATAAGGATCAAACAGATTAATAAGAATGACATAAAAAAGCCCCTTATGAACTTTCAAAGGGGTTTTTTTCATGTTCTAAAAGGTTATTAATTGACGGGAATTTTTAACAGGATTGAACCTGCATCTTTTACCAATCCGGCTTCGACCTCAATCAATTCAGATGTATAAGGTTGGTATTTTAATTCATCTATCATGATCATGTATTTTGCGGGTTGTAATCCTTGAATTAAAAATGCGCCCTTTTCATCGGTAGCAGTTTCGGTTATATATTCATTTTCTGAAGTATAAACAGCTACTTTTACATCGCCTAAAGGCTGAGTTTCCGCAGTTTCCGAAGACATAGACTCACCGGTCACAACACCTTTTATGGAACCCGAATTAACCAATGTATTCACTCTAATAGTAGGTTTGAGAATAAATTTACCCGAATTACCCGCCTTTACAATAGATTTATGTACATCCCAGTCCAGAATAAAGGTGTATGAAAATCCGGCCTCAAGTTCAGCATCTAACTTTAATTTTAAGCCAGATTGCTGGGCACTTGGAGTATCAAGAACTATAGGTTCAGCAGTATTTTTCAATAAAAGCGTGTTATTTTCACTAAGTACCAAACGAATTTGATTGATCATACCTGCGGGGATGATTTCATCAGATAATAACAGGTCGTTTCCTGCAATAAGCTCTGTAAGATCGACCTTTATGGGGTATTCTTGTGCGGGAGTAAAACTCGTCCAGCCTTGATTTTCAGTACTCATGTATTGAATGTCAATAATCTCAACATTAACTTCATCATAATCTCCAGATGCGTCAACCAGTCTCAATTGAACTCTAGCAGTGTCTTCATTTTTTTCCTCCTGGCAGCTTTGAAGTGTTACCATAAAAATGGTAAAAAGTGCCAAAATCATATTTTTTTTCATAGCTAAAATATTTTAATGGATTCATATTAATGACGCAAATCTATCTCTGTATTCTAAAGTAATTCTGAAGGAAGCGATTGGTTTAATGACTGGCCTTTGTCTGAATTGAGCCCTTTTTATCAAATGAAACCCATAAAAAGGGTTACACTTAATATTTATTGAACTAAAACAATGAAATTCAGGTATAAGTAGTTGATTGTCTAATCAATAATTGGTAAATTTGAGGGTCATCGACAAGGGATTTTAGTGTAATAAAAGATGTAGGCTAAGGGCTTTTGTTTATGGACAAACTAAAATATTTTAAGAATTTAAAAATTTAATTATGGGAATTAAAAAGATGGCCCTAAAAGGACTGCTTTTAGTAGGCTTTGTGGCCTTGATGTTTCAGGGTTTTACAATAGTTGATCCTGAGCCAAAAGACAAATTTGTAGGATTGCAATTGTATTCCTTAAGGGATGATATGAATAAGGATGTGAAGGGTACTGTTGCGAAAGTAGGAGAGATGGGTTTCAAGTTTGTTGAAGCGGCCGGCTATAAAGATGGATTATTCTATGGAATGACGCCACTGGCATTTAGAAAATTATGCGAAGATAATGGATTACAATTCCTGGGGTCTCATACAGGTCAGAACTTGCCAAGCAAAGAGAAATGGGATGAAACGATGGCATGGTGGGATAAGGCTATAGACGCACATGCTGCTGCAGGTGTTAAATGGATCGTACAGCCTTGGATGAGTAAAGAAGGCTATGAGAGTCTTGACGGGTTGAAGAAATACGTGGAATATTTCAATGCAGTTGGAGAAAAATGTAGAGATAAAGGTATTTATTTTGGCTATCATAACCACGATAAAGAATTTACCACAATGTTTGACGGTAAGCCGTTGTATGACCATATGGTCGAATTGAGCGATCCTGACAAAATGATGTTTCAACTTGATTTGTACTGGATCACACATGGTGGGAAAGATCCTGTAAAATATTTTGAAAAGTATCCTGGTAGATTTATGTTATGGCATATCAAAGATGCAATGGAATTAGGAGAAAGCGGAGAGATGGACTTTAATACGATCTTTAAGCATAAAAAAGAATCAGGTCTTAAATACGGTATTGTTGAAGTAGAGCGTTATAACTTTACACCAATGGAAAGTGTAAAAAAGAGCCTCGACTATATGCAAACCACGAATTATTAGCGTCCTTTAAGGATATAACACATTAAAAAACTTCAGCTCAAGCTGAAGTTTTTTTTTAAATAAATCTGATTGAGTATAGATCACATTAATGTTATGACTACTTTGGATCAAATATTCTTTAAAAGAGTATTAATTTGGGGTAATCAAAATCTCGAATTCTTGTAATTATTCTTTAATTTGAAGTTAATTCAAATAATATTTATAGTCATAAAAAGATGAAAAATTTTGCTTGTTTATTACTTGTATTGATCCTATCTGCTGCTGCTCAAGCTCAGGAAACGCTAGATATACTTACCCTTACTGGAAGGTATGGATTTCCTCAATCCTATGATTCTATTTATAAAAGTAAAGCAAAAGAGTATGGGGCCATGGCCTCTTTGGTGGCGCCCATTAAAATGAATGAGAAATCGATATGGTATAATAGTCTTAACTATTTCTATTTCCATGTGGGTAATGATGAAGATATGCCTCCTGAAATAATGAACCCAATAGATCTACATGGGATAATTCTTAGAACAGGTTTGTACAAGAAATTCTCTAAGGACCGGGCTATTCAAGTCTTTTTGGCTCCACGATTAATGAGTGACTTTAAAAATATTGATATAGATCATTTTCAATTAGGCGTTATGTTTCTCTATGAGAAAAAGTTTCGGGATGGCTTAAAAATCGGATTTGGTGCCCTTTATAATCGGGAATTCTTTGGACCTAATTTGGTTCCATTGGTGAATCTCGACTGGCAAATTTCTGAAAGGTGGTCCGTTACAGGTTTATTTCCAATTTATGGAAAAGTAAAATACAAAGTCAATGAGAAGCTTAGTGCCGGAATTAGTCATTTTGGTTTTGTTACAACCTTTAGGTTAGGAGATCCAGCATATGAGGGAGACTATATAGAAAGACAAAGTATAGATGAATCTTTATTTGCCAGGTACCAGCTTTTTGGAAATATATTTTTGGAAGGAAGATTCGGATATGCTTTGGGTCGCAGTTACGCTCAATATGAAGCTGATCAAAAAGTAGACTTTAGCCTTCCATTGCTTAGTTTTGGGGATAACAGGATACAAAAAAACGTTTCCTTTCATGATGGACTGATTGCTAGTATTAGATTCATTTACAATGTTCCAATAGAGAATAATAAAAAGTAATAAGGCCCCACAAAGGCAATAATTAAAAAATTTTGGCCCGATAATTGTCAGATTAGGGTAAAACCATTAATTATGAAAAAACTATACACGTTATCACTCATAGCTTTAATTTTAATTTCATGTGAAGGCACAGTTGGCCCTCCTGGTCCTCCTGGACAGGATGGTCTTGATGGTATTGGATTGCCAGGGCTTGTATTTGAAGTTGAAGCAGATCTGAATGCCGGAACTAATTTTGAATATTTTGTTGAGATTCCATCTGAAATAGAAGTATTGGAAAGTGATGTGATAATGGTTTACAGACTCATGGGCGTATTTGAGGGCAGCGATATTTGGGAGCCCCTTCCACAAACGATCTTTATAGGAAGTGACGTACTTTTATACGCTTTTGACTATACATTATTTGATGTGAGGTTGTTCTTGGATGGTACGTTTAACCTCAACATATTGAATCCAGAGGATACTGATAATCTAATTTATAGAATTGCTGTAATTCCAGTTGACTTTGCCAAAGATATCGATGTGAAGAAAATGAATAAGGTCATGGAAGTTTTAAAGATCAAAGATGTAAAACGCGTGAATTAATTTCAATGAGCTTTTGGCTTTTGTGAATTAATGTTCCTATCAATATAAGGTCTATCCAATAATTTGGATAGACCTTTTTACTTTTGAGTTCATAAAAGAGGTGAATTCTAAGCTTGAACCATAAATATTATTGTTATTTTTAGTGTCGTAAGATGACTTATTTTAGGAGTTTTACATCTGGACCTGCCTGTTTGAGTGACTTGGTGGCCTTAATCTTATGTAATAGTTGAATTCTTATGAAGAAATTATCCTTTTTTGTCCTTGTATGTCATATACTACTTTTAACATCCTGTGGTCAACCCAAAGAAAAAACTGCTTCAGATAGCAGTGTCGAAACTGAAAATTTACCCAGGATAGCGATTGCAGGAATCGCGATAGAATCAAGTACCTTTTCGCCTGCCCGAACTCATGAAGAAGCGTTTCATGCCAGAAGCGGAGATGCGGTTTTAGATTATTATCCATTTATGGCAAAAGATTCAATGGATCGTAACAGGGCAAAGTGGTTCCCAACTATAACCGGGCATGCATTACCCGGGGGAGCTGTGACCAAAGAAGCGTATGAAGCTTTATTAGGCAAAACCTTGGAGATGCTAAAAGCCAATCTCCCTTATGATGGATTATTTTTAGATATACATGGAGCGATGAGTGTTGTTGATCTTGATGATGCCGAAGGTGATTTTATCTCACGTATCAGGGAAGTTGTCGGGTATGAAACTTTGATTTCCACCTCAATGGATCTTCATGGAAATGTTTCAAAAAAGTTAGCAGAAGAAAGTGATCTCATTACTTGCTATAGAATGGCACCCCATGAGGATGCCATGGAATCAAAGAAACGAGCTCTTGAAAATTTACTGGACCGCCTTGAAAATGGAAAAGGGAAGCCGCAGTTTAAGGCCTGGATTCCTGTTCCTATATTATTGCCTGGTGAAAAGACGAGCACCAGAATTGAGCCTGGTAAAAGTTTATATGCAAAAGTGGATCCAATTACCAAAAGAGAAGGAATCATAGATGCGGCCATCTGGATTGGATATGCTTGGGCGGATGAACCCAGAAATCATGCAGTTGTCATGGTGACCGGTGATGATCAAAAAGCAGTGACTAAAGCAGCAGAAGAGTTGGCAAATAGTTTTTGGGAGGTGAGAAATGAATTTGTTTTTGTGGCACCTACAGCAACGCTTGAAGAGAGTTTGAAGCTTGCTATGTCCAGTCAAAAACAACCCTATATTATAAGCGATATGGGTGACAACCCTACAGCTGGGGGAGCGGGAGACGTGACCTGGACCCTACGGGAAATTCTTAAAAAATCAGAATTTCAATCAGATACAGGCAAAACACTCATCTATGCATCAATTCCAGGGCCCGAATTTGTAGCATTAGCTGTAAAGGCAGGGGTAGGAGGTGAAGTTGAAGGAATAGCAGGAGCAGCAGTTGACAATAGATATGCTCCGCCAATTAAACTTAAAGGAGTGATCACAGCTATTGAAAAAGGTGACAAGAATGCTGAAATTGAGGTAGTCGTTAAAGTCGGGAGTGTTTCAGTGATCGTTACCAAAAAGAGGAAACCTTATCATAAGGAAAAGGATTTTACACGTTTGGGTCTAGATCCTAGAAAGTCAGATATTCTTGTTGTGAAAATTGGATATTTAGTTCCTGAACTCTATGATATGAGGGCTGACTGGATCATGGCTTTGACCCCTGGTGGAGTTGATCAGGACCTCGAAAGATTGGACTATAAACGGATTCAACGACCCATGTTTCCTTTAGATAAAAATATGGAACTTCCCGATTTGACAAGTAGAATTTTAGCCTTGTCAGGACAATCGTCATCTAAATAGTGGGAAAGTAGCCAAAAAATGAATAAACCAGTTACCTTTCGATAACTGGCATTCGGGGAGAAAT
>CAJQNF010000093.1 GCA_905479625.1 uncultured Flavobacteriaceae bacterium | reverse complement strand
ATTATGGTAGTATGTCAAAAATATTTGGGCCTAATGGATTTAACGTATTCAAATTAGGTTTTGGAATTCTCATTTTTTCAAGGCTATTGACTATTGTATTATTAGCCATTTCAAATTCATACACCTTGAAAATAAATACCTATTTAGCATACACATCGGCAGTAGTTTTGTTGATTCCCTCAGTTTATCTTTTTTATTCAGTTAAAAAATACTTTGGAATGGATCGAGCTTTTGGATTAGATCATTTTAAGCCGGAAGAATTTAAAAATGAATCATTTGTCAAAAAAGGAATTTTCAAGTACACATCTAATGGAATGTATATTTATGGATTCCTAATTCTATGGATTCCGGGACTTATACTGCTGTCAAAAGCGGCTCTTTTAGTAGCCTTATTTAATCACCTCTATATATGGGTTCACTACTATTTTACTGAATTACCTGATATAAAACTTATTTATAAAGAAGATAAAAAAAGAAATGCCCAGCAACGTGTATAATTAATTGCACCTGATTTTCCTTGCAAATAATCCTCGCTGCCGAATTATGAGCTAGTGATTATTTGCTAACTTAGTGCCAACTCAACAAAATCATAAACCAGTACGTTGTGTATCATGCAACCGAAAATATTTGAATTAATAACGAGAAACGATAGCCGAATAACAAAGTAGAACTAAAATAAGATGACAGATAATTTAACTACACAACAGCAAAATATGTTGGAACTATTCGAGCGACATATGGATGCCGAATTAAATGGGGATCTGGACACCACAATGGCAACTATGTCTGATGATCCACATCTTAATCATGTGCCTGTAATGGCAGGTGGATCTGGTAAGCAGGGAGTTCGCCAATTTTACAGAGATCATTTGGTAGGTAAATTCTTTCCTCCAGATGTACAAATAGCAAAAGTATCCAGTACAATTGGTAATCATCAAATTGTAGAAGAAATGGTGATTAAATTCACGCATACAACGCCCATGGACTTTATGTTACCTGAAGTTCCTCCTACAGGAAAACTTGTAGAAATAGCAGTAGTTGTTATTATTGGATTTAAGGATAATAAAATTTCGCACGAACATATTTATTGGGACCAAGCAAGTGTATTATCTCAGATTGGCTTAATCGACCCAACAAATTTGCCTATTTGCGGAGCTGAAAGCGCGCAAAAAGTTCTTGACCCTAAAATGCCGTCACGTATTATTAAAATACTTTAAATCATTGTTGATAGTAAAAAGCACAAAAGCACAACAAATCAAACTGTGTATGGACCACTTATGGATCAAGCATGGAAAGATGCTGAACCAGATGAATTATTTAGAACAGTTCAAGGATTTATGGCAAGTAAAAAAGGAATGAATAGAAATACATATAAAAGATATACCGAATTACTTCAATTAACAGAAAAGGTATTAGGCAAAGTAATCGACAGTCCATAAGAAATAATAATAACGAAAGCACAACAATATGTATAACCTGTCTGCCGGCAGGCAAGTTAATTGCTTTGGCAATTGCTTATTTGGAAAATTCAGAAAGAATTTTACTTCGTTCATTTTTGTTTACCAAATTAGTTGCTTAAGCACGCAACTAATCGAACACAACACCGTTGCAGCACATATTTAATTTCATAAACATTAAAAAAGTGAGCTTTTATTTTTAATCCTAAAGAAGAACTTAAGGTAAATTTACAAAGGTCATCCAATTTCCTGAAGTTCCCTTTTTGTTTTTTAAAATTTTTATACCACTGTAGGTGCAAGAATTTGTCCATCCCAATATTTCTTCAATTATCCTTCCGTTAACCTGGTAAGTTACTTTCATATGAGTATTACAAGTGTAACCTACTGGAATCGTAACAGAAAAAGACGTTCCGCTCGGAAATTCGCTTTCGGTCATTAAATCTTTACTCCACATGTTTGATTCATTATTTTGCTTTAACATCAATCCATAAAGTAGGAAGCCTGATTCATTCACAATTGTGAATTTTTTTTGACTATAAGACTCATTACTACAAAATAAAGCTATTGCTAAAACTAGAATCACTAGGTAATTTTTTTTCATAATTTTGGATTTATTAATTTCTAATTTTTATTTAGATGGTTATTAAATTCAACATGTTGTCATCATTACCTGAAATTAGGTTAAAGTAAATGGGTTTAGTGACGAAACAATTATAAATTTAAATAAAAACTTAATATAATCCCAAAAATCACATTATTTTTTTAATTAACGTGCCGCGACAATATGTTTAATTAATTTCTAAGGCAGGCGAGAAGAAAAGAAATAAACTGTTGCTGACAAAGTGTATAACCTGTCTGCCGGCAGGCAAGTTAATTGCTTTGGCAATTGCTTATTTGGAAAATTCAGAAAGAATTTTACTTCGTTCATTTTTGTTTACCAAATTAGTTGCTTAAGCACGCAACTAACCATGCTCTAACATTTTGTTATATTTGCGGGCTTATGAATGAACATTTTAGATCAATCATTCTCGAGACAACAGGAGCCTCTTCTTTATTTGAAAAAGAGATGATCCAGGAATTGTGGAGTGGGTACGGGAAAATCATGCGTGTTGGATTGGAGAATGCTTCTGTTGATAGTGTCGTGATCAAACACGTTCAGATGCCCATAGATAAGAATCACCCTAGAGGATGGAACACTGATATTGGTCATAGGCGAAAGGTGAAGTCATACAAAGTAGAAACTGCATGGTATGACTTATACAGTAAAAATAGTAACGCCCGTCTGCCGAAATGTCTGGCCATTGAGACGAAAGACGATGAGGTGCTGATAGTGATGGAGGATTTGGATGAAGCTGGTTATCACTTGCGTAAAGGTGTTGTCACGTGGGAAGAAATAGCTAAGTGTTTGGCCTGGTTAGCCCAATTTCACGCAAGTTATCTGGGGAAAAATCCGGATGGACTTTGGAAAGTGGGGACCTATTGGCATTTGGAGACCAGACCTCAGGAACTAGCCGTATTGGATGATCAAAGGTTGAGAGAGGCAGCTCCTGTCATTGATGAAAAACTAAATTCATGTGACTATAAAACCTTTGTTCACGGTGATGCTAAACTGGCGAATTTCTGTTTTGCTGAAGGTGGACAGGTGGCAGGTTTAGATTTTCAGTATGCAGGTGGGGGTTGTGGTATGAAAGATGTAGCTTATTTTATAGGAAGTTGCCTGAACGAAAGTGATTGTGAACGGTTGGAAGCAAGAATCCTGGACACCTATTTCGAGCATTTGCAAAGTGAAATGAAGGAAAGAAATGAAGCGCTGGAAATTGAATGGCGGTCTTTATATCGAGTAGCCTGGGCGGATTTTCATCGCTTTTTAAAAGGTTGGAGTCCCGGTCACTGGAAGATTAATAGTTACAGTGAACGTATAACAACAGAAGTCATCAATAAGCTATAGCAATGAATCTATCAGAACTAAGTAAAATAGCGATAAAAGCAGCTCTTTCAGCAGGAGAAATCATTCAGAAGCATATGAATGATGAGATTAAAGTGGAGAAAAAGAAAGGAGGGGATAGTTACGCTTCACAAGTCGTGACAGCAGTGGATCTAGCATGTGAAAAAGTAATTCTTTCACATCTGTATCCTAGCTGTGAGGAATTTGATGTAGCACTTTTATCGGAAGAGACCGAAGATAATGGTAGTCGATTCGAAGAAGATTATTTCTGGTGTATTGACCCGATGGATGGAACGCTTGCTTTTATTAATAAACAACCTGGTTTTTCTGTATCAATTGCTTTGGTCGCAAAAGACGGGACACCGTATATTGGCGTCGTGTTTGATCCCAGTACGGATACAATGTACCATGCAATCAAAGGAAAAGGAGCCTTTAAGAATAGTAGTCCTTGGGAAATTAAGCATAGAAATGACCATTTGTCTTATGTGACAGATCGAAAGCTGAAGGATACACCTCGTAAGGCCGAAATAGAAAGCTTGCTGCATGAGCATGTAAAGAAGTTGCGTTTAAATGGGGTAACAGAAATTGCAGGAGCGGGTTCAGTATTGAATGGCATCCTTGTACTGGAAAATGGCCCTGCGTGTATGTTAAAGCTTCCGAAAAAAGAAAACGGTGGAGGGTGCCTATGGGACTTTGCTGCTACGGCCTGTATTTACCAAGAATTGGGGTTGCCTGCAACGAATTTTGAGGGAGGAAGATTGGACTTGAACAGAAAGGATGGCACTTTCATGAACCAAGAAGGCGTTTTTTATGCTAATTTAATTTATAGATAAAAGGGGTATTCATCATTATCTATATAACCCATAAAGAATTAAAAGCTCAGCGATTCAAAATTAAAAAGGAAATAGAAAATTAGCATGACCACATGTAAAAAAAATAGCAGCTAAGATTGTATATGACGCTCATGCCCAACAAAAGCTGGTCAAGCAGCATATGCAGAAAAGTTGTGTTCCAATTTAGGCAAATATAGCCTCAGTTGTAACGTTAAAACTTTTGTGTCGTCTTCATGTTAAAATATTAAATGAATATACTTAGAAGCCTTATTTTAATTATCCCAGTATTATGTATTATTTCCTGCAATTCTAATGTGAAAAAATCCCCAATTGCGAAGGTAGACGTTGTCTTTGAAGAAGATTCTCTCATATTTACGGAATCGCAAAAAGTTTTCATCAGTAAAGTGATAAGCAAATCAGAAGATGAGGTTCGCAAGCTTTTACCGAATCTACCAGATAGTATAAAAGTTATTGTTGAAAATGTAGATTGGAATCTTGATATTGTGAATGGAGTAACTGGCAGGACAGAGACTAATCAACCACCTCTTGTTTTAGTTCAGATATCAAGTAATTATAAGGGTGGAGTGATCGATTCGGTATATCAAGGTATTAAAACTACAATTTTTCACGAATTTCATCATTTGTCACGAGGCTGGGCGATTCAAGATAACAAATTTAGTTATGGAATCCCTAATGCAATGGTTAATGAAGGTTTGGCCGTTGCCT
>CAJQNF010000092.1 GCA_905479625.1 uncultured Flavobacteriaceae bacterium | reverse complement strand
CTGCCTCCCGTAGGAGTCTGGTCCGTGTCTCAGTACCAGTGTGGGGGATCTCCCTCTCAGGACCCCTACCTATCGTCGCCATGGTAAGCCGTTACCTTACCATCTAGCTAATAGGACGCATACTCATCTTTTACCGCCGGAACTTTAATTATCAAACCAGGTGGCCCAATAATACTATGGAGTATTAATCAAAATTTCTCTTGGCTATCCTCCAGTAAAAGGCAAATTGTATACGCGTTACTCACCCGTGCGCCGGTCGTCAGCAATCTAGTAAACTAAATCCTGCTACCCCTCGACTTGCATGTGTTAAGCCTGCCGCTAGCGTTCATCCTGAGCCAGGATCAAACTCTCCATCGTATAAATTCTTAAATTTCTTGTACGACATCAAGCTTCTCAAAAAACTTTGACTCGGATCGGTCTCCCAATTAAAATTGAAAAACCAAAACAAATAATTTTACTCTCTTTGTTACGCTGTCAATCTTCAATATTTTCAATGAACTACTATTCTTCTTCTCGCTCTCTTCCCTCTTCTAATTTCATCACCCTCTCAAAGCGGGTGCAAAACTAAAACCTTTTTTCCTAATCAACAAATAAAAATAAATATTTTTTTTAGTTTGTTTTTTTAGGCTCTATTTCAATTTGAACTTTGCTTTAAAACAAGTGTGTTACTGTTTTTAAGCGGCTGCAAAAATACAACCAAATATGAATACCAACCTAATTATTTCTTTACTTTTTTTGTTATTTTTTCTACCTGAATTACAACATGCTGATAATGTGTAGTTTCAATCTAAAATATTTTCAACAGTATTCCGCCTTATAATTAATTGAAAATTGATCTCAAAATATGATAACACCATAATATATATAGGCACTTTTTTAAATCAACTTTTGAAGCAGAAATTTTACGATCAGAATCTATTCTTTATTTCAAATCGGATATGTATCTTTGCTCCCTTATATTTAGAGCATATGATCAAAATCACATTACCGGATGGAAGTGTAAAGGAGTTTGAAAAAAATACGACTCCAATGGAAGTGGCAAAAGGCATCAGTGAAGGCTTCGCCAGAAACGTTATTTCGGCTAATTTCGATGGAAATACCATTGAAACCAAGACCCCTTTGACCACAGACGGTAGTCTTATACTTTATACCTGGAACAATCCTGAAGGGAAAAAAGCATTTTGGCATTCATCAGCGCATTTGCTGGCTCAGACCATCTTGTTCTTTCATCCACAAGCTAAATTAACTATTGGCCCGGCAATTGACAATGGCTTCTATTATGATGTGGATTTTGGAAGTGAAAGTATTTCTGAAAACGATTTTAAAAAGATCGAAGACAAAATGCTTGAATTTGCACGTCAAAAATTTGAATTTCAAATGCGTTCCGTATCAAAAGCTGATGCACTTTCGTATTATAAAGAAAGTAGTAATGAGTTTAAAGTGGAGCTGATCGAAAATCTTACAGATGGAGATATCACTTTTTGTGACCATAGCGATTTCACAGACCTTTGTCGTGGAGGCCATGTTCCCAATACGGGTATTATCAAGGCTGTTAAGGTCATGAGTGTAGCTGGAGCTTATTGGAGAGGAGATGAAAACAAACCTCAACTGACAAGAGTGTATGGCATTTCTTTTCCTAAACAAAAAGAATTAAAGGAATATCTGGAGCTTTTAGAGGAGGCAAAGAAAAGAGATCATAGAAAACTCGGTAAGGAATTGGAGCTCTTTGCTTTTTCCTCAAAGGTTGGGCAAGGATTACCTTTATGGCTGCCCAAAGGAGCAGCATTGAGAGAAAGGTTGGAGAATTTTTTGAAAAAGGCACAGAAAAAAGCCGGATATGAAATGGTGATCAGCCCTCATATCGGTCAAAAGGAACTCTACGTGACTTCAGGACATTACGAAAAATACGGTGAAGACAGTTTTCAACCTATTCATACCCCAAAAGAGAATGAAGAATTCCTGCTAAAACCAATGAACTGCCCACATCACTGTGAAATATTCAATGTGAAGCCATATTCTTATAAGGATCTTCCAAAGAGATATGCAGAATTCGGTACGGTTTACAGATATGAACAGAGTGGTGAACTACATGGTTTAACACGAGTAAGAGGTTTTACACAGGATGATGCACATATCTTTTGCACACCAGACCAACTGATAGAAGAATTTAACGCGGTAATTGATATTGTGTTATATGTTTTCAGTGCATTAGGGTTTGAAGATTTTACTACGCAGATCTCATTGAGAGACCCTGAGAACAAGGAAAAGTATATCGGAAGTGATGAAAACTGGGAGAAGGCTGAAAATGCCATCATGCAATCAGCTGAGGAAAAAGGCCTTAAAACGGTAATTGAATACGGAGAAGCTGCATTTTACGGTCCTAAACTTGACTTTATGGTAAAGGATGTTTTGGGTAGAAACTGGCAATTAGGTACGATTCAGGTTGATTATAACCTTCCGGAAAGATTTGACCTTACTTACAAAGGGTCTGACAACAAACTCCACAGGCCGGTGATGATCCATCGCGCACCTTTTGGCTCTATGGAAAGATTTATAGCCATCTTAATTGAACATACCGGAGGTAATTTCCCCTTATGGTTAACTCCGGAACAAGTTATTTTACTACCAATCAGCGAGAAATACGAAAATTATACTAAAAATGTTTTAAATTTGCTAGAAAATTACGAAATTCGCGCCCTCGTTGACGACCGCAATGAAAAGGTTGGCAGAAAAATAAGGGATGCTGAATTGAGTAAAATTCCTTTTATGCTGATTATAGGAGAGAATGAAGAAAACGAAGGAACAGTGTCAGTGAGAAAACATAGTGAGGGTGATTTAGGCTCGTTTACAATAGAAGAGTTCGCCAAAATCATTCAGAATGAAATAGATAAAACATTACAACAATTTTAATGTGTAACCAATCCTTCGGGACTAAAATATTACAGCTATAGCAATTAGAAGAAACAGAGGAGCCAGAAAGCCTTGGAGAATTATTAAGGAAGATTTACACAAGATAAATCGAAAAATTGATGCTCCAGAAGTACGTCTTGTAGGAGATAATGTTGAAACAGGTGTCTATCCAACTAGAAAGGCGCTAGAAATAGCAAATGAACTGGATCTTGATCTTGTAGAGATATCACCAAAGGCTAGTCCTCCGGTTTGTAAAATCATAGAGTACAAAAAGTTTCTTTATGAACAGAAAAAGCGTGAAAAGGCTTTAAAATCTAAGGCTACTAAGGTTATTGTAAAAGAAATTAGATTTGGTCCGAATACGGATGAACATGATTTTGAGTTTAAAAAGAAACACGCTATCAAATTTTTAGAAAGCGGTGCTAAACTCAAAGCGTATGTATTCTTTAAGGGGAGATCAATTGTATTTAAAGATCAGGGTCAAATCTTATTGTTGAGATTGGCTCAGGAATTAGAAGATTATGGTACGGTTGAGCAAATGCCAAAACTAGAAGGAAAAAGGATGACCATGTTCATCTCTTCAAAAAAGAAGAAATAAGGAGTAGGAAATATAATATTATAAGCAAGTATTAAAATAGGAAGAAGATGCCTAAAATGAAGACTAAATCCAGTGCTAAGAAACGTTTTAAATTAACGGGTACCGGTAAGATTAAAAGAAAACACGCTTTTAAGAGTCATATTTTGACCAAAAAGAGTAAGAAACGTAAATTGAAATTGACACACGCTGGTTTGGTTCACAAATCAGATGTAGCGAATATCAAACAACAATTAGCGTTGAAATAAACCAATAAGGTTTAACAGGTAATTAATTATAAACCATGTGTTAGTGCTCAATAAACGATTTTAAATCTGCCTCACACAAAAAAAATTTAAAACATGCCAAGATCAGTAAATTCAGTAGCCAAAAGAGCTCGTAGAAAAAAGATTTTAAAACAAGCCAAAGGATACTTTGGACGTCGTAAGAATGTATATACAGTTGCAAAGAACGCAATTGAAAAAGCAATGCTTTATGCATATCGCGACAGAAAACAAAATAAAAGAAACTTCCGTGGACTATGGATCCAGCGTATCAATGCAGGAGCACGTGAGCACGGTTTATCTTACTCGCAATTCATGGGTAAAATCAAAGCAAACAACATCGATTTGAACAGAAAAGTTCTTGCCGATCTTGCAATGAACGAACCAGAAGCTTTTAAGGCGATAGTAGATAAAATTAAATAAAACAAAATTCTTGCTTATATAAAAAAACCTGAGGCTTATACCTCAGGTTTTTTTATGTCTTTTTGGGAGGTGTTATGCCATCCCTTTAACACAAACAAATGTTAAAATTCATCCTCAGTTGACCTAAGTTTCTCTGAATTCTCTTCCAGTTTTAACTCCTCAATAATTTTATGAAGATCTCCATTAATCACATTATTAAGGTCATATATGGTTAGTCCTATTCTATGCTCTGTTACCCTTCCTTGAGGATAATTGTAGGTTCTGATTTTTGCAGACCTGTCTCCACTGGCTACAAGCGTTTTCCGTTTTGCTGAATCTGCCATTAATTTTTTTTCCAATTCCACTTCATAAATACGTGAACGCAAAACTTTAAATGCCTTGTCCTTATTTTTATGCTGAGATTTTTGATCCTGACATTGTGCTACAATACCACTAGGAACATGCGTAAGTCTCACTGCTGAATAGGTCGTATTCACAGACTGTCCTCCGGGCCCTGAGGCACAAAAGTAATCTACCCTTACATCACTCATTTTTAAATCAATATCAAACTCTTCTGCCTCCGGCAACACCATTACAGTGGCGGCTGAAGTATGCACCCTACCCTGAGTTTCTGTTTGAGGTACCCGCTGCACCCTGTGAACTCCTGACTCAAATTTCATCGTTCCATAAACCTCCTCACCACTCATACTAAAAATGATTTCCTTAAAGCCTCCTGAAGTACCTTCACTAAAGTCTTCAAGTTCTACCTTCCAGCCATTATCAGCCGCAAATTTGGTATACATTCTGTATAAATCTCCTGCAAAAATACTAGCTTCATCTCCTCCGGTTCCAGCTCTTATTTCAACAATAACATTTTTGGCATCTTCAGGGTCCTTTGGAATCAATAAAAATTTAATATCCTCTTCAAGTTTTGGAATCTTCGCACTCGCCTCATCCAACTCCATTTTAGCCATTTCTACCATCTCAGCATCAGAACCATCTGAAATGATCTCATTGGCTTCTTCAATATTTGATAATGCTTCCTTATATTCTTCTCCCTTTTCAACGATTTTCATAAGGTCTTTATACTCCTTATTTAACCTGACATAACGCTTTTGATCCATGATCACATCTGGTTGTATGATCAAATCAGCCACTTCATCAAATCGTTGTTTTACTATCTGTAATCTCTCAATCATTATGTTTGAATTATCCTGTAAATTTAACACTTTTTAATCTTAGATAGGCATAAGAATGAATTAGTGTAATTATATTACTCTATATGCAAGGATTTGGCAATTTTGTAATAAATTTGCTCATATAATTTAACCAGAAAAATTTGTATTATGAAAAAAATACTTTTTGTATTTGTTATGTTTTCCCTGGCCATGATCAGCTGTGGAGAAACCAAAAAAGAAGATGTTAAAAAAGAAGTTGAGACCACCAAAGAAGTTACTAAAGAAGCTCCTGCTGCTTCAAGCGATATGCTTGCCATGGGTGAGAAGCTTTTTACAGACAAAACTTGTGTTTCCTGTCACCAACTTGATGCTAAGATTGTTGGACCTTCGATCAAGGATATTGTAAAAGTATATGATCAATATGATGCAAGCCTGGTCGCGTTTTTAAAAGGCGAGAAAGAGGCGATTGTTGAAACAGATCCTGGTCAGGTAGCCATTATGAAAGCTAACCTTGATGGTTTTGTAAAAGATTTAAAAGAAGAGGAACTTGAGGCATTAGCGGCTTATATGAAAAGCGCAAAATAAGACAACTTCAATACTCAAAAAAAAACCTTTCGTTTGTACGAAAGGTTTTTTTTTACAACTGTTTTAAAGAACTAAACCACCCCTTGAGCTAACATGGCATCAGCCACCTTAACAAAACCGGCAATATTGGCTCCTTTCACATAATCAATGTAGCCATCTTCATCTTTCCCATATTTAATACAAGAATCGTGAATGTTAGTCATGATTTCTTTTAGCTTACCATCTACTTCTTCTCTTGTCCAATTCAGACGCAAAGAATTCTGACTCATTTCTAATCCTGAGGTAGCAACACCACCCGCATTAGAAGCCTTACCTGGAGCATACAATATCTTTGCAGCAATAAAAGCATGAACCGCGTCCAGGTTAGAAGGCATATTTGCACCTTCACTTATAACAAAACAACCATTCGCCAACAACGCTTTGGCATCATCTCCATTTAATTCATTCTGTGTAGCACATGGCATGGCGATATCACACTTTTCATTCCATGGTGTTTGCCCTTTAACAAATTTAGCTGAAGGGTATTGTTTCACATATTCACTGATCCTGCCTCTTTTTATATTTTTAAGATCCATTACAAAAGCTAGCTTTTCAGCATCGATACCCTCAGCATCAAAAATATACCCTGAAGAATCCGATAAGGTCACAACTTTAGCGCCTAACTGAGTCGCCTTCTCGGTAGCATACTGCGCTACGTTACCAGACCCCGAAACCAATGCTGTTTTACCTCTTAAAGAATCATTTCTTGTCTTAAGCATATTTTCAGCAAAATAGACAGTACCATAACCTGTGGCTTCCGGACGGATCAAAGAACCTCCCCAAGACATACCTTTTCCTGTAAGCACACCCGTAAATTCATTTTTGAGACGCTTATACATACCGTACAAATATCCAATTTCTCTTCCACCTACACCTATATCTCCTGCAGGCACATCTGTATTTGGGCCAATGTGTCTATAAAGCTCAGTCATAAAACTTTGACAAAACCTCATGATCTCATTGTCAGATTTACCTTTAGGATCAAAATCAGAACCACCTTTACCTCCACCCATTGGCAATGTTGTCAAACTGTTTTTAAAGACTTGTTCGAATGCAAGAAACTTTAAAATACTCATATCTACAGTTGGATGAAATCTCAATCCTCCTTTATAAGGTCCAATTGCTGAATTCATCTGAATACGATATCCTCGATTCACACAGATCTCCCCCTGATCATCAACCCATGCTACACGAAAAGTAATAGCTCTTTCGGGTTCAACCATGCGCATTAAAATATTTTTACCATGATAAATATCTTTGGTCACAATATATGGAATCACCGTTTCGGCAACTTCCTGAACGGCTTGCATGAATTCTGGTTCATGTCCATTTCGTGCCCCAACTTCATCCATAAAGGCATCTATAATTTTTGAGTTCATAATTATACAGGGTTTAAATTATTATAATTTGATTTTTTCATAGCAAAAATAATTAAATTCCCAATAACGAGCTATGGAATAGGACTTTAATTTTCATTAATTTTAACTTATTTATTTGGCTGCTCAGGCCTGTCGTTGTTACGTCAAAAATTGCCGAGGATTAAAACTAGATTCCGACAAAAAAATGTAAATTTGCCATCTAAATTTATTTGGAGAAATGAAGCAAAAAATAATTGATCATTTAAATGATATCCAAGATTTTAGAACCGATAGTTCAGAAAAAATCGAGGCCTTTAGAATCAAGTATTTAGGAAGCAAAGGGCTTCTTAAACAGCTTTTCGCTGATTTCAAAGAAGTTGAACCTGCTTTAAAGAAAGAAATCGGTCAGTCTCTTAATGAATTGAGAAATGCAGCAAATGCAAAGATCGATGAACTTAAAAGCTCGCTTGAAAACAGCAGCTCTGACAAGAAAACTTATGGAGATCTTACGCGTCCCGGCGAGCTTATTGAGCTGGGTGCGAGACACCCTATTTCAATAGTCAAGAACCAGATCATAGATGTGTTTTCACGAATTGGTTTTACTGTGTCTGAAGGTCCTGAAATAGAGGATGACTGGCACAACTTTACAGCCTTGAATTTACCCGAATATCATCCGGCAAGAGACATGCAGGATACTTTTTTTATAGAAAAGGACCCTGACATACTATTGCGTACCCATACCTCATCCGTTCAGGTGCGATACATGGAAAATCACAAACCCCCTATCAGAACTATTTCTCCTGGCAGGGTATTTAGAAACGAAGACATATCAGCAAGAGCCCATTGTATATTCCACCAGATCGAAGGACTCTATATTGATACGGATGTTTCATTTGCAGATCTTAAACAGACACTCCTCTATTTCACCAAAGAAATGTTTGGCAAATCAAAGATCAGATTAAGACCGTCTTATTTTCCTTTCACCGAGCCAAGTGCCGAAGTAGATATTTACTGGGGACTTGAAACAGAGACTGACTATAAGATCACAAAAGGCACAGGATGGCTCGAGATCATGGGTTGCGGAATGGTTGACCCTAATGTTCTTAAAAATGCCAATATCGATCCCGAAAAATATACCGGATACGCTTTTGGAATGGGTATTGAAAGAATAGCCATGTTATTATACCAAATTCCTGATATCCGAATGTTCTATGAAAATGACGTCAGGTTTCTGGAACAATTTAAATCAGTTTTATAGCGCATGCAGGATCTGAAAGAATTTTTATTTGATCAGGGATATGTCAGGATCAAGCTTAAAAAAACCGTCACGAATCATTTTGAGATCAAAGCCAAAATCAACGGGATAAAAGGAAATTTTATCTTAGATACAGGTGCTTCAAAATCTTGTGTAGGAATGGACGACATTTCTTATTTTGACCTTGCTACAGAAGCGTCTGAGCACAAGGCGAGCGGTGCCGGTCCAAGTGAAATTGACACCTTGATATCAAATAAGAACAAGATAGTGGTTGGCAAGTTCAAACTAAAAAAGATCTCATTGATATTGATAGATCTAAGTCATATCAATAAAGCACTTGAAAAACAAGAAGCCAGTCCTGTAAAAGGAATACTGGGGGCTGATATCCTTCTCAAAGGGAAGGCCATCATTGACTACAATAAAAAGTACCTATATTTATTGAACAAAAAGAAAGGATCATGAGTAGCCAAGACAATAGATATAGTTTAAGAGGGGTTTCTGCTCAAAAAGAGGATGTACACAAAGCGATCAAGAATGTAAACAAGGGGCTTTTTCCTAAGGCTTTTTGCAAAATCGTACC
>CAJQNF010000091.1 GCA_905479625.1 uncultured Flavobacteriaceae bacterium | reverse complement strand
TAACAGATCATCATTCACCCATTGCATGCCAGGGATATAATTTTCTCGTTCACCTCCTGGTAAGGCCACCCATTTTGTGCTTTTTGATTTCAGATCAATCACACCAATTTTGGCAGCAGATGGTGCATCCCCAACTTTAGGATATTGCACCGGAATGGGCTGAGAATAAATGGAATCTGTATTGTTGATCATATAAAAAACACCGGTATCCGAAGCGTCTAAATGCCAGAATGCCAGATTTGAATCAGCCGGGCTAACGGAAAAACCATCTCTTTTTCCAAATTCCTCTTCATAGACCCAATCAAAGGTGCCGTTAATGATATCACCTGTGCCATCAAAAGTCAACTGCACAATTTCTTGGCTGGTAGTATTTTCCTGGTAAACATTGAAATCATGAACATAGAAAATTGTACTGTTATCCGAAGAAAATTTCGCAAACATTAAGGAGGATGCATCAAAACCAGCACCAATCTGATTCAATTGTTTTGAATTCAGATCATACACCCAGTAATCACCTTTTGTGTTTGCCCTCCAGACCCTGCTCGAATTGGTAAAGATCAACACCTTAGTTCCATCTGGTGACAATGAAAAGCTCTCTATAGACAAAGAGCCGGAATCAATTTGCAATCCAGCTGCAGCCACATAGATACTTTTTTCCTGGCTTTTACTTTCGTAGCGTACCAATTCATCTGCCTCATCTAAGGCATCTGATTTTTCAATAATGACATAGGCATCGCCATTCTCAATCCATTGTATTTCTTGTTCAGTCTCACTCTTAAATTCCCCTGAATAAATACGGTCAATATCCAAAAGATTCGATTGTTCTATATCCTGAGCCGTGAGAAATAATACTTGTATGAACAATAAAAGGCTAAGTTTAATTTTGTTTGACGCTAGCATATTTGAATTTTGTTGGGTTAGTTTATTTTAATTTATTCGTGACATTAGATATATACATGACTTTCAAGCATGCTTCTAGGTAGTAAGTTCGATCCAATTACCTTCAGGGTCTTCAATTACACTTTCAAAATAACCATCGCCAGTAGTCCTTGGCTCACCAATAATTTTGAGCCCCATTTCTCGAAACTTATTCGTTAATTTCAAAACGGCTGATTTTGACCCTAAAGAGATTGCCATATGAGCCATGCCAATAGTCTGCCCTTTTTTAAAAGCAGGATCATTGATATCTTCCCTATGCATCAATTCTATTCTAGTTCCTGATTCGAATGAAAGAAAATAAGAAGAAAATCCCTTTTTAACGTTCACATATTTTTCATTACAATCCATGTTAAAATGAGTCATATAAAAAACCTTCATTACTTCGAGGTCTTTGGTCCAAATTCCGATATGTTCTAATTTCATAAGTTTGATTTCATTGCTATTCACCTACTGAGTCAATTTATCCTATTCGGATTTTAGTAAAGCTCAAACCTCATCTATTTTAATTTGGTATTTACTCAACAATCCTGCAAGGTCACTTCGTAAAAAGCTGCTTTTTTTTAAATTATTTCTTTCAGGATCCAGGATAAAATTACGGGCATTTCTAAAATCGGACTTTTCAAGATTGCTCCTCTCAAAAACAGCTTCCTTTAAATCAGAATTCGAAAAACTTGCTCCAGTCAGCTCAGCTTCAGTAAAATCAACTCCCTGCAGTTGACAAGAGGAAAAAACAGTCTGATTCATTTTAGCCTTATAAAAAGATGAATGGTCTAAGGTACAACCATGAAACTGAACCTTCAAGCCAAAAGCATTACAATTCTCAAATTTTAACCCAAGCATTTTACAGTCCTGAAAATCACAATCCTGAAATAGCGTTCCATTGAGCGTGGCCAAACTGAGGTTGCAATCGGTAAAACGGCAATCGATAAAATCCATTAAAGAAAGATCAGCCTCAGAAAAATCACAGGCCACAAAAGTACAGGCTTCAAAATCAGCTTCTTCCATTTTACCCCCAGAAAAATCCTTTCTTTCAAAGGTTTGTTCGTTATGATACTTTTCCTTCATTTTTCACTAATTTCATAAGGTTAATTATTGCTGTTTAACAACTAGATGGCACACTTTACTACTCATGCCACCTATTTGTGATAATTTCATTAAAAAATCTTTTCACTTGGCTATCTCCATACCCATAAACACCTTCTCTAGAACAAAACTCTTTGAATACAGGTCCGAATTCTGTAGTATGTAAATCTTTGATGATCCTAATCAAACTTTCTGTTGGTCTCCCAAGGGAACCCTTAACTCTTATTCGATCTAAATGGGCTTGCACCGTTTCTTTAAGAAAGGGATGTGCGTCAGCTAATTCAAGAGTTAACTGCCAAAGTTCATCGTTTTTATCAAGCTTGTAAAATTCCCATAGGGCTGAAAATTCTGTAAGGTGAAGGAATGGTTTTTTATCATCATACAGCGAACTCAATTCTTTTGAATCTAAAGCCCCAAAACCATGGGAAGAAAAAGATCGCGGCATAATTAGATACACCGGGTTTGATTTTTTATGCAATATAAGGTAAGCACATATAAACCAAAGATTCGCCTGACAAAACAAATCCTGTTCAAACCAAAGGTTTATGTCAACATCGTTTGGTAACTGAGTCAACTTTTCAAATTCTTCAATTGTGCTTGTTTGGTATTTCTCCTCTGTTGCCTTGTATTCAAATTTCAAGAAGGCTATTCTGTCTTTATAAAAAGCATCTAAAGAAGGGCTATTTACAGGGCCTTCAATCAAGCACTCCCTCATCACAAGTTTTTCCCCGGGTAAAAATTCAGGAAACTGATCAAGTAAGGCATCACCATTTAAAACATGTACTTGTGACATCTTATTAATTTTCTTTTTTTAGATAAAGATACTGTTAAAAAAGCCTCATCAAAATCATTTCATCCAGCGTTTAAACAAACAGTAATTTCCTGTAAAAGGATTCATTCAATACTTTCTATTGAAAACTTTGTAAAGGCAATTCTGCCTTTTTTAAACCTTTGCCGGTAACTGTCAAATTGATATTCCCTTCAAGCGATGTAGACTGCACCAATACGACAAGTTTACCACTAAACAATTGCATCGTCGGTAAGTGAAACATTTCCAATGAAGTGGCATCTCCATTACAAGCTGCCCGATATGTCCCTGCTCCTTTTACTTTAAATTTTAACTGATTTGTGGCTGTAGGACAAAAGTTGCCCTTCTTATCAACCACTGAGACAGTTACAAATGACAGGTCCTTACCATCGGCCTTAAGAGTTGTCCTGTCAGCCTCTAATTTAAGCTGATAGGGCTCTTCTGCTGTGCTTACTTGTTTGGATAATTTTTGATTACCACCTTTATCATAAGCGATCACTTTAATCGTCCCTGGTTCATAGGTAACATCCATCCACATCAAACGATAGCGATTTTGAGGGCTTGAATCGTTCTTATGCTGCATACCCATACTTTTACCATTCACAAAAAGTTCAGCACTTGGGTAATTGGTATAAACAAAAACAGGAGTCACTTCACCTTCTCTTCCCTCCCAGTTCCAATGCGGAAGTACATGTAAGGTTTCAGCTTCTGTGTTCCATCTGCTTCGATAGAGATAGTATCTGTCTTTGGGCAATCCAGCTAAATCACATATACCAAAATAAGAGCTTCTCGACGGCCACATTTCATCATAGGGGGTTGGTTCACCTAAATAGTCAAATCCGGTCCAGACAAACTCCCCTATCACCCAAGGCTTATCATCCTGCAAGACAAAATCATCATCAGGTACATTTGACCAATCACAATATTCCAAATCGTAGGACGAAGATTGAAAATCATCGTACTGTTTCATTGCCCCCTTTTCAACTGGAAATTTATAAACACCTCTGGAACTCACTGTTGAGGCCGTTTCAGAACCTAGCAGAAAGCCCTGAGGAAATCTTTCATAAGCTTCCTCGTATAAATGCAATCTATAATTGAGACCCGGTATATCTAACAGCGCTCCAAACCCTGATTCCAAGGTGGCCTGCACCTGATCCATTCCAACGGTTACCGGTCTGGTTGGGTCTTCCCGGTGAAAAATATCCTGTAACCATTTGGCTCTTTTGACTCCTTCAGCACCCCATTGGTCAGGGACCTCGTTTCCTGAGCTCCACATCACAATACTTGGATGATTTCTTGTGGCATGTATCAAGTTTACAATATCCTTTTCTGCATCTGTTTCAAAAAATCGGTTATAGCCGTTCTCTACTTTCGGCTTGGCCCATTCGTCAAAACTTTCAGCTAAAAACATAAATCCCATTTCATCACAGAGTTCCAATTGCTCCAGTGACGGCATGTTATGAGAACTTCTGATGGCGTCCACTCCCATATCTTTTAAAATGGTCAACTGCCGT
>CAJQNF010000090.1 GCA_905479625.1 uncultured Flavobacteriaceae bacterium | reverse complement strand
CTATATTGAATAAAAAATCAATCAAGTATTAGAATAATTTTGCCAAAATAAACTAACCTTTAAAAAAACCGCCTTTATGGCGGTTTTTTTTTTGTAATTAATCAACCAAAGTAAAATGGAGTATTCGAGTTTGAATTACGTGTTTTATGGATTAGTTTCATTTTAAAAGGAGATGAGCATGACACAAAATTGGTATTAGAATAAATTTTGTAACTTGTAGGTCGCTAACCTATAAACATTTACGTCATGAAATCAACTATTTTATCATCCAAGTTCAAAATTAGCATCATACTTTTAGCACTTTTAACCTATGGTGTAACCACTGCCCAAATGACTACTTCAGATGTCGATGAGAACTCGGTAAAGAGGTCATTTGATGACCCTTCCTTGGAATGGGGTGGTTGTCCTCCGTTCATGCCTGAAGGTTGCAATATAGCAGTCTTACATGGTGATCCTTCAAAAAAAGATGTAGATGTGTTGTTCAAAGTAAATGGAAAATCGTCAATACCGAACCATTGGCATAATTCTCATGAACGAATGGTCCTGCTAACAGGTAAAATGCAAGTGACTTATAAGGGTGAATCGACACAAACTATGAATGTGGGTGATTATGCCTACGGACCGGCTAAAAAACCGCATACAGCTAAATGTCTTAGTAAAGATCCTTGTATTCTGTTTATAGGATTTGGCGATCCTTTAGATGCCTTTGCAGTGGAAGAAAAATAACATGTACTAAGGTACAACATATTCCAATTTGAGCTTGTTGAGTAATTCCATGACTTTGTCCTTATCGTCAATTTTACATACGATATAGTCAAAGTGATAGTTATAGATCAGAACGACCAGGCCTCTTTTTTCAAGTAGTGCATTGTTTCGGTGGAGATAGTCATATGCGTATTCGTCGGGTCTTGCCTGATAAAATTTCAATTTCTCGAGTAAGATCAACTCATTGATCGCCTTCTGTGCTACCTTGGCCTTTTCACTATAGGCCATTAATCCTTCATAGGTCATAATTTGTGTAATGGCCCAATGTGAGTAGATAAATTCATCTTCTGTAACAGTCCATTTGGCCAGATACGGATTTGGTTCAAAATTAGGGTCCTCAAATTTTATTTTGACACCCCAGTTTTTGATCGTTTTTAAAGAATAATCCTTGTAAACAAAATCAAATTTTTGAGGATTGGAAACGGCTAACCATAGTTTATTAGACAAATCAGCCTTTTGAGCTTCAGAATATATGTCGATGGTCAACATCTCGACCAATTGGACAAACAACTCCTTGTCAATACCAAATTCTTTAGTTTTTGGCATTACTTTAGTGTAATTCCTCAACTTACTTTTGAATTTGATGGCTGTATAATCCTTTTGCTGAGAAAAGGCACCAATGCCATAAAAAAGCACAATAAATAATATGACGAATTTTTTCACCTTGTTTTAAATTAACAGATAGCATCTGATTGCAAATTAAACGGTTTACCCATCTAATTATTGGGTAAATTTAAAAAAAAATCTGCTTTAAAAAGATAAAGCAGATTAATGAGGGGAGATTTAGAGAGAATTTAAGGTTGAACCAATTCCCATCTAAATTTTTCGAACAATTCTGTGAGCTGCTCTTTACTGTTAATATCGCATACAATTATATTGTAATATCCTTTTGTTACAAGGGCTACCAAGCCTTCTTTTTGTAACTCAGTATTCACACTTTCTATATATGAATAGGCCCAGTCATCATCTTTAGGGTCCGTAAATTTAAATTCTTTTGTAATCAATAATTCATTGAAGGAAGAGGCAACACTTTCCGCGTCATCACCATAGGTCATTAGTTGAAAGTGTTCGAGAATTTTATTTAGTGCCAGTTGGAAATAAGGATATTCATCGTCACTAACGGTCCAGTCAGTAAGATAGGGGTTAGGTTCCAGTACAATCTCACCATTACCATTCTCCGAGCCCCAATTTTTATTGGAAGACACAGCAAAGTCCTTAAAGACATAATCAAAAACTCTGGGCTTAGCCATTGCTAACCAGGTTTTGTAGACGATTTCATCCTGTTGTTCTTTAGAATAAATATCTTTTCCAAGTAATTGAACAATTTCAGCAAGCAATTCTTTCTCTATTCCAAGTTCTGAAGTCCTTGGGTCAGATTCTTTATATTTATAGATGTAACTCCTAAACTTCACATCGGAATAATCCATTTGTCCAAAGGAAGTAAAGGTAACAGCCAACAAGATATAAGTAGCGAGTAGTTTTCTTTTCATAGATGCAATTTCGTTAAACTTCCTTTTTATGCAATACATAAAGCACTAATATTTAGATTATTACCTTAATACTAGTTGATCAGTTTTACTAAAAAATAAATTGAAATCTAGGGGATTCAACTATTTTCTTAAGGCGAATATACTAATAACAGTTGAATTAGCAAAATATTGCCATAGGTTAATGTCAAGATAATTAGAATATTAGCTATTTATTTGCGTGACAGAATATACATAATCGTCATAATAATGATGTTATTTACCTACTCTTCCTATAGACTATTCATAAATTGAAGTTGACTTATTAATTATTTATCAAGAACCTGTTTCTGTTTTACGACTCATTAATTCTTGAATTGAGCATAGCTCTTTTGATAATGGTATAGAGCAATGGCTTAACATATTACGCTCACAAATCATTTTTTTTATGATAAGAATTGTTTACTCATATATAGAGCCAATTAAATTGCTATTTTTACATTACTTTTGATATAAACACAAAATTTAATTTATAAAAAGGATAATGATGAAAAACATGGTTGTAAAAGGAACAGTATTAGGTTATCTGTTTTTATTAATGACTTCTTGTACTATAAATGAGGAAAAATCAACTCCTGCATTGATAGATAAAGAACAGATCAAAAAAGAGATTCAGGCTAGAGAAAACGAGTTTGCTGAGGTATATAATAGCGGAGAATTGAAGAAAATAGGGTATTATGCAGATGACGCCATTACTTTTTATCAAAACATGGCTCCTATTACAGATAAAGCAGAGCGATTGGAATTTCTGAAACCTGATTTGAGTTCAGATTCTAATGTAATCTCATTTAAAACAAATGAAATTTTTGCGTCAAAGGATGGGGATCAAGTATTGGAAATAGGTGCCTATACGGTTGTTGATTCTACCAATACTATTGTAAGTTCAGGAAATTATATGAGTTTGTTTGAAAAAAGAGACGGTAAGTACGTATGCCTTAGAGATATGAGTGCTTCTGATATGCCTATAGAAGAGTTTGAGGATTAGATAGGTGATAGAAAAACAAAAAAAGAGGCTGTTCATTTTGAGCAGCCTCTTTTTTTATAATTAGTTCTAATAAAGACTTATCGTCTTCGACCTCCTCCTCCTCGTGAGCGATTCATACTAGATGAGCGCGATGGTGACGCTGATCTAGCTGCAGAAGAAGACCTATTTGATGAACTCGGCGATGATGATCTTTTTGCTTGTGATGTTGATGACCTATTAGATCCAGAGGTAGAGGCTCTGTTAGATGTTGAAGCTCTATTAGACGTTGAAGCTCCGCTTTTGGTTCGCCCCGACTGTGATGTTGAAGGCTTTGCTGATGCCCTGTTAGAGGCCGTAGCTCCTGATCCGCGGCCAGCTTGTGTTGTTGATGGGCGAGTTCCACCTTTCCCAGCGGTAGTGAAATTCCCTTTATTGACATTGTTACTAACACGGTTAGAGGTATTTCTTGTGTTTTTATTGTAATTGTTGATCGTGTTACGATTATTGACATTGATGTTGACTGATGTATGGCCATAACGACCACCATGATAACTACCATGATGATGCCAATGATTATGTCTATAAATACCAATTCCAATTATGGCAACCGGTCTCCACCAATATGGGTGATAGCCATAATAATACGGTGAAGCATAAGGTACATAAACCGGTGAATATACATATTGTACAACAGGTGCCGCTTCAACAACGATTACTTCTGTCTTTGCCTGAACATTTACAGTAACCGGGTCTTCACCAGCATATGCCGGATTTGCTGTAACAGAGTTAGTTGGTTTGGAAACGGGCTCAACTATATAATCCTTACCGTATAAAGTTTCATCACCAATGATCTGCATAGAAACTTTACCTGCTGCATCTTTTGATACTGAGATCACAGCAACATCCTGAGTTTCTTTTTCACTTATTGGATCCTGAAGAATAAACAAGAAATCGTCTCCATTTTTTTCGGTTACAACTTTTATAAAATCAACCTTGCCATCGTTGTCAAGATCTATATTGTTAATTCCAGTAGCTTCTTCGTTCAAAGATTTTTCAAAATCCTCAATAGTCTTTGACTTCTGAAAAAGATCCAATACAGCATAAAGGTCCAGGTTATCTCCTGGCAAGCCTAACAGTGGTTCCTCATTTTCTGTTTGAGCGAAAGAAGAGAAACTAATTAAACTTATAGTTAGTAGTAATATCGATAAATAGTTGGTTTTCATAATATAAATTTTGATTTTTTCCGATAGAAATCGGAACGTAAAATTTTGTTTTGGAATAAATTATAGAAGTCCTTAATCATAGTAGACTTTCTATTAAACAAAATTTTAATATGTTTTTTCTGTTGTTACAAAGATATGGGATTCAAAAATCATACCGTTATCTTTAGGTGAAATTTGATGGTTTGATCAATCTATAGATTTAGTCTTATCATATAGTGATCAATATACATAAAAAAAACCATGAACTTTAGGTCATGGTTTTATGTATATTAAAGAAACTGACGGTCTAATATATCTAATTACTTAACATAACAGGCATGACAAGCATCGTAATTTCTTCTCCTTCTTCTAATCCGTCGATAGGGGTCAAGATCCCTGCTCTGTTGGGCAAAGACATTTCCAATAGGATATCATTCGAATTTAAATGATTTAACATTTCTAGTAAAAATCGAGAATTAAATCCTATTTGCATATCATCTCCCTCATAGCTACAAAGTAATCTTTCATCGGCCTTATTGGAGAAATCAAGATCCTCTGCAGAGATTTTTAGTTCTGTTCCAGCCATTTTAAGGCGAATCTGATGGGTTGTTTTACTTGAGAATATAGAAACTCTCCTTACAGAATTATAGAATGAGTTTCTGTCAAGTGTCAGTTTATTTGGATTTTCCTTTGGGATGACCGCTTCATAGTTAGGATATTTCCCATCAATGAGTCGGCAAATCAAGGTGCTGTTTCCAAAACTGAATTTGGCATTGGTATCATTGTATTCAATAACTACATCTTCATCATTTCCAGATAAGATATTTTTAAGCAGTGTCAAAGGCTTTTTCGGCATGATAAATTCGGCCACCTCATTGGCACTAACGTCTTTTCTAATATACTTGACAAGTTTATGCGCATCCGTTGCAACGAAGATCAGGTTTTCTGGACTCAATTGAAAAAACACACCACTCATTACAGGCCTTAAATCATCATTTCCTGAGGCAAATATTGTTTTTGATATCGCTGTTGCAAGAATACTGGCTTTTAAAGTGGTGCTGCTAGGAGACTCGAGTTCAACAGCTTTCGGGAATTCTTCGCCATCAGCATAAGCCAGGGCGTATTTACCACTATCCGAATTGATCTCAATCGTATTATTATCTTCAACTTTAAAAGTCAATGGTTGTTCAGGAAAAGTTTTAAGTATATCCAATAACAGTCTTGCCGGTACCGCAATAGCACCTGGCGTATCTGCTTCAACATCTATTGAAGTACTCATGGTGGTTTCAAGATCTGAGGCAGAAATTCTCAATTGATTATCAGTTAACTCGAAAAGAAAGTTATCAAGTATAGGCAAGGTATTATTGGTATTGATCACCCCACCTAGAATTTGTAACTGTTTCAATAATTGAGAGCTGGAAACTATAAACTTCATTCTTTTTAATTTAAAAATATGTTGATATTAGTGCTACGATCCCTAATGTTTTTAGCAATTATCTGATTGAAAAAGAATCAGATCTATTTGAAAATTTGCATTTGAACCTTTAGGAAGGCAGCAAGCATACAAATATATTATTTTAATGTTGAACTTTGAAAATTTATTTGGCTAGTATATCAACAATCTTAAATGTTAAGGTTTTCTTAATATCGATGAATGAACACTATATTTCTTTAGATTTGCTGCAGAGTATCCCAAAGAAGCGCTCTAGTATATAGCGCGCTGATTTTGGCCGGAATGTATTCGCTGTTTAACCATTATAGAATTTGACGGTTTTATCAACTTCATTAAAAAATAACTTATGATCAAACATATAGTATCGCTATCAGTTTCTATGTTGCTATGCTTTCCTGCTTTTTCGCAGGCGCCCAAAAAGCCACATGCGGCTGAAATTTATGAATCGATTGAGAAACTGAATTTTTTAGGATCGGTGTTGTATCTGGCCGCGCACCCCGATGATGAAAATACCAGAATGATATCCTATTTTGCCAATAATGTACATGCCAGAACAGCTTATTTATCTATAACACGTGGAGATGGAGGTCAAAATCTTGTAGGTCCTGAAATCAGGGAGCTCTTAGGTGTGATCAGGACCAATGAGTTAGTCAAAGCCAGAGAAACGGATGGAGGAGAACAGTTTTTCACAAGAGCGAATGATTTTGGCTATTCCAAGCATCCGGATGAAACTTTGGCTATTTGGGATAAAAAGGAAGTACTGAAAGATGTTGTAAAGGTGATCAGAACGTTTCAGCCTGATGTGATTATCAATCGCTTTAATGCTGAATCTGCTGGAGAAACCCATGGGCATCATACATCTTCTGCCATGTTGAGTTTAGAAGCTTTTGATTTGGCTGCCGACGCGGCCTATGAATCGTATAACTTGCCGCCCTGGACCACCCAACGCGTTTTTTTTAATACACATTGGTGGTTTTATGGAAGTCGGGAAAATTTTGACAAAGTAGATAAATCAGGAATGTTATCCTTTGATACAGGCGTTTATTATCCGTCTTTGGGATTATCAAACTCAGAAATATCTTCTTTAAGCAGGAGTATGCATAAATCACAAGGCTTTGGTAGTACAGGAACCAGAGGAAGTGATAAAGAGTATGTCCAACTCTTAAAGGGAAAGATGCCTTCTGATCAAAAAAATATTTTTGAAGGAGTTGATACCAGTTGGTCGAGGATAGAAGGAGGCGGGGCTATTCAGGTTGTTCTGGAAAAGGTCCAAAAAGAATTTGATTTTAACGCGCCATCCAGAAGTATTCCGGAGTTGCTAAAGGCTTATTCACTGATCAATGAGTTGCAAGATGAGCATTGGAAGCATCTTAAATTGGAGCAAATTAAGCAAGTGATTGCAGCTTGTTCAGGTCTGTATTTAGAAGCTGTTGCAGAAGAGGCTTATGTTACGGGAGATCAAGAGGTTTCCCTGAAACTGGAAGCGATCAATAGAAGTGATCAAAAAATGACATTAAAATCGGTGCAGCTCTTACCTCAAGAAAAAACAATTGATCTTAACAAGGATTTGGGCAATAATGTAGCATTAAAAGAGGAGGTGGATGTCTCGGTTTCATCAGATTCAAAACTTACTTCTCCCTACTGGTTAAAAGAAAAAGGAAGCCTAGGAATGTACAAAGTGGAAGATCCTGCCTTAGTGGGTAATCCGGTTACTACGGCTCAGCATAAAGTAGTTTTTACTATCGATTTTGATGGAGCTTCCATTAATTTTGAGAGAGATGTGATCTACAAATACAATGACCCGGTGAAAGGAGAAGTTTACCAACCTTTTGAGATTGTTCCAAAAGCAGTGGCAAATATAGCTTCTAAGGTGGTTATTTTCAGTGAGGACCAGGCAAAGGAGATTCCGGTTCTTGTAACCGGATTTAGAGACAATATTTCTGGAATAGTTAATTTGCAGGTTCCTGATGGCTGGAATGTGACACCAAAAGAGATTAAATTTAATATGGCTACAAAAGGTGAGGAAGCAAATTTTGTATTTACCGTAGTTCCTACAATGGAGCAAAGTGAGGGTTATATAAAGCCGGTTGTAGTTATTGACGGTGAGAATTTTGATAAATCAATGGTAGAAATTAACTATGATCATATTCCAAAGCAATCTGTTCTTTTACCAGCAGAATCTAAGGTCGTTCGCTTGAATCTAGTCAAAAAGGGACAGTCAATTGGTTATATTAAGGGAGCAGGAGATGAAGTTCCAAAGTATTTACAGCAAATTGGATATGAGGTTACTGAAATTGCCCCTAAAAATATATCTACTGG
Organism: uncultured Flavobacteriaceae bacterium; assembly: GCA_905479625.1. Taxonomy (GTDB): domain Bacteria; phylum Bacteroidota; class Bacteroidia; order Flavobacteriales; family Flavobacteriaceae; genus Lutimonas. Next base: position 21,572 of record CAJQNF010000090.1, on the reverse strand, counting down.
TCTGTTACAACAGTTTGATGCGGTAATTTTGGGTATAAGGGCATATAATACTATTCCTGAATTAAAAGTAAAGCAGGCAGCGATTCTTGACTATGTTAAAGCAGGCGGTAATGTAATTGTTCAATACAATACAAGTAGAAGTGTGGTTGTAGATGATAATCTTGCGCCATATATGCTTGAGTTATCAAGAGATCGTATCACTGATGAAAATGCCAAAGTAAGTTTTTTGAACAAGGACCATGAGGTGTTGAATTATCCTAATAAGATTACAGATAAGGATTTTGATGGATGGGTACAGGAAAGAGGTTTATATTTCCCGAATAAATGGGGAAAGGAGTTTACTCCAATTCTTTCATTTCAGGAAAACGGTGATGCTCCGATGGAAGGTAGTCTCTTGGTGGCCAAATACGGTGAAGGATATTATATTTATACTGGGCTTTCTTTTTTCAGGGAGCTTCCTGCTGGTGTTCCCGGAGCCTATAAATTGTTTACAAATATGATTTCCATTGGAAAAAATAATTTTGAAACTAAGCTAAAAAAATAAGATATGAAGCAAGAAGAAGTAGTATCCAGAAAATGGAAAAAATTATATACCTATATGTTGATTGCTAACGCGGTTTATATTGTGCTGTTTTATATGATTACTCAATTTTATTCTTGATTCATGGCAGTACTAGATTGGATAGTTTTATTGACGACACTTTTATTTATTGTGATTTACGGATCATGGAAAACAAAAGGCAGCAAGAATGTAAAAGATTTTATAAAAGGGGGTAATGAAGCAAAATGGTGGACCATAGGGCTATCGGTGATGGCAACCCAGGCAAGTGCTATTACCTTCCTTTCAACCCCTGGACAGGCCTTCCATAGTGGAATGGGATTTGTGCAATTTTATTTTGGATTGCCTTTGGCCATGATCATCATATGTATGGTGTTCATTCCGATCTATCACAGGTTAAAAGTATATACGGCCTATGAATACCTGGAAACCAGATTTGATGTAAAAACCAGATCTTTGGCGGCAATTTTATTTCTTATTCAACGTGGTCTGGCAGCGGGAATTACCATATTCGCTCCTGCGATAATTCTCTCAGCCGTATTGGGATGGGATCTGCTAACGCTCAATATCATCATCGGTGTTCTGGTCATTATTTATACGGTAAGCGGAGGTACAAAAGCGGTTAGTGTTACCCAAAAACAGCAAATGGGTATTATTTTTATTGGAATGTTTACCGCCTTTTTTATCATCTTAAGTTATTTACCTCAAGACATATCGTTTTCCAAAGCCATGGCCATTGCCGGGGCCAGTGGAAAAATGGAAGTACTTGATTTTTCTTTTGATTTGAATAATCGCTATACTGTTTGGACAGGATTTCTGGGAGGAACTTTTTTGATGTTGTCTTATTTTGGAACAGATCAGTCACAGGTGCAACGATATTTGTCGGGGAAATCTATAAGAGAAAGTCAACTTGGATTGCTTTTCAACGGCTTTTTAAAGGTTCCTATGCAATTTTTTATCTTATTGGTAGGTGTAATGGTATTCGTCTTTTATCAGTTTAACATTTCTCCTCTAAACTTTAATCCTGCAGCGACAGGAGCCGTAATGAATTCGGAATTTGCGCAGGAATATACGGAACTAAACGAACAACATATCGATATCGTAGCGCAGAAAAAAACCTTGCAGATGGACTTTGCTGAAAATCCTGAAAATTTGGAAGTAAAAGATCAGATCCAGACCTTGCAGGCAATGGAGTTGGAAAACAGGGAAACAGCGAAGGAGATCATTCTAAAGGCTGACCCGTCCCAGGAAGTGAATGATAAGGATTATGTCTTTATCCATTTTATTCTTAATAATTTACCACGTGGCCTTATCGGTTTGTTACTGGCGGTAATACTGTCGGCAGCTATGTCATCAACAGCCTCCGAATTGAATGCTTTGGCGGCAACTACCACAATGGACTTATATAAAAGGAATGATAAAAAAGCACGGGATGATATGTATTATGTGAATGTAACAAAATGGTTCACATTAGCCTGGGGTATACTCGCTATTCTGGTAGCCAGTGTTGCCAATTTGTTCGACAACCTTATCCAGCTTGTCAATATTATAGGCTCGATTTTTTATGGAAATATTCTTGGTATATTTTTGATTGCGTTCTTTATAAAATATATACGCGGAAATGCTGTATTCATTGCGGCTCTTATCACACAAGTATTGATTATCTGGATCTATGCCATAGATGTTTTACCATACCTTTGGCTCAATCTTCTGGGATGTGTACTGGTCATTTCTCTTGCCATTCTCATACAGATGTTGAGTAGGCAAAAAGCATAGTATACACATAAAAAAAAGCCTCAAGATTATTGAGGCTTTTTCATTGAATTTATTTCGTTTATTCTACTGATAGATGCAGGCGGGCCTTTTCCCAGGCAAAAACAATACCTGAATTGTCAACAGCATACATGAGTTGCTCTTGTACACTAGTGTCAAAATCCGGCTTCACATTTACTCTTAAAGCGTCTTCAGCTTCAGTATAGGAGTAAGCACCCCATCCATCATTTTTCTTATTAAAAATAGCTACCCAGTCACCGCTTTCATTTGGAATAATATAAAAACCATATTTTCCTGCAGCAAGGGTTTTGCCATTCACCTTTACATCTTTGTCAAATGAAACAGTCGTATTTTCGTTGGCACCTGCGCGCCAAACCTGACCATATTTTTCAAGGCCTCCCCAAACAGTTCTTCCTTTAACACTTGGCGCACCATAATCGATCACGATTTGAGTACCGTTAACAGTACCTTTAGCTTCAAGCCTCGGGCTTTTTTGTGCACAACTTATCGATACAACAAAGAAGAAGGCAAGTAATAAATTAAATGTTTTCATAGTTGGTTATTTTATTTGCTCCATTCAGCAATTGATTCTTGATTCATTTTTGTGTAATCTGCATTTCCAGCTTTTTGAGAAGCAGCCAAAGACATTTTTGCTGTTGCCATGGCTCCTTTTTTGTCGCCAAGATCAGCTTGTATCAATGATTTTTGACGAGACATCCAGAAAGCATCAGGATTCATTTCAACTGCTTTGGAAGCCCATTCCAAGGCTTTATTCAAGTCTTTACCTGAACTTCTATAATAGGAAGCAGCACTGAAATAATCGTTTGCAGATGGTCCTGCCATTGCTTTTTCTATACTTTTTACAGCCATTTCGTCTGTAGGAGTTTCTATTTTAGCCATTACCATGGTTTTATCCCACATGATATACATGTTTCCTGATACACCATCAGCTAGATCTCCAAAGCCAATTGTAAAGTTCTCTGCAGCATGTTCCGTCATATTGGTTTTTGCTGAGAACTTTAAGGCAACTTTGCTCTCATCAAGTTCAGCAGGTGCTCCACCTCCTTGGTACTCGGTATAAAAAATGATATCCCAGGCTTCTTTGTTCGGAACAGAAAAAATAGCATAAGTTCCTTTTTTCAATTCCTTACCGTCGATTTTTAAATCGGAATCAGTTGTGAATTTTGTTCTCATGTTGGCACCTGTTCTCCAGAGCTTACCATAAGGGACAAGATCTCCAAAAATAGTTCTTCCACGCATGGCCGGTCTGGAATAATCTACCGATACTTCAGAAAGCCCGATGCTTTGGTGAACTTTGGAAGATGGACTTGGTTGCGGGGTTTGAATCTGCGCTTGTAAAGTAAAAGCGCCAAAAATTAATAATAGTGTAATTAGTTTGGTTTTCATCGATATGAGTTTTTGTTAATAATTCATAAAATTACATGAATTCTAGGGTATCCTTATAAATTCACCCTTATTTTAACAAAAATTTATGAGCTGTGCAACCCCAGTAGATGACTACAAGAGTCAGTTGTATCTTCTCTTTCTCATTAAATTAAATAGTAATCCAAAACCAAAAAGAATAAAAAGAGGAAGAGCAAGATTAAGCAGTTGCCAATAAGTTCGTTGGTCAAAAGTTTTTTCTCTATCCAGAAACTGGATTTGAAGTGATTTTGATCTCAGATTAAGAAGACCATTATCATCCATTAAATAGTGGACACTGTTCAACAGAAAGTCAATATTTCCATAATGTTGATTCGTCCATTTGTCTTGATCCAGAGGAAGGGGTTCCCCTCTGAAAACTTCGTTTATACCAATGTCTCCATCGCTTATAATGATCATTTTATTTTCAATACCTGATCTGCTATAGTTGTTCATTTCAAAGGGCATGATACGATTGGCATAGGCAGAGGTAAAGGCTCCTTCCAGCAATACGCCAAAATTCGTATTGGGATCCTTGAACTCGTTTTTATCTTGTTCAACGGCAACTTCATTGAGGCTTATGTTTACAGGTGTGCCTATCATTTTAGTCAAAGGCGAAGATTCCAGTATAATTGTCTTTTTTATATGATTTTTCAGGGTATCCAAACTACTTGGAAACTTAAGTAAGACCGGGTCGATATTTTTGGTAATCGAATGAGAGTTGTCAGCAAAAATCATTGGAAAATAGGGCCATCTAAAATTTTCATACTGCACCTGATTCCCCGTACTTCCTGCCGCCAATCTGATACTGCCACTGTAAAGATCCTGGGTGATATTATAATTAATCCTTACCCCATAACTAAAAAGCATATCAGTAAGGTTCAAGTCTCGGTTAAATGCTAAAGATTTTCCGGTGAGCATCAAACTATCCATTTCCGCATGGACATTATCCAATAGCCAAAGCGTTTTACCACCTTGAATAATATATTGATCAAGAACAAATTTTTCTTTTTCATCAAAAGCACGAGAGGGCTTGGCAATGATGGACAGGTCATAATTTGAAAGTTCCCCTAAGGTCTTTTCGGGATTATTTTCTACAGAATCAAGTGTGAATTCTGCCAATTTGTAATATTCGCTGAGACGCTTAAGAAAACTGTAAAGGTAAATGTCTTCAGGTTGGCCATTCCCTTTTAGAATGGCGATGGTCTTGTTCTTTTCTTCACTTATTTTATGAATGGCATTGGCAAATTCATATTCCAGATTTTCTATGGAATTCTGCAATTGCTGCTCCTGGCTGGGAGCAAGGGCATTTACCAGCAAGGGGACATTGGCTTCCTTGTCATCGTAACTGACAATCGCCCATGGGAAAATTACAGCCTCAGATACTTTGCCATCTTCCTGAACAGTTAAGCGACTTGGTTGAAGTCCTTTTTTTATCAAATCTTTTGAAGCACTTATAGGGTCTATAAACCTAAATTGAACAAGGTCATTGAGCTCACTTAATTCTTCCAGAAACTGGTTGGTTTCAACCTGAAGCCGTTTGAACTCTGCGGGAAACGCTCCTTGCAGATAAACTTTAATAAATACCGGCTTTTCAATTTGTTCTACGAGCCTTATGGTTTCTTTAGAAAGCGTATATCTCTTGTCATGGGTCAGGTCAAATCGCTTATAAGCGTAAGTGCCGGCAAAATTTACCGCAAGTAATATAATAAGTACAACGAATACGTTACGATATGATTTGTTTCTGCTCATTGGGCATTGCTTATCTTTTATTGTTTGTGATCGAAATTAGTTTTGGTTATAAACAGAAAGAAAAAGGTAACACTTACAAAGTAAAGTAGGTCTTTTGTATCGATAACCCCTCTGCCAATATTTATAAAATGAGCATACAGCCCAAGGATTTTTATATCATAGGATTCTGAATTGATGAGTTCATCAATGGCTTCAAAGCCATAAAACATAAAAAACGAAAGTGCCAGGCCCATAATAAAGGCAACGATTTGATTGTTCGAAAGGGTAGAGGTGAACATCCCAATCGCTGTAATGGCACTCGCCAGAAATAACAGACCAAAATAAGATCCTATAATACTTCCGTAATCAATATTTTCAGGAGTTCCTGCCAATTGACCTATAGTGTATATATAAGTCATTGTTGGGATCAATGCAATAATGATCAGCAGCAAAGAACCCAGGTATTTCCCGATGATGATATCCCAAGAAGTGATGGGTTTTGTTTTGATGATTTCGATGGTGCCTAATCTGATCTCATCTGAAAAAGTCCTCATAGTTATAGCCGGGATCATAAAAATAAAGAACCATGGTGCGATGAAAAAGAAACTGTTAAGATCGGCAAAGTTAGCGTCAAGGATGTTAAAATCACCTTTGAACACCCATAAGAAAAGGCCGTTAATCAAAAGAAATATGGCAATAACCAAATAGCCAATAGGCGTCGCAAAAAACAGATTAAGTTCTTTTTTTAAAATAGCTAACATCAGCTTTACTTTATTTTTTGTTGATCCAAACTTACGATTTTATCTACACTCCATGCTTCCGGTTTTTTTGTAAACATTTTTTTAGTGTTGCTCCAGACTTCCTTGAAAAAATCTGAATTTCTATAGCGATTCAAATCTTCTTCTGACTGCCAGTAGCTATAGGTAAAAAAAATGTTTGAATCACTCTTGTCCCTATAGAGTTCAAGTAATTCACAACCTTCAAATTTAATAATCTTATCCTTGACATTGTGAAAACGAGTCTGAAATTCATCAGTTTTATCCGCAGAAAAAGTCATTTTTACAATTCTTACAAGCATATGGAAGGGATTAAATAAAACGGATGGTTATATTATCACGGTAATCCAGCCCGAGCAAGTTCGACGCTCCGCCTACTGTTTTTAAATTACTTCGGTAAATTGAAATCTCTAAATAGTTGGCACAATTAAAGATGGCTAGTTTTTTTCCATCATCCTGTCTTTTTTCAACGGGAATGCTAAAATCAACAATGTCATTGTACTTTCCGTAAATTTTCTTGAATTCATAATTTCTTGCGATAATTTCAAAATCTCGCCCTTTACCCACATTGTGAAACGTGCTTTTCGAAATATTACTGATCACATTTCCAAAATTATCAATATAAATGATGCTGCCTACGATTTGATTCTTTTCAGGATTTATCTGAGGTTGTATCTCATAAATTTGTTTGATATCAGCAATTCTTTTTCCAATCACGTCAAGGGTGCCACCTCTGGCTATATGACAGGCAACTTTTATAAACAGTCCAAGTATTGGTAGTTTAATGTCCTCAGGTTCTTGAATGGTAATCTCAACAATTTTATCAGGATTGATCTCATTGGTAATCATAGACAGAATACCATTGTCGCAACAGATAAAAAATTGCTCATCCATTTCAATGGCAATTGGTTTATTTTCCTGACTTATTTCTGAATCAACACCAACAATATGGATAGTTCCTGCAGGAAAATTTTTATAGGCATTTTTAAGAATATAAGCCGTTTCTGTAATGTTAAAAGGGGTGATGTCATGACTGATATCAACAACCCTAACTTCATTTAATTCGCCGTAGACAGACCCTTTGACAGCACCAACAAAGTGATCTTTAGTCCCAAAATCGGTTGTTAAAGTTATGATTGGCATATTTTTTTTAATGATTCCAGTTAGAGGAATATAATGTTTTTAACAATTGGTATATTACTGCTAAAATGTGCTATTTTTGTTGTACAAATCTAATGAAATTAAAATAGTATAAAAGCACTTAATGCTTAATTTTTAAACTAAACATTTTAGGATTGAACGAAAAAATAATTGAATTGGAGAATATGTCTCCAAGTGAGTTTTTTGGCCCTCATAATCGCAATATTGAGCTGGTGAAGAAATCGTTTCCAAAATTAAAGATCGTACCAAGAGGGAACAAGGTACGCGTTTATGGTGAAGCCATCATGTTGGATGAGTTTGAAAAAAAGTTCAATTCTTTGATGACTTATTTTCACCGTTATAATAAACTGGATGACAATAGTATTGAACGCATACTTTCAACGGTAACTCAAGACAAAAACTCAAAACTTTCTGACGGAGTATTGGTTCATGGAATTTCAGGCAGGCTGATCAAAGCCCAATCAGTAAACCAGCGAAAAATGGTAGATCTTATTAAGGATAACGACATGTTATTTGCCATTGGACCGGCCGGAACAGGTAAGACATATACCGCTGTAGCATTGGCTGTAAGGGCCCTAAAGGAAAGGGAAGTGAAGAGGATTATTCTAACAAGACCAGCAGTCGAGTCCGGAGAGAATTTAGGGTTTTTGCCTGGAGATCTTAAAGAAAAACTGGATCCTTATATGCAGCCCTTATATGATGCTTTAAGAGATATGATTCCTTATGAAAAGCTGGAATCCTTTATAGAAAATGGAACAATTCAGATTGCTCCTCTGGCATTTATGAGAGGGCGAACCTTAGACAGTGCCTTTGTGATTCTTGATGAAGCTCAGAATACTACCCACAATCAAATGAAGATGTTTTTGACCAGAATGGGTAAGCATGCTAAATTTATTATCAATGGAGATCCCGGACAAATAGATTTACCGCGTCGTCAGGTTTCAGGATTGAAGGAAGCCTTATTGACTTTAAAAGGTATTAAAGGGATTGGGTTTGTTCACCTTGATGAAAAGGATGTCATCAGACATCAATTGGTCAAGGATATTATAGGAGCTTATAAAACCATTGAAACAGATTAAGAAAACTAATAATTCTAATCAGATGAATACCATTAATAATACAGATTTCCATTTTCCGGGACAGAAGCATGTGTATAAGGGAAAAGTAAGAGAAGTATACAATATAAATGATACCTACCTGGTGATGATCGCTAGTGATCGTTTATCGGCATTTGACGTGATTATGCCACGCCAAATACCCTTTAAGGGTCAGATTTTGAATCAAATAGCCGCAACTATGCTGGAAGCAACCAGAGACTTGGTTCCGAACTGGCTGATTGCTTGTCCGGATGCGAATGTGGCGATAGGCCACTTGGCTCAACCCTTTAAAGTAGAGATGGTGATCAGAGGATATTTATCAGGACATGCCTGGAGAGAATATCGCTCTGGAAAAAGAATGATTTGTGGTGTTGCTATGCCTGACGGAATGAAGGAGAATGATAAATTTCCGGAACCTATCCTGACGCCTTCGACAAAAGCTACTGATGGTCTGCACGATGAGGATATCTCAAGGGAGGAGATCATTGCGCAGCAAATCGTTTCGGAAGCGGATTATTTGGTGCTTGAGGATTATACACGTAAACTTTTTGAGCGTGGAACAGCATTGGCTGCGGAAAGGGATTTGATCCTGGTTGATACCAAATATGAGTTTGGAAAAACCAGTGATGGAACAATTGTATTGATCGACGAGATCCATACCCCTGATTCATCCCGTTATTTTTATGCGGATGGATATCAGGAAAGACAGGATAAGGGAGAAATGCAAAAACAGCTTTCAAAGGAATTCGTAAGGCAGTGGCTCATCCAAAATGGATTTCAAGGCCTAGAAGGGCAGGTAATTCCGGAAATGTCGGATGAAAAGATCAACGAAATTTCGGAACGATATATTGAATTATACGAAAATATTACCGGTATGCCGTTTGAAAAAGCAAACACAGATGATATTATGGGACGAATTCAACAAAATGTGAACACCTTCTTAGGTTCACTGGCTGAATAGGCTGTTAGCTTTTGATATTTCGAGTTTGACTTATATTTTAACCAATGTCGCAACACCAAGACTTTCCAGGCAATATTTCATATCCTGATAGGTTCGTTCTATGTCATTATCCAAACCAATTGAAAAACGGATAAGCCCATCGGTCAAGCCCATTGTTTTTTGTTCTTCTACAGGGATTTCAGATGAGGTCGCTGTCCCGGGAGCATTGAACAAAGTTTTGTAAAAACCAAGACTTACAGCCAGGTAGCCAAGATTTCTTTCTTGCATGAGTTCCATCAGATCATCTGCTTTTTCAAGTGATCCCGCATCAAGCGTAAGCAATCCGCCAAAGCCATACTCCTGATTGTAAAGGGACTTATAAAGTTCATGCTGGGGATGACTTTTAAGGCCCGGGTACATGATCTTATACCCATCTTGCTCAAACCTTTGAGCCAGGTACAAGGCATTCTCACTGTGTTTTTTCATCCTGATATGCAGGGTTCTCAGGTTTTTAAGAATACTGGCAGAACGAAAACTATCCATAACCGGTCCCAGTAACATACTGGCTCCGTCATTCACATTTCTAAGGCTGTCAATAAAATCATTTGAACCACATATTACGCCACCAACGGTATCGCTGGTTCCGTTGATGAATTTGGTCAAACTATGGATCACCACATCAGCCCCTAAGACTGCAGGAGAAATTTGCAACGGAGAAAAAGTATTGTCCACAACAAGGGCAAGATTATGCGCTTTGGCAATCTTAGACAAGGCCTTGATATCAGCAATTTCAAGCAGAGGATTACTCACGCTCTCACAATACAAAATTTTAGTATTTTTGGTAATAGATGCTTCTACTTTTTCAAGATCCGTAATGTCTATAAAGGAAGTCTCTATGCCAAATTTTGGTGTAAAATTCTTTAGAAAGGCATAGGTTCCACCATAAATAGTTCTGGAAGAAACAATATGATCTCCTTGAGAACACAATTGCAGCAATACTGATGAAATGGCACCCATTCCTGAGGCTGAAACATTCGCAGCTTCTGTGCCTTCCATAGCGGCCAGTGCCTGACCCAAATACAAATTTGAAGGGCTGGAATGTCTGGAATACAAATAACAACCTTCCAAATTGCCTTCAAAAGTATCCATCATCGATTTGGCGGCGATAAAAGTGTAGGTAGATGAATCTGATATTGACGGGTTGACCCCTCCAAATTCACCAAAATACTGTAAATCTTGAATATTGTCAGCAGGATTGAATTCCATAATAAAATGATTTTAGTTAACAAATTATAAGGCAAAATTATAAAATAATAGAATAAGAATCAATTAATAGTTTTGTAAATAGAAAATAAAACTAGTAAAATAGAAAATATTAGATATATTTGAATTAATATAAGAATTATCATCACTTCATTAGAAAAAATATCACCTATGTTAGATCCTTTGGACAAAAGTATTTTGAGTCATTTACAAAAAGATAGTAAGATCACCATCAAGGAGTTATCTGTTCATTTGGGTTTGTCTGCCACTGCCGTTTATGAAAGGATACGCAAGATGGAACGAAAAGGTATTATTGAAGCCTATGCTGTTCGAATAAACAAGAAACTTGTTGATCTGGCTTTCGTTGTTTTTTGCCAAATCAAATTAAAAGAGCACCGGCATGAATATCTTGTAAAATTTGAAAGAGAAGTGATCAAATTCAAAGAAGTTCTCGAGTGCTACAATGTGAGTGGAGATTATGATTACCTTTTAAAAATCACTGTCAAAGATATGGGGGCTTATCATCAGTTTCTCAACGATAAATTGACCTATCTGGATCATATTGGCAGTGCGCACAGTACCTTTATTATCAATGAAGTAAAAAATACGCATGCCATAGAATTTTCATAAAAAAAGACCCTAAAAGGGCCTTTTTTTATAAGAATTATACTGTTTTTAACCGGCATTTACCAACACAGAGAGCTCCATGTCGTCATAAATGAAATTATCCCCAAGATCGCCAAAAAACGATTTTGATTTGAATTTAATATCCCATTTAGATCTGTCAATCTTAAAAGTTTCGCTCTTTAGCATTAATTTATTTCCATTTAGAGAAACAGTGGCCAGAAATGAAACAGGATGTGTCTTTTCTTTGATGGTAAGATCTCCATTGATAAGGACTTTATCACCCTTAGCTTCCGACGAGGTTACCTTAAATAGTGCTACGGGGTATTTTTTAACTCCGAAAAAATCATCACTCTTTAAATGCCCAACCAGTTTCGCATTGTATTCATTGTCCGCTGGCATATCCAGGTCAATAATTGAGTTCATATCAATTTCAAACTCGCCGGCAACAATCATGTTGTTTTCGATCGTAAAAGAGCCGCTTTTCACTTTAACAGTCCCATAATGATCTCCCGTTGGTTTGGAACCTTTCCAATTGATGATAGATGATGCGTTATCTGCTTTTAATTGGTTCTGACCGTTAATAAGCATTGTACTTAAGATCAGTATGGTACTCAGCGTTATTTTGAATATATTTTTCATCATTTAAATATTTAATTAAAATTTAGTTTGAAATGGTCTGTTTTTTAAAGGAATCAAATTTAGATTCTTTCTCTTTTTTTGGCCAGCTATTGTTCTCTTGATTTACATCTGACGTCAATTGATTTGGATCAATTTTTATTCCCGTAATCTCTTTTTCAGACCCCAATACTTTTTTCACTTCTTTATCATTGAATCTCCAAATTTCTGCAGGGTAGTACTTGTTTTCCTTGCTTCCATCTGCATAAGTGATCTCTGCTAAAATAGGCATCACAAGACCTCCTTGTTTTTCAAAAATAATTTCATAAAAATACTTGGTATTCTTTAAACCGGCTCTTTCAGTTTCCGTAAAATTATCAGCAAGGTATTCCTTCAACGTTCCTATATCAGCAAACGAACTCGTATTAGTTTCTTCTGATTGTTCATCGGCATTCATTTCAGTCAGAAAGAGGTATTTACCTTCTAAATCTTCCTTGGTCATACCGTATCTTTTGTACAGGGTAATGGCTTTTTCAGTTGGCTCTTCAGTCACCTTGTATTTTTTGATGTCCTTTATGCCTATGTCATTGTAATCAGTGGTATAGAACCAACCTCTCCAAAACCAATCAAGATCGGTACCTGAAGCATCTTCCATGGTTCTAAAAAAATCTGCAGGAGTAGGATGCTTAAATCTCCATCTTTCTGCATAAGTTTTAAAGGCTTTATCAAAAAGATCATGTCCTAAAACTACTTCCCTGAGAATATATAAACCGGCTGCCGGTTTAGAATAGGCATTGGCCCCACTGTTAAATACATTGTCATGTTGGGTCATGATAGGGGCAATTCGGCTTTGATCTCCATCCATATAATCTACCACATTCTTCGGATATCCCCTGGAAGGGAAACCAGGTTCAAAATCCTGTTCGGCAAGTAATTGAGCAAAGGTATTCAAACCTTCATCCATCCAACCCCATTGTCTTTCATCCGAATTGATGATCATAGGAAACCAGTTATGTCCAACCTCATGAATGATCACTCCAATCATTCCATTTCTGGTCCTGTCAGAGTAGGTGCCGTCAGGTTTTGGTCTTCCAAAATTAAAGCAGATCATAGGATACTCCATTCCTTGCCTTTGGGCATGCACTGAGATTGCTTTGTGATAAGGGTAATCAAACATTTGCGCAGAATATGATTTAACCGTACTAGCTACGACTCTTGTAGAATATTCTTCCCAGAGCGGATTACCTTCCTTTGAATATAATGAAATAGCCATTACAGTGCGGTCACCAATCTTTACCGCCTGACCATCCAAAATATATTTCCTTGACGATGCAAAAGCAAAGTCACGTACGTTTTCTGCTTTTAAGTTCCAGGTTTTGGTTTTTTTAGCAACTTTTTTCTCATTTTCCTCTGCTTCTTCCTGGGTAACAATCACTACCGGATTATCATAAGAAGTTAAGGCCTGTTCATATCTTTTCCACTGCTTAGAAGATAGCATTTTCTTACGGTTGGTTATCACTCCGGTTCCATCTAGAATATGATCTTCAGGTGTGGTAATGTTGACTTCATAGTCTCCAAAAACAAGCGCAAATTCGCCTCTGCCGAGGAATTGTAGGTTTTGCCATCCCTCTACATCATTATATACTGCCATTCTTGGGAAAAACTGGGCAATAACATAATTATTGTTACCATCATCAAAGTGTTCAAAACCAGATCTGCCGCCATCAATAACATGGTTGGGAATATTATACCACCATTTTATTTTAAAGCTTACATTTTCTCCTGAATTCAAAACTTTCGGAAGATCAATCCTCATCATGGTACCATTAACAGTATAGTCCATGTCACCATCTTCAGCATTTTTTACATAGTCAATATGAAATCCTCCCGGAAAAGGTTTCCCAAGGAATTCTTCAGTGAATTTTTTAGGATTGTACATCGTTGATGCACCTGATCCTTTAACGTCAGCAGTTATTGCGTCTGGAGCCCTGATATTTTGATCAAGTTGCACCCATAAATAGTCAAGATTATCTGGTGAATTATTGAAGTAAGTAATAACTTCCTCTCCATAAATCCTTTGGTTTTCATCATCAAGGATGATATCCATTTTATAATCTGCTTTTTGCTGATAATATTCATGACCAGGGGCGCCTGATGCTGTTCTATAGGTATTCGGTGTGGGTAATTCCTGTTTTAATTGCCTGAATTTACTGATGTTATAATGGCCTTGAGGTTTTTCTTGGGTAGCTTCAGTTTCCTGAGCAAAACCTATTGAGCTTATCAATAAGGCGGCAAAAAATAGTGTAAAGTTCTTCATGTTATTTAGATGATTTTTCAGAATATTGGCCCAAATTAGGGATTTTAACGTAATTAGAAAAGATGCTTAGAGTTTTAACATTTCTTTCACATTAGCTTTTACAAGAATAAAAGTTTTTTGTATGTTTTCCAGATTCAATTTGATGTAGTTTTGCTGTTCTTCGAATGTCTCAAACAACATACTGTTTTCTACTTCAATTGAATTGATTTGATCGATGTTTTCAATTTCAATATAAAAGAATACCTCATTATTATCATATTCTTTTCCGAGAAAGGAATAGCTCATTTCCTTTTCATTGATCCAGATCTTAAATTTTCGTCTGACATAAGTCTCCAGGTACTTGTCAGCCAATTTGTTTTCATCTTTCGTTGCCAGTTCCATAGGCTCCCCAATTCGATTTTCAAGAGCCAGTTCTATGTCATCAAGAAAGAATTTCATGGTAATTTGAACTGTTTTTTGCTCTTTTATATAATCGATCTTGGTCAGACTGATGTAGTGTTTGTGAATACCGAAGGCTAAAACGGGAATGATCAATAGCCAAAACATGTTACGAAAGCGCTTCATCTGAATAAATATGTTATTTTTAGAGCTGCAAATGTACACAGACTATCAAATATAAATATGTAATAAAAAGTTAAACTTGCCGACAAATAATCAAATATTGGAGCATCTGAAAAATGATGCCATTTTATATAAGGCCATTGCGGATCTCAATGTTGAGATTCGGCCTGAGCTTGATATCGATATTTACCATTCTTTATTATCCTCCATCGTTTCCCAACAACTATCTACCAAAGTGGTAAAAATTATCTGGAACAGATTTACAGACTTATTCGTTCAGGGTTACCCGGATGCGGAAAGCCTTTTGTCAAAAGACCATGCAGTGTTGAGAGGAGTAGGTCTATCCAACAGTAAGGCGAACTATGTTAAGAATGTAGCAGAATTCAAATTGGCCAATGACATGAGCTTTGATTTTCTTCAAGAAAAAACTGATGAGGAGATTATAGATTACCTCAGTCAAATCAAAGGTGTTGGAAAATGGACAGTTCAAATGATCCTGATGTTTCCTATGGATAGGCCTAATGTTTTCCCTGTTGATGATCTAGGGATACAAAATTCTATGAAAAGTCTTTATCAACTAAACTTGGAGAAGAAGGAACTCAAAACAAAAATGCATGATATTGCTAGTGTTTGGGATCCATACAAAACTTTGGCATCTAAATATTTATGGAAGATTTTAGGAACCTGACCCTGTTGCGTTTTTCATAAGCTATAAAAATCTTTGATTCCTATCAGTCAACTTCAGTCAATGACGCAAAATAGGGGTCTTTATTTTTCAAAAAAACATCAATTACTTCGATCAGTCGGCCTTTGTCATAAAGTGGGCCAATTCCCTTTTTTAAACAATAAAAAATATACGTATCGATATGGTCTTCATCAATCTGAATGGTTTTGATAAAAAAATCATCTTGAAAATGATCTCTTATTTTGACCACATATTTCTGATTGTTAGAAATGACTCGATCCTCATCAATGAGCGCCTTTAATTTTCTGTCCTGTTTCCTGTTTCCCGATACAATATTATAGATATCATCAATCCCTCCCGGTTTAAAAAGCAAGGCTTCCAGGATCACAATTGGAGTACTCTTTTGGCTGTAATGATTGAGATTTCTTTCCAGTTTATTTAAAGGCTTTTTGCCCGCATTAGGAAGCCCTAATTCTTCAGACATATCGTCGAATTGCCGGACAATCACCTCGTCAAGTTCATTGGTTAATTCCAATAAATTGATCTCTAAATATTTGGTGAGTAGATGATCATGATTCACAATAATTATTTTATTTTGATATTGTATGTCAGAGATCATTAAGGTGTCTTTGTCTGTAACAGAAAGCTTAAACTGCCCTAATTGATTGGTTATGCTTCCTTTTTGAGAATTTTTATTGATAACATGAACGTTTTCAATTGGAATGGTGTCATTTGTCACCTTACCCGAAATCAATATCCGGTTTTCCTGGCCACTGGCCAAAAAACAGGTAAAAAGAAAACTTAGTAGGGGAAATTTATTCATTATTCAAAGAAACGATTCTGAGTTTAAAATTAATATTAATCTAGTTATAATGTTTTGTTAAAGGATATGTTTACTTAGTTTTGTGAAAAACCGATTATGAAAAATTTGCTCGTAGCCAGCACCTCTACTATTTATGGAGGTAGTTTTCTTCAGTATTTACTACCTCAATTAAAAGAGCATTTTAAAGCCATCGATACCTTGTTGTTTATTCCTTATGCGAGGCCAGGAGGGATCACTTATGAGTCATATACGAGTAAGGTAGCAGTTGCACTTAAGGATTTTTCAATTTCAGTGAAGGGGATTCATGAGTTTGATGATCCGCAAAAAGCTATTGAAAATGCTGAGGCTATTTTTGTTGGGGGTGGTAATACTTTTGTTTTACTTGATCAGTTGCATCGACGCCAACTTATTGAACCTTTAAAAAGGAGCATGGAAAAAGGAACACCTTACCTGGGAACCAGTGCCGGGAGTAATATTGTTGGTCTTAATGTAAAGACAACAAATGACATGCCTATTGTACACCCTGAATCTTTAAGCGCGTTGGGTCTGATCCCTTTTAATATTAACCCACATTATCTTGATCCTGACCCTGATTCCAAACACAAAGGAGAAACCAGAGAGACCAGAATTAAAGAATTTCATACTTGTAATGATACAACAGTGATCGGATTAAGAGAAGGAAGCTGGATAGCAGTAAAAGGAGAACGGATGATATTAAAGGGAGAACTTAATGCCAGAATTTTTAAACAAAACAAAAACCCATTTGAATTGCCTGCAAATAGTGATTTAAGCCAACTCCTTTAAATAACAGGTTAAAGTAGGGCGCTAAATGCGCCAAAAAGAATCAGGAATAAGTAAAGGGCAATTAAAATTATGAATAAAATCCCTATAAATTTATAATGTGATTTTAATTTCTTTAGTCCAAAAGTGAGTAAATTATGGTCATCTTCCATCAGGGCCTGTTTTATTTTTTGTGCAAATTGAAACAGAAAAAATACAGGGATAAAATAGATACCTGCGGCAATCAGATAGAAAAAAGAAAAGAATTTAGGGGGTAATCCTCCCAGAGAACCTTCTGGCAGACTGGCCAAGATCGTGCCGATAGAAAAAGACATAATGATGAGTAATCCGATGGCAATAAATCCAACAATGGCGATAAAATTAGCCCATTTAGAGGCTTCCATCAGATATTTTTTGGCTTGTTCGGTTAATTGCATGGCAGGTGTTTAGTTTCACCCAAAATTAACCAATTTTGCGAATTACCGATGGCAATTAAAAAATATTCTAGGTTTTTTTTAATACTGATACACTAAAGCATTGATATTCATACCAGCTCCCACTGAAGCAAGGATGATGGCGTCACCTTCAACAATATGATGCTGATCAAGATTTTCGTTTAGTATCAGGTCGAGCAGGGTAGGAACGGTTGCTACAGAACTGTTACCTAATTTTCCGATGCTCATAGGCATAATTCCATCTGGAATCTTTGTCTTGAAAAGGCGATAAAATCTCTTTATAATGGCTTCATCCATTTTTTCATTTGCCTGATGGATAAGAATTTTTTTGACTTTGTCAATAGGGATACCTGATTTATCCAATGCAAGTTTCATCGCGGATGGCACGTTATTCAAAGCGAATTCATATATTTTCCGACCGTGCATTTTTAAATAATAAGTATTATCGGCCGCTACTTTTCTGTTTGATTCTCCGAAAAAAATATAATTTGATTCTTCTAGTGTAAAGGTCTGGCTGGCGTAACTCATGATCCCTTTTCCAGGGTTTCCACCTTTTTCCAAAATACATGCTCCGGCGCCGTCTGCATAGATCATAGAATCTCTATCATGGGGGTCAATGATTCTTGAAAGTGTTTCTGACCCAATGATAAGGCATCGGGAAGCCATACCTGATTTAATGAATTGATCTGCCTGAATCATTCCTTGTATCCAGCCCGGGCAGCCAAAAACAATATCATAAGCTACGCAGTTTGGATTCGCAATAGCCAATAGGTGCTTTATCTTGGAAGCAATACTGGGCAGCATGTCCGATTGCTTGTGATCACCTACGAGATTTCCAAAATTGTGTGCTACGATGATCTGATCGATACTTTCTGGGTCAATACCAGCGTTTTTAATGGCCCTCCTTGCAGCAATAGCTCCTATTTCACTGTTGTTTAGTTCAGATGGTACATATCTGCGTTCTTCTATACCGGTGATGTTTTTGAATTTTTCAATAATCAGTTCATTGTTATCTTCAAGTGGTAAATGCCCTGTGTCATAAAATTCGCTTTTCATGAAAATATTATTTGACTGAATATCTTCAGGAATATAACTACCGGTACCGGTGATAATTGAACTCATAGGATGAGGTTTACGACACGTGTGTCTTCAGCAAAGATATAAAATGATGTTATGCATGCATAGGAAAAATGACAAAAATTTAGAGCTTCACTGGATTCCGAACTTTAATTTCATGACTGTAGCAATAGAGAGCGCCCTGTTTTTCATGGTCTCTGCATTTACTCCTGTAAAATTCCTGTCAATGGCTCTGGTTAATAAATCGAGCCATTGCTTAAAATGAACCGAATTTAACTGATGTTTTCGGTGAAGTTCTATATGAGGCTTCATGGCGTTTCTTTTATAACTACCTGAATAAAATAAAGTATTATCCCAGAAATCAACCAAGGTTTCCAAATGTTGTTCTAATGCTTCTTTATCTTTGAAATCTCCGAAAAAATCCTTTAACTCATCACTTTGGAAAAGTAAGTTGTAAAAATCGCGAACAATAATCAAAAGATCATGTCGAGAACTTATGTCCTGATTCATGAGAGCATTGAATTATCAAACATCCAGGGCAGCAAATCTTTGATAGAATTTGCTTTTACAATTTCACCAAACTCACCGGTAAAAAAGATCTCGATGTCTTGGTGCTGTTTCGTTTCGTATTCAGCAATAGCCTGTCGGCACGCACCACAGGGAGCGACTGGACGATCAACTGCAGTTTTGTCGGATCGGGCTGAAATAAATATCTTTTTGATCTTTCCATCAGGAAAGGTTGACATAGCGCTCCAAATCGCTACTCTCTCAGCACAAACACCTGAAGGATAGGCTGCATTTTCCTGATTGTTACCTACAATAACTTCGTTATTTTGCATTAGAACAGATGCACCAACGTTAAACCCCGAGTAGGGTGCATAGGCACTATCTCTTATTTCTATTGCTTTTTGAAGCAACTCCTGCTCAGTAGCCGATAGTTCATCTGAACTTTCAAACACAGTAAATTTTGTTGAAATTTTATGATCATGCATAAGGAAGTCGTATAAAAATTATTCTTTCTAAATATAGGACTTTCAATCCTAACATTCAAAGGGTATACATTAAACCCTGTTGGATCCGATGCCCCTCTAAAGAATGTATAAAAAAAACACTAACTATTAAAAGTATGCATAGGAATCACCTAGGTTGATGGTTAAGGAGAACCTCAATGTACTTTCCAAAGGATTGTTTACATCCGATGCATTGATCAAATACGAAATATCAAGCGTTGTACTTCTGAATTTAAACCCTGTACCTAACGTAAAGAATTGTCTGCTTCCCTTGTTGGCAGATTCGTGAAAATAACCAGCTCTCACAGAAAAAACATCATTATATAAATATTCTGCACTTGCCTGCCAGATAAACTCTTCCATTTCTTCTTCAAAGCCTCTTGGTGCATCGTACCATGATTGGAACATTCCTGCAAGAAACCCTACATTATCATCTCTTCCTGAGATAACTTCTCCAGTCGCATTATCTCTTATCGGAGGCGTAGGAACCAATAATTTATTAATCTCAAGATTGGTTGTTATTGTATTTGCATTATCGAGTATAAAATCAAAACCACCTCCCATTTTTAAATTGGTAGGAATAAAGCTCTCATCTCCGCCAAGAACAAGTTCAACTTTGGGTCCCATATTTGATAAATTGACTCCTGCTCTCCAACGACCGTTAAAGTCACCAAAGTTCTTTTCTTCACTTTGGTAGAACATTGAAACATCAACAGCAAATGTATTTACAGTTTGAATTTCTGAATTATCTACCCTAACAGCAAGATCTGAATGTATAAACCTTAAACCTACAGCCATAGAGATGACTTCACTCAATTTTAATGAATAGGCGCCATCAATGGCAAATTCATTTGGATTTTCAGAACCCAGACTAATCCCCGAACCATCAGTAAGTTCAATTGATCCCAGAGAAAAATAAGTTAGACTGGTCGCCCAGGCACTTCTCTCGTTAATTTTATTGGCTACAAATAAGCTCGTAAGACTCACGTCATTGGTTAAATTTCTGAGCCATGGTGTATAGTTTAGTCCTATTTGCCATTGTGATTCTGAAAAGGCATATTTGGCGGCATTATAATGCATGGAACTGACATCTGAAGACGTAGCGGCTCCCATGTCGGCCAGACCACCGGCCCGGGCATCAGGTGCAATTAATAAAAATGGCGCAGCAGTTGTAATAGGATTTACTTCGTCTTGTGCATAGGAACTGAAAATTCCAAGAAGTGTAGCGATGGCAATTAGACTTATTTTTTTCATCTAATAATTAGTTTTTTAGGGATTCAGATCTAAATTGTTATTGTAATATGACAAGTTTTTCAAATTTCTCTGCTCGTGCATTTGATATTTGAGATCTAACATGAAGTTTGTAAACATAAACGCCCTTACCAATTTTGTTACCAAAATCATCAAGACCATTCCAGGAAATTTCTCTGGATAAGAGTCCGTCTGACTGTACAGATCGGTGAAGGGTTTTTACAAGCTTTCCGCTAACCGTAAAAATTTGTACCTGAACATCTAGTGTTTCATTTGGTTTGTTGTGATTAAACCAAAATTCGGTATAATTTATAAACGGATTCGGATAATTCAATACATTACTTAATATTAAGTCGTTGTCATTGACTACAATAAAACTTAACGTCGATTCAGATGGATTATTGTATGTATCCCAACATTTAAATTTAATCGTGTGTAAACCTGCTTCCAGATCGCGAAATGGGAACTTGACTTTTCCCTTTTGAAAGTCATTTAGTTCAGTTTCGTAATAGTCATTTAATACATAAGGATTGTTATTGTCATCATCCAGAATGGCTATAATATCATGATCAACAGCGGTGATGGAGGTGTTGATTCCTGAACTATCTTCAAGAATAGCATAAAGTACGGGTGAAGAATTTGTATTACC
>CAJQNF010000089.1 GCA_905479625.1 uncultured Flavobacteriaceae bacterium | reverse complement strand
ACTGAAGAAAGCAATCCGAGATTGGCGTCATAGCCTGAATTAAACAATAGTGCTGCTTCTGCATTAAAGAACCCAGTTAACTGGGTCTCTAAAGCTTCATGGAAATCATAATTGCCAGACAACAAACGAGATCCCGTACTGCCATTATTTGGAAAATATGAATCTAAATCTTCTTGTACCTGCTTAAAAATGATTGGGTTCTTGGCAAAACCAAGGTAGTCATTCGACGAAAAATCGATCAGATCATTTTGGGGTGAGAGAGTTCTTAAACTTCCATTCTCTTGGCGAGTGTCTAATTTGAGCAGCAAATTTGAAGGAAACTTCATGGGGCTAAAATAAAAAAAAACGGGCAATAACCCGTTTTAATCTTCTTTTAAGCTTGCCCTGTAGGCCCAAAATTCATGGGAATAGGAGGCTGCTCATAATCTTTAATCTCACCATTCTTAGCTTCAAAACGATTTATGTTTTCTGCTAAGGCCTTAGATAGCCTTTTTGCATGTTGAGGAGTTAATATAATTCTTGACTTCACCTTTGATTTTGGTGAGCCAGGCATTACGTTTATAAAATCTACTACAAATTCTGAAATAGAATGATTGATAATCGCAAGATTGGCATAAGTACCATCTGCTGTTTTTTCATCTATCTCAATATTTAACTGATTCTGTTTTGTTTCTTCTGACATAAGCTAAAAATTTATAAAAAAAGGCACGATAAATCGTGCCTTTTAATTATTAACCTTCTATTTCATCTTTAGATCCAACGATTAGGTGATCGTATTCTCTCATTCCTGTACCTGCAGGAATTCTTTTACCTACGATTACATTTTCCTTCAATCCTTCTAAATAATCTTCTTTACCACTTACAGCAGCTTCATTCAATACTTTGGTTGTTTCCTGGAACGACGCAGCCGAAATAAATGATTTAGTTTGAAGCGAAGCACGTGTGATACCTTGTAAAATAGGCTCTGCAGTTGCTGGAGTAGCATCTCGAGCGACCATCAGATTTTTATCATTTCTTCGTAAAATTGAATTTTCATCTCTTAATGCTCTGGCAGAAACAATTTGTCCGGCCTTCAGATTAGTTGAATCACCTTCGTCTTCAATTACTTTAAGTCCGTAAATATTGTCATTTACACTCATAAAGTCGTTCTTATGAACCAATTGGTTTTCTAAGAAAATTGTATCTCCAGAATCAATAACTTTAACCTTACGCATCATTTGTCTTACAACAACTTCAAAGTGCTTGTCATTAATTTTCACCCCTTGTAATCGGTAAACTTCCTGAATCTCATTAACTAAATATTCCTGAACCTTACCAGGTCCCATAATATTTAATATATCCGTTGGAGTCGTCGCACCGTCTGATAAAGACATTCCTGCTTTAACGAAGTCATTTTCCTGAACCAGGATCTGGTTAGATAATTTAACCAAGTATTTTTTAATATCTCCTAATTTAGACTCTACAATGATCTCTCTATTTCCTCTTTTGATTTTTCCAAAAGAAATCACACCATCAATCTCAGAAACAACTGCAGGGTTTGATGGATTTCTCGCTTCAAACAATTCAGTCACCCTTGGAAGACCACCTGTAATATCACCAGCTTTACCTGACTTACGTGGAATCTTCACTAAGATTTGACCCGGTTCAATTTTCTGTCCTTCTTCAATCAATAAGTGAGCCCCTACTGGTAAAGAGTAAGAACGCTGTGTTTCTCCTTTTTTCGTTTGCACGAGTAAAGTTGGAATCACACGTTGCTTTTTAGCTTCAGAAATTACTTTTTCCTTAAATCCAGTTTGCTCATCCATCTCTACTTGGTAAGTAATACCTTCCACTACATCCTCAAATACAGCTTTACCTCCAAACTCAGAAACAATTACCCCATTATATGGATCCCATTGACAAATCACATCACCTTTCTTAATTTTGGATTTAGCATCCACAAAAATGTGAGAACCGTAAGGAATATTATTCGTACTTAAAACAATACCTGAATTCTTATCAAAGATCTTGAATTCACTTGTTCTTGAAATTACAATTTTTACAGGATTTCCATCATTATCTTTTCCGTCAACGGTTTTAAGATCATCAATGACCATATTTCCTCCATGGTTTGCAACCAAACGAGAATCTTCTGAAATGTTTCCTGCAATACCACCTACGTGGAAGGTTCTCAATGTTAACTGAGTACCAGGTTCTCCAATTGACTGAGCAGCTACAACACCTACAGCTTCACCTCTTTGAACCATATTATTAGTTGAAAGACTAACTCCGTAACATTTTGTACAGATTCCTCTCTTCGCTTCACAAGTAAGTGCTGAACGAACTTCAATAGCATCTAATTCAGCCAATTCTACTCTCTTTACTGCTTCTTCAGTAAACAAATCACCTGCATGAACTATGATCTCATCAGTTTTAGGACTGTATACATCATGTAAAGAAACCCTACCGAAAATTCTTTCAGACAGCGATTCAACAATCTCATCATTATTCTTTAATGGAGTAACCTCTAAACCTCTAAGCGTTCCACAGTCTTCAATATTTATAATCACATCTTGTGCAACATCAACAAGTCTTCTTGTAAGATAACCCGCATCTGCCGTTTTCAAAGCCGTATCCGCCAAACCTTTTCTCGCCCCGTGAGTAGAGATAAAGTATTCAAGAATTGATAAACCTTCTTTAAAGTTAGAAAGAATCGGATTCTCAATAATCTCACCACCACCTGCAGTAGATTTTTTCGGTTTCGCCATTAATCCACGCATACCTGTTAACTGTCTGATCTGCTCCTTAGAACCCCTTGCACCTGAATCAAGCATCATGTACACAGAGTTGAATCCTTGTTGGTCTTCTCTAAGACGTTTCATAGATAGTTCAGTCAACCTGTTATTAGTAGAACCCCAGATATCAATTACCTGATTGTATCTTTCTTTATTGGTCAACATACCCATGTTATAACTAGACATGATAGAATCTACCTGCTTGTTGGCAGAATCAATCATACCCCATTTTTCCTCAGGAATAATGATATCACCCAAACTGAATGATAACCCACCCTGGAATGCAAACTTATATCCCATGTTCTTGATATCATCAAGAAACCTTCCGGTTGTAGGAACATCAGTAACTTTTAAAATATCACCAATAATATCTCTTAAAGAACGCTTGGTCAATACGTCATTGATATAACCTGCTTTTTCTGGTACAACTTCATTGAATAAAACCCTACCTACAGTAGTTTTTATGATTTGTGTAGTTAATTCGCCATCTTCATTAAAATCTCTGCCTCTTACTTTGATACCGGCGTTCAAATCAACTTTCTTTTCATTAAAAGCAATTTTCACTTCCTCCAAAGAGTAAAAAGTCGCCCCTTCACCTTTCACCTTAAATTCAGGTGTTGAAATACGTTCTTTAGTCATATAGTACAGACCTAAAACCATATCCTGCGATGGCACCGTAATAGGAGATCCATTTGCAGGGTTCAAAATGTTGTGAGAAGCAAGCATCAATAATTGAGCTTCCAAAATAGCTTCTTGACCTAAAGGAAGGTGAACCGCCATCTGGTCACCATCAAAATCCGCATTAAATGCAGTACAAACCAATGGGTGCAGCTGAATCGCTTTTCCTTCAATCAATTTAGGTTGGAAAGCCTGAATACCAAGTCTGTGCAAGGTAGGGGCCCTGTTCAATAATACAGGATGTCCTTTAAGAACATTTTCTAATATATCCCAAACTACAGGTTCTCTTTTATCTATAATTTTCTTTGCAGATTTTACCGTTTTTACAATCCCTCTTTCTATCAGTTTTCTGATGATAAAAGGCTTATAAAGCTCAGCTGCCATATCTTTTGGCAATCCACATTCGTATAATCTTAATTCAGGACCAACAACAATTACCGAACGCGCTGAATAATCCACACGCTTACCTAACAGGTTCTGACGGAATCGTCCTTGCTTTCCTTTAAGCGAATCTGAAAGTGATTTTAATGGTCTGTTAGATTCAGTTTTAACAGCAGACGATTTACGTGTGTTGTCAAACAATGAATCAACAGATTCCTGTAACATTCGCTTTTCATTTCTTAAGATCACCTCAGGTGCCTTAATCTCCATTAATCTTTTCAGACGATTGTTTCTGATAATTACCCTTCTGTAAAGGTCATTTAAATCAGATGTTGCAAACCTACCTCCATCTAATGGAACTAAAGGTCTAAGTTCTGGTGGAATTACCGGAACAACCTTCATGATCATCCATTCTGGTTTATTTTCTTTACGCGTATTTGCATCTCTGAAAGCTTCAACGACATTCAATCGTTTTAAGGCTTCCATTTTACGTTGTTTAGACGTTTCTGTATTTGCTTTATGTCTTAATTCATAAGACAAGGCATCAAGGTCAATTCTTGCCAGTAATTCGATCAAACACTCAGCACCCATTTTGGCGATGAATTTGTCAGGATCATTATCGTCAAGATATTGATTTTCCTGAGGAAGCGTTTCTAATATATTCAGATACTCTTCTTCAGTTAAGAAATCCATTTTTTGCAATGGTTCTCCTTCTTCATTCTTTGCAATACCAGGTTGGATCACTACGTATCTTTCGTAGTATATGATCATATCTAATTTCTTAGAAGGCAAACCTAACAGGTAACCCATTTTGTTTGGTAGTGATCTAAAATACCAGATATGTGCTACAGGCACAACAAGGTTGATATGACCCACTCTGTCTCTACGCACCTTTTTCTCTGTCACTTCAACTCCACAACGGTCACAAATGATTCCTTTATATCTTATTCTTTTGTATTTTCCACATGCACACTCATAATCTTTGATAGGGCCAAAAATCCTTTCACAAAACAATCCATCTCTTTCTGGTTTGTGCGTACGGTAATTAATGGTTTCTGGCTTCAAAACTTCCCCTTTTGATTTCTCAAGGATGATTTCTGGAGAAGCCAAACCAATAGTAATTTTATTGAATTTTTTTACAGTGTATTTTTCTCTTTGTCTTGCCATGGTAATGGATAGAATTAAAATGTAAAAATTATATTGTAGTCCCGCCTAATGAAGGCGGGACATGGATTGCTATTTATTCTTCTAACTTAAGATCTAGACCTAGTCCTTTCAATTCGTGCATAAGTACGTTGAAGGATTCTGGTAATCCTGGTTCAGGCATTTTATCTCCTTTAACGATCGCTTCATAGGTCTTAGCCCTTCCAAGTACGTCATCAGATTTAACCGTTAGGATTTCTCTTAATGTAGATGAAGCTCCATTGGCCTCAAGTGCCCAAACTTCCATCTCACCAAATCTTTGTCCACCAAACTGAGCTTTACCACCCAATGGTTGTTGTGTGATCAATGAGTAAGGTCCGATAGAACGAGCATGCATCTTATCTTCAATCATGTGACCAAGTTTGATGATATAGATCACACCAACTGTTGCCGGTTGATCAAATCGCTCACCTGTTCCACCATCATATAAATAAGTATGACCGAAATCTGGAATACCTGCTTTTCTAGTAAGTTCCGTAATCTCATCAATATGAGCACCATCAAAAATCGGAGTTGCATATTTCTCGTCAAGATTTTGACCTGCCCAACCAAGAACAGTTTCATAGATCTGACCAATGTTCATCCTAGAAGGTACACCTAATGGATTCAATACAATATCAACTGGAGTTCCGTCTTCAAGGAAAGGCATGTCTTCCTGTCTAACGATACGGGCAACAATACCCTTATTACCGTGACGACCTGCCATTTTATCACCTACTTTTAATTTACGTTTTTTAGCTATGTAAATTTTAGCCAATTTGATAATACCTTTAGGCAATTCATCCCCTACAGTAACCGCAAATTTCTTTCTTCTCAATGATCCTTGAAGGTCACTTAATTTAATCTTGTAATTATGTATAAGTCTGTTTACAAGATCATTAAGGTCTTTATCTGTTGTCCAAACTCCTTTTGTTAAATGTTCAAAGTCAGCAACTGAATTCAACATTTTTAAAGTGAATTTTTTACCTTTAGGTAAAATTTCCTCACCAAGGTCATTCTGAACACCTTGAGATGTTTTACCATTGATCAAACCAAATAGTTTGTCAAGTAATACATTTCTTAGTTTATCATATTCTACAGAGAATTCAATTTCAAGACTATTTACTTCTTCTTTATCCTTAACTCTCTTCGCCTTATCCTTGATAGCTCTTTGGAACAATTTCTTATCAATAACAACACCTCTAAGTGATGGAGATGCTTTTAATGAAGCATCTTTCACGTCACCAGCATTATCACCGAAAATCGCTCTTAACAACTTCTCTTCAGGAGTTGGGTCTGATTCACCTTTAGGCGTAATCTTACCAATAAGAATATCTCCAGGTTTGATCTCAGCACCAATTCTGATCATACCATTTTCATCAAGATCTTTTGTTGCTTCTTCACTAACATTTGGAATGTCAGCAGTTAATTCTTCAGCTCCTAATTTGGTATCTCTTACATCTAATGCATATTCATCAATATGAATAGAGGTGAAAATATCTTCACGTACTACCCTTTCAGATATTACAATCGCATCCTCAAAATTATATCCTTTCCAAGGCATAAAGGCAACCTTCATGTTTCTTCCTAAGGCAAGTTCTCCTTTTTCAGTTGCATATCCTTCAGAAAGAACCTGTCCTTTAACCACTTTATCTCCCTTACTTACGATTGGGTGAAGGTTAATTGACGTTCCTTGATTCGTTTTTCTAAACTTGATCAATTCATAAATTCTAATATCACTATCAAAACTTACAATTCTGTCATTTTCTGAACGTTCGTATTGAATTTCAATCTTGTCAGAATCTACGTAGATCACTTCTCCGTTTCCTTCAGCATTGATCAAAATTCTTGAATCTTTAGCGACTCTTCTCTCTAGACCTGTTCCAACGATAGGTGATTCAGGACGCATTAATGGTACTGCCTGACGCATCATGTTAGACCCCATCAATGCCCTGTTCGCATCATCGTGCTCCAAGAATGGAATTAATGACGCAGATATAGACGAAATCTGGTTAGGAGAAACATCCATATAGTTAATCTCACTTACAGGTACAACCGGGAAATCTCCATCTTCTCTCGCTACTAGTTTCTCAAGAATGATATTACCTTTATCATCCAAATCAAGATTCGATTGAGCAATTTTTCTTCCTTCTTCTTCCTCAGCACTCAAATAAATTGGTTCCTCAGTAGTATCAACATGACCCTCCTTAACATTACGGTATGGCGTTTCAATAAATCCTAAATTATTCACTTTGGCATAAACTGCAAGTGAAGAAATAAGCCCAATATTCGGCCCTTCAGGAGTTTCAATCGGACACAATCTACCATAGTGGGTAAAGTGAACATCACGCACCTCAAATCCTGCTCTTTCACGTGAAAGACCACCTGGCCCTAGGGCTGATAATCTACGTTTATGTGTGATCTCGGCAAGTGGATTGGTTTGATCCATAAACTGAGACAATTGATTCGTACCAAAGAAAGAATTAATCACTGATGATAAAGTCTTAGCATTGATCAGATCAATAGGCGTAAACACCTCATTATCACGTACATTCATTCTTTCACGAATTGTACGCGCCATTCTTGATAATCCTACTCCAAACTGACCCGCAAGCTGCTCTCCAACAGTTCTTACACGACGGTTTGATAAGTGATCAATATCATCAACTTCTGCTTTTGAATTCACCAAATTGATCAGATTCTTCACAATTGTGATGATATCCATTTTGGTCAATACCTTTTGTTCGATATCTACATCAAGACCTAATTTCTTATTCATTCTGTAACGACCTACTTCTCCAAGATTGTATCGTTGTTCAGAAAAGAACAGTTTATTGATAATACCTTTAGCCGTTTCATAATCTGGCGGCTCAGCATTACGCAATTGACGGTATATATGTTCAACAGCTTCTTTTTCAGAATTTGTTGGATCCTTTTGCAACGTGTTATGAATAATAGCATAATCACCTGCATCATTATCTAATTTGTGTAAAAGAATAGTTTTTGCACCCGACTCAATAATTTCTTCAATATGCTCTTTTTCAAGGATAGTATCCCTGTCAAGTACTATTTCATTACGCTCAATTGACACAACCTCTCCGGTATCCTCATCAACAAAATCCTCAAACCATGTCTTTAGAACTCTAGCTGCTAATTTTCTTTCAAGCACCTTTTTAAGTCCGCTTTTTGATACTTTAACCTCTTCTGCAAGGTCAAAGATCTCCAGAATATCTTTATCTCTTTCAAAGCCAATTGCTCTGAATAAAGTAGTAACTGGTAATTTTTTCTTTCTATCAATATAGGCGAACATCACCTGATTGATATCTGTAGCAAATTCAATCCAAGAACCCTTAAAAGGAATTACTCTTGCTGAATATAATTTTGTTCCATTTGCGTGAAAAGACTGGCCGAAAAATACACCTGGCGATCTGTGTAATTGCGAAACAACTACTCTTTCTGCACCATTAATCACAAAAGTACCGCTATGCGTCATATAAGGAATTACACCTAAATAAACGTCTTGAACGATGGTTTCAAAATCCTCATGTTCAGGGTCAGTACAATATAATTTTAAACGTGCCTTAAGAGGTACGCTATAAGTTAGCCCTCTTTCTATACACTCTTGGATGGAATATCTAGGTGGATCAACAAAGTAATCCAGGAATTCTAAAACAAAATTATTTCTTGTATCGGTAATAGGGAAGTTTTCCATGAAGGTTTTATACAAGCCTTCGTCACTTCTTTCATCAGATTTTGTTTCTAATTGAAAAAAATCTTGGAATGATTTTATTTGAATATCAAGGAAATCTGGATATTCGGTTAACAATTTAGCTGATGCAAAGTTTACTCTTTGGGTTTTTTGTTTCGTTGCCAATGGAGATAAATTTAAATTAAATTATAAGAACGAATATATATGCAAAATGGTTTAGGTCTATGGGTATCATCCCAAAGACCTAAACCTTAGTATTTGTTAGCAGAGCTAATTACTTAACCTCTACTTCAGCTCCTGCTTCTTCTAAAGCTACTTTAAGGCCTTCTGCTTCATCTTTTGAAACGCCTTCTTTGATTGGTGCTGGTGCACTATCAACAACTCCTTTAGCTTCTTTTAATCCTAAACCTGTCAATTCTTTAACCAATTTAACAACTGCTAATTTAGAACCACCTGCTGCTTTAAGGATTACATCGAATTCAGTTTGCTCAGCGGCACCTGCATCACCACCTGCTGCTGGACCTGCTACTGCTACTGCAGCTGCTGCAGGCTCAATACCATATTCTTCTTTTAAAATATTTGCCAACTCATTAACTTCTTTTACTGATAAGTTAACCAATTGTTCTGCGAAATCTTTCAACTCTGCCATTTTTTCTACTTTTTTAAATTTTATTATTTAGTTTACTAGTGTGTTTATTATCTTTCTGATAAGGTTTGTAAAATACCATGTATTTTACCTCCACCCGATTGAAGCGCCGAAATAACGTTCTTAGCAGGTGACTGCAATAATCCAATGATTTCTCCAATTAACTCTTCTTTAGATTTGATATTTACTAAATTATCAAGTTGGTCATCTCCAACATAAATAGATTCTTCAATATAAGCTCCTTTAAGAATTGGCTTCTCTTTTTTTCCTTTACGGAATTCTTTGATAACCTTGGCCGGTGCATTACTAGCCTCAGAAAACATCATAGAAGTATTTCCTTTTAAAACCGTTGGTAATTCACCAAAATCCTTATCACTACTTTCCATTGCCTTTGCAAGCAAGGTATTTTTAACAACTGCCAATTTTACGCCCGCTTTAAAACAAGCTCTACGTAAATTTGAGGTATCAGAAGCATTTAATCCTGAGATATCTGCCAAATAGATAACACGATTTTCAGTTAATCTGCCAGTTAAATCCTCTATTACTTGTGATTTTTCTTCTCTAGTCATGATTCAATTATTTTAACTTGCATTAACTGATTTCGCATCTATAGCAATTCCCTGGCTCATCGTACTCGATAAGAAGATGCTTTTGATATACGTTCCTTTTACAGTTGAAGGTTTCAACTTTACAATGGTTTTGAGTAATTCATTTGCATTCTCAGCAATTTTATCAGCATCAAACGATACTTTACCTACTGCTGCATGAATGATTCCAGTTTTATCAACTTTAAAATCTATCTTACCACCTTTAACGTCTTTAACCGCTTTTGCTACATCCATAGTAACGGTACCTGTCTTAGGGTTAGGCATCAAACCA
>CAJQNF010000088.1 GCA_905479625.1 uncultured Flavobacteriaceae bacterium | reverse complement strand
GAAAATCATATCCATCAGGAAAAAACTGATTGTGATCAACTACATTATTTCAATCAGACTGTCAGTAGCGGGATCTCGACTGATATTGCTAAAATCGAGATCTATTGGTCAAGTAGTAATGATGCAAACTACAACTCACTTTTCACCTTTCATCCAGATCAAACGGATCTAGTTCGGGGACCCCCTTTTTTCAGTGTTTTATAAGAATTTTATAGGTTTTTATTAATACATTGAATCAAATTTTATGAGAAAATTACTTTTCCTGGTATCCTTTATACTGTTATCTCAATATGCCTTAATCGCACAAAACACTATCAAAGGTACTATCACTGATGAAAATCAATCACCCGTCTTAGGAGCCGATATCTATATAGAACAATTACACCTAGGCACTACATCTGATGAATCAGGTTTATTTGAATTAGACAATATCCCGAACGGAACTCACAAATTGAGTATTAGTTTTGTTGGTTTCAACACTGAAAACCTTGAGTTGACTATCAGCTCCGAAGAAAAAATCCTGGAAATCTCAATGACCCCATCCGTATTTCATATGGATGAAGTTATCCTATCCGCTCCTTTCAATAAATTACAGAGTGAGAATGTGATGAAAATTGAATCCAAAAGCATTGAAACACTTAAAAAAGCCGGGGCACCAACACTCATGCAAGGGATCAGTAATATTCCTGGGGTTTCAGAAATCACAACCGGAACAGGTATCGGAAAGCCAGTCATTAGAGGTTTAAGCGGTAATCGGGTATTGGTATACACACAGGGGGTGCGTTTAGAAAATCAACAATTCGGTAGCGAACATGGTTTGGGTATGAATGAATCGGGTATTGAAAGTGTGGAAGTGATTAAGGGCCCTGCCTCTCTTCTTTACGGATCAGATGCTTTGGGTGGCGTTTTATATTTAAACCCTGAGAAATTCGCCTACCAGGATGAAACAAAGGTTGATTTGAGTCAAAGTTTCTTTTCAAACACCCTTGGAAGTAATACCTCTGTTGGTTTTAAAACTTCTAAAAAGAAGATCAAATTCATTGCCAGAGGTGGTCTTAACAGTCATGCTGATTATCAAATTCCTGATGGAGACAGAGTCACAAATACCCGATTTACAGAAAAGGATTTTAAAGCTGGTCTTGGATTAAACCTTGATCAATTCGTTACAGAATTCCGTTATAATTATAACCAATCAGAGATTGGAATACCTGAAGGTATTGAAGAACAAAGCACTTCAAGATCTCCTGACCTCCCCTATCAAGATCTCAATACCCATATCTTGAGCTTGCACAATCATTTTTATCTCAATAAGTCTAAGATTGATCTTAACCTAGGGTATACGGTTAACAACCGAAAAGAATTTGAAGATGAGCACGATCATGAAGATGAAGACCATAATGAGGAGCTTGCTAACCAAGATGAAGATGCGCACGAAGAGGAACACGGAGATGAGGAAGCCGCGCTAGACATGAAGTTGAAAACTTTTACCTATGACCTTAAATACAACCTCGCTAAAATGGGGAAATTTGAAACGATTGCGGGTTTACAGGGAATGTATCAGGAAAATAAGAATTTTGGAGAAGAGATATTGATTCCGGATGCTATTACTAATGATATAGGTTTTTTAGTGACCAGCACTGTTTCAATTGATGACAAAAGTTCCTTACAGGGAGGATTAAGATTTGACCATAGAAATTTATCCTCTTCATCTTTTATAAAAGAAGATCACGACATGGGTTCAGAAGAAATTGTAATCGATGGCCTCGACAGGTCTTTTAGTAATTTTACTTTTTCATTAGGATACAAAAATCTGTTCTTTGATAAGTTGACAACAAGAATCAATATTGCCAGCGGGTTCAGGGCACCAAATCTTGCTGAATTAACCTCTTACGGGGTTCATCATGGCTCAAATAGATTTGAAATTGGGAACCCAGACTTGGTCAGCGAACAAAATTTTCAAACAGATCTATCCCTGGAATATGGCAACAAGCATATTGAAATATTTGCTAATGGTTTTTATAATGTACTCAACAATTACATTTTTGCGAGCCCTACAGGAGAGGTTATTGAAGACAATCAGATTTTTGAATATATCCAAAGTGATGCCAACTTATACGGAGGAGAATTCGGAATTCATTTTCATCCTCACCCTTTCGATTGGTTGCATTTAGAGAGTTCTTATGAAACAGTTATCGGCAAAGAGACAAGCGGGGATTACCTCCCTCTGATCCCAGCCAATAAATGGGCCAATACTATTAGGGTTGAATTTAATGGAAGCAAGAAATTTAATGAGATTTACACAGCTTTGGTTTTAGATTCATTTTTTGAGCAAAACAAGGTAAGTGTAAATGAAACAGTTACACCGGCCTATAATTTATTACACCTCAGGATGGGGGGTAAATTGGTATTTGACAAAATGAATATTGGCATGAACCTTAGCTTTAACAACATACTAGATGAAACTTATATTTCGCATTTATCAGTTCTTAAAAACGACCAGATTCCAAACCCCGGTAGAAATATTGTTTTAGGTTTAAATTTCAACTTCCTATAAAGAAAAGATATTTTTAAGGAAAAAAACGGATTGACATTTGGCTTTTATTTCTTTTAAAAAACCCCACTTAATATTCGGGCAATTCCTAAATTTGGTAAATCAAATCAAGCAAGATGGATAAAAGACTCATAGAATGTGTCCCAAATATAAGTGAGGGCCGAGATAGTATTAAAATAAAAGCAATTGCCGAAGTAGTGGAGACTATCGAAGGTGTAAAACTGCTGGATATAGACCCTGGAAAAGCGACCAACAGAACTGTTATTACTTTTGTTGGAGAGCCTGAAAAAGTGATCGATGCCGCCTTTCTTTTGATCAAAAAAGCCGCTGAATTAATTGATATGAAAAAGCATTCCGGTGAGCACCCGAGATTCGGTGCTACGGATGTTTGTCCTCTTGTGCCAATTTCTGGCATCAGTTTGGAAGAAACGGCTGTATATGCGCATCAGTTGGGTGAACGAGTTGGTAAAGAGCTCGGCATACCGGGATATTTCTATGAAAATGCAGCTAAACAGGAAAAAAGAATCAACCTGGCAAATTGCCGTTCAGGTGAATATGAAGGCCTTAAGGACAAATTGAAAGACCCTGTTTGGGTCCCGGATTTCGGGCCGGCTGAATTCGATTCATCAGTTGAAAAGACCGGTGCCATTGCTATTTCAGCAAGAGATTTTCTAATCGCTTATAATGTCAATTTAAATACGACCTCAACCAGAAGGGCCAATGCAATAGCCTTTGACATCAGAGAAGCAGGAAGAATTAAAAGAGAAGGAAACCCGGCTTCAGGTAAAAAAGTACTTGATGCTCAAGGGGAGCCTGTTAGAATTCCAGGTAAATTAAAAGCTGTAAAAGGTATTGGATGGTATATTGAAGAATATGGCATCGCTCAGATTTCGTATAACCTGACCAATATTAGCATCACCTCTATGCATGAGGCATTTGATGCCACTTGCAAAGCTGCGGATGAAAGGGGTTTAAGAGTAACAGGTTCTGAACTGATCGGATTGATTCCTTTACAGGCCATGTTGGATGCCGCAGATTACTATTTGATCAAACAGCAGCGCTCTTCGGGTATCTCTGAAAGTGAAAAAATTAAAATAGCTGTTAAATCTTTGGGACTGGATGATCTTAAGCCTTTTGTTCCAGAAGAAAAGATCATTGAATATGTCCTAAACAGTGAACAGGATGCCAAGCTGATCGATCTTACTGCCTCCGAATTAGCTGAGGAAACGGCCAGTGAATCTATGGCTCCCGGAGGTGGCTCGATTGCTGCTTATGTAGGTGCTTTAGGTGTTTCCCTGGGTACAATGGTTGCGAATCTTTCAGCCCATAAACCAGGCTGGGATGACCAATGGGAAACTTTTTCCACATGGGCTGAAAAAGGGCAAGTTTATAAAAACAAGTTGTTGTATTTAGTGGATGAAGACACGAATTCATTTAACGGTATCATTGAAGCTTTTCGATTGCCTAAAGGAAGTCCCGAAGAAAAAGCTATTCGCAAGGAAGCGGTTGAAAATGCAACCAAATATGCTACTGAAATACCCTTTCAGGTCATGCAAACTGCGTATCAATCTATTGAAGTGATGCAAGCCATGATCAAGGATGGATTACCAAATTCATTGTCGGATGCAGGCGTTGGAGTACTATGCGCGCGAACTGCTGTCATAGGGGCTTACTTTAATGTTAGGATCAACGCAAAGGATATAAAAGACAAGGCTTTTGTCGATAAGATTCTTGCTGAGTCAAAGGAAATTTACAATTTGACCCTGCAAGCCGAAAGAGCTGCCATGGATATCATTGACAGTAAAATGTAGTGGTGAAATGAGATGGGTGAAGTGGGAAGTGAGAAGCCTGCCTGCCGCAGGCATGTGAGAAGTTATCGATAAAAACATACAATTTATTTGGAACGTATTATTCCTTTCAGCCCCGCACTATCTGATCAATTCAGGGATTTAAACCTTGATTGGTTGGAGCAATATTTTTATGTTGAACCTCACGACCGTGATTTATTGGATCACTGTGAAGAGGTAATCATCAATAAGGGAGGTTATATTTTTTTTTATGAGGAAGACGGGCTTATTTCAGGTACTTTTGCTTTGATTAAAATATCGGATGACATTTTTGAATTAGGCAAAATGGCCGTGAGGAAAACTATGAGAGGAAAAGGTATAGGGCAAAAAATGCTGCAGTTCTGTCTCAACTTTTCACAACAAGAAGGATGGGAAAAGTTAATTCTTTATTCAAATACTTCTTTAGAAAATTCTATCCATATCTATAAAAAACATGGTTTTTTAGAAGTGCCTATTGAAGCAAACAACCCCTATGCAAGAGGTAACATAAAAATGGAAAAAGTTCTGGGAAAACCGAAGTTATAACACCCGATAAATACTTTTATTTCACCAACTTTATTGCTTCCTGTCTTTTATTGACATACCTAAACCCTTCTGTTCCGTAGAATCCTGCCTCTTCAAGCATGATTCGAATATCCCTGTTCCATTGTTCAATAAATACCGTTGTATTTAATTCAATAGCATATACCGTATTCACATGAAGCGGATAATCTCCATTTACAGGGACACCTTCCTGAGCATCCCACATCCCTAATGTGGTTCCTGCGCTATGACCATAAGTACCTAAAGGATGGGTATAAATGGAAGGCCTAAGCCCCTCATTTTTAGCTTCCTTTAAGGAGGCCAGGAGAATGGCATTACCTGTTTGACCTGCTGCGAAATTTCCTGTAAAAATATCTTGCACCCTATTACCCTTTTTAAAAGCCTCGACCAGGTATGCCGGCACCTCCGTTTCTCCCTGTTGGGGAACATAAGCATGTTGCTGACAATCAGTATTCAGTCCTAAATAAGTAATCCCAAAATCACAATGGAGCAGATCTCCCGGAAAAATCACTTTACTATCTTCTCCCTTTGAAAAGGAAGAGATATGACTGTTCAGTTCTTCCTCATTTCTTTGTGCATCGATAGTTGGATGAAACCACGTACTTACACCCAAATCTGTTACCTTTTGTCGAAGCCACCAAACTACATCGTCAGTTGTGGTCTTACCCGGTTCAATCACTGACGCGGAAAAAGCCTCATCAATAATATCATGCGTGATCTGAACTAAAGTATTGTACAATTCCATTTCCTTTTCGGTCCTGGTTTCGATCCATGCTATTGCCAAATGCTCTGCTGAGACCAATTTTTGTTCAAATTCCAAAGGAAGGGCTTCTTTAAATGCATCATAATCTGTCTTCACCAAACCATCTGCTATATTAAAATATGATGACGTGTTGATTCCTATTTTTTCAGGATTTCTTTTTTTAATAATATTGACCAGGGCCTGCCATTGATCCGGTTGCACTTCTTTGTTCCAGGCGGACTTAATATTCTTTCCAACATCATAACGAGCAACTGCCAATTTTTCAATTGCACCAAGTTTCTTGTCTCTATAAAAAACAAGTATCGTTCTCCTTCTCGCATTGAGCCAGGTAGCTGGTAACATGGTTCGCATTACGGGGTCTTCATTGTATTCTCGGGAGATGATCACCCACATATCAATACCGTTTTCGTCCATTAATTCGGGCAATAGTTTATTGAATCTATTGGCTAAAATTTCATCTTTTAATGCCGCCCTACTCCTTTCAGATATGATTTGCGCCTGCATGGTAAAGGATAAAAGCAAGCATATCATGATTATTTTTTTCATTCTTGTATTTTAATTATTCTCTTAGTTTTCCTGTAAATACACTAGCTTTGGAATTATACGGATTCCCTGAAGACCTTCTAAAAGAAACTATTTGACCACTATGCCAAATGGCATCTGAAATTGGTCCGTTTATTTGATTCCAGAATGGAAAGGTATTGGTTCCGTTTTTCCCTTTAAACACTACGGTAAAACCGCTCAAATCTTCGGATTTTCTAAAAATATCCGCTGCGGTCTTTAAATTGTTCAACGTCAATTTTCTCTTTTCAAAAAAACTTAAGTCCTTAAAATCATTGCCTTCATTAGGCTTATGCACTGCTGAATTTAAAATTACCGTGGAAAGTCCCAGGATATGGTCAATTGTTTCTCCTGAAGTTCTTGCTTCTGGAGAAGGCCTGAAAGCCAGGTCTTCCGGGCTCAAACCTTCTGTTGCCCAATAATATCGAAACCCTAATCCGTCAAGCATTCTAGACGCTACAGTTCCTGCTGTATAACTTTCCGCGTGTTCTGGTATTTCGTGATAAGGTAATTTATCTTCACTTTGTGCCA
>CAJQNF010000087.1 GCA_905479625.1 uncultured Flavobacteriaceae bacterium | reverse complement strand
CCCCAAAAATGACTGAAGGGGTAATAGGCCAAGATCTTCGAATTCTTATAAATCACATTTTCCACATACTTTCCATAATTCTCATACGAATTCTCATCTTCAGTATCTGCAAGTATATTATTCTTCATCATAAAAACAAATGGCCTGTTCTGACCAGGTTCTTTAACAAGATCCTTTGAATAATCTGAAGTAAGAAAGATCTCGTCAGAATGTTTACTCTTATAGAAACTATTCTGCCTCTCAAAAAAGGCCTTTCGCTCCTCTTCATCTGGCCATGCCTCCTCAATAAGAGATGCCCTCATCTCATTGACGGTCATAATGTCTTCCCATGAATTGATCACATTGATTACTTTGATCTCACCAAATTGAGGGGCAAAATAACTCATCAACACCTCGTGTGAGCGTATCAGATCGATCTTGCTGGTTACTTTATCGAAATATTCGTTTTCAACTTCTTTCCATTCCTCAAAGTTAAAACCATCAACACCGTGTAAAGTGGTTACTGTTACATATATTGGTGTTTCTTCCTCACCGGATTCCTGTCCGATTACAGGACTGAGATAAAAAAGAACAACAAATAAAAATAACTGGGAAAGGCTTTTATAATCCATGATGAAGGTTAACTGAAATGAAAAACAAATTTAAGATATTTTGCCGAAAAAACTACAAGTCTAATTCTGCCACCACAAATGTACTTCCTCCAATAAAGATCAAGTCATCTGATTCTGCTTTTTCCAAGGCATCCCGATAAGCTGCATCAACTGACTCAAAAATATTACCATCAAGTTGATACTTAAGTGCTTCTTCCTTTAGTAATTTTGCAGACAAGCCTCTTGGAATATCAGGTTTACAGAAATAATAATTAGCCTTCTTAGGCATCAACGTAAGTATATTTCCCAGATCCTTATCATTCACTACGCCCAAAACGATATGCAAATTTTTAAAAACCTCCTGATCAAGTTGTGACATTACCATAAGCAATCCTTCTCTGTTATGCGCCGTATCACAAATCACCTTAGGATTTTCACCCAGTACTTGCCATCGACCTTGAAGGCCCGTATTTCGAGAAACATTTTTTAACCCTTCTTTTATCAGGTCATGGCTAATTTCAAAACCCATTTGATCAAGAAGCAGAAGGCATTGAACTGCTGTCTTTATATTATTTAATTGATACATCCCGAGCAGATCAGTTTCATAAGTCTCACCTATTAATTGCTCGGCTATAAAAATTGGTGCATTAACGGTTTTCGCCAGGTCTTGAAAAACCTCTATGACCTCCTCCTGAAATTCACCGATAACCAGCGGTGTTTCTTTTTTAATGATCCCTCCTTTTTCAAAGGCAATTTCCTTGAGTGTTTCCCCTAAAAACTGGGTATGGTCAAGCCCTATATTAGTAATGACCGAAATCAATGGGTTAATAATATTGGTAGAATCGAGTCTTCCTCCGAGTCCTACTTCAATCACGGCAATATCAACTTTTTGAGTAGCAAAATAATCAAAAGCCATTCCCACTGTCAATTCGAAAAATGATAATTGCTGATGCTCTAGAAAAGATTGATGTGATTCTATAAAATCGATGACTGTTGTCTCGTCTATAGGTTGTCCGTTGATTCTGATCCTCTCCCTAAAGTCCTTTAAGTGAGGTGAGGTATAGAGACCTACTTTATATCCTGCTGTTTGCAGTACTGAAGATATCATATGACTGGTCGATCCTTTACCATTGGTACCCGCTACATGAATGCACGGATAGGTATTTTGAGGTTCGTTCAGTACACTGCAAAATGCCTTTATGTTTGTAAGGTCCTTTTTAAAAGCGGTACTTCCTTGTCTTTGATACATTGGAAGTCTGGAAAACATCCAATCTAATGTTTCCTGGTAATTCAAAATTATTCGGATAAAGAGAAATTATAAATAATAGCACCTATTTGCTTCTCAGGTGCCTTGCTGTCTGCATTAAATTTGGTTTTAAGTGCAGCTTCCTTAGCCCTGTTTAATAAACACGGGGCTGAGTTTGTGGTTCCTTTTATACCTGCCTGAGCCGCAAACACTCTCCCTGCCTGATCCACTGAAATAGAGACAACCACCTTTCCTTCTTCATTACAATCATAGGTTGGTTTTGGTCTATTCAAGGCCTTTCGATTCCCCAATCTGTAGTTACCTCCACTTCCATCACCACCAATTCCGTAGTAGCCGCTTGCATTTGGATCTCCTGTAACTTTTCCTTTATCTCCGGCTTTATTATCGTCTCCTTCTCCTCCATTAGCCTTACCATTGTCATCGCTGTATCCACCCATTAAGGCATCAAGGCTCTTCTTTTTGGCTTCTTTTTCTCTTCTGTCTTTTTCAATTCTTTGCTGCTCTGCAATCCGCTTACGCTCAATTTCTGCCTTTCTCTCAGCTTCAGCTTTTCTTTCTGCCTCAGCCTTTCTTTCAGATTCTGCCTTTGCTTCTGCTTCTTCCCGTTTTTTTGCCTCTTCTTTTTTCTTAATAGCGATGGCTTCCTCGTTGGCTTGAGTGATCACTTCCTCAGCGACCTCCTCTTCTGCCGCAGATGCTTCCGCAACTTCCTCTTGTACTTCTTCCTGCACTTCTTCTATAACTTCCTCCACAGGCTGCTCCGTATTCTCCGTTTCAGGTTCTGATTGAGTTGCTGGCTTTAATGCCTCGGTTGGTTGCTGGTTCCCGCTTCCATAGTCAGTAGTTCCAAAATTCACTGCAATACCATATTCCTCTGGAGGATCCAAATAGGTCAAGCCAAATAAAAACATGATTATAAGCATAAGCACCGCTATTATGGAAGTCATAACTGCTGATTTACGCTTATGTGATGTGTCTAAAAAAGCCATTGGTACTTATTTGGGTCTGACGGCTAAAACTACCTTAATCTTGTTTCGGTTCGCAATGTCCAGGACTTTTACCGCCTTTTCGATAGGAACACCTTCTTCTGCTCTTAATACGATTGTTGGCTGATCGCTTGCTTTAAGTTTATCGAGCAGGTATTGCTCTACTTCTCCTTCTTTTACCTTTTTCTTATCGATGTAAAAATCGAGCTTCTTAGTAATGCTTACTGCCGTTGATTGGCTATTCTCTGTTTTACCCTGAGCCTTAGGTAAAATTATATCCAACGCATTTACGGTAACCAATGTAGAAGTCAACATAAAAAAGATCAACAACAAAAAAACAATATCCGTCATTGACGACATATTGAAATTTGGATTTATTTTATTTCTTCCCCCTAAATTCATATCACAATTGATGTGGTTATACTGGCTCGTTCAAAAGATCCAGAAATTCAAGTGAATTGGCTTCCATTTGATATACAACCTTGTTGGTCCTTACAATCAGGTGATTGTAAGAAATATAAGCAATAATACCAACGATAAGACCTGCTACAGTTGTAGTCATCGCTGTATATAAACCATCACTAAGCATTTTTATGTCTATCTGTCCGCCTGAATTGGCAATTTCATGTATGGCAATGATCATTCCAATTACTGTACCCAGAAATCCGATCATTGGTGCAGCTCCTGCTATAGTAGCAAGCACGCTAACGTTTTTTTCAAGTTTATAGATTTCAAGTTTTCCTGCATTTTCTATGGCGGTATTGATATCATCTAATGGTTTCCCAATTCTCGAAATCCCTTTTTCAATCAATCTTGCCACAGGAGTT
The DNA here is from genome assembly GCA_905479625.1 of uncultured Flavobacteriaceae bacterium. GTDB lineage: Bacteria > Bacteroidota > Bacteroidia > Flavobacteriales > Flavobacteriaceae > Lutimonas. Next base: position 18,211 of record CAJQNF010000087.1, on the reverse strand, counting down.
TTGTTACTCTGGCTCAAAATTTTAGCAGCTTCTAAATTCCCAGTTAGGATATGATCCCTGATCTGATTCATGTAATTTTTATCGATTTTACTCGCGGCTTTAATCGCTAAAAATCGTTCAAAGTAGATGTAAAGTCCGATCAAGAGCAGGACAAATAATAAAGCGATGATAATTTGACCTCCCAGACCACCTTCCATGATCAAATTGAATATGGATAAGGTTTTTTCTTCTGAGACAACTTCTTCCAGATTTTCAGGCGTAATTTCGGGATCCTGAAGTAAAAATAATGACATATTTTTTAATTAAAGAGTAACACAGGCGTAACGAGGTAATCGCTGCTAAATTGTTTTTAAAATGTGAAAATTTTCCTAAAGTTTTAAATGAAAGATCTAAGGAACATAAAACTTGCTGAACCAACCAAAAAACCGATCAAAGCGAGCCATCCTATTTTCTTTAAATACCAGAAAAAATTTATTTTTTCCATTCCCATGGCAACAACACCTGCTGCAGATCCAATAATAAGCATACTACCACCCGTTCCTGCTGCGAATGCAATAAAGTGCCACAAAGGACTGTCAACGGGGTCTGAAAACATGCCAATACTAGCTGCAACCAAAGGAACATTGTCTATAACTGCAGACGCAACACCCATGAGCATTACAACCAAATCAGACACACTGTAACCAGCTATGACAGGTTCTGTACCCAACATAGGTACTGTAGCGTTCATCTCATTGGCAAAATTGAATAATACGCCTAAAGATTCAAGTCCTGCAACCGCCATCAAGATCCCAAGGAAAAATAATATACTTGGCAATTCAATACCTGACAAAGCCTTATGTACCGGGCTGTAATGACTTGCCTCATCAGAGTTCACATTTACAGTGGTCAGTGAAAATCTAGCATTTGAATAGATCTCAGCAAATATGGCCACAACTGCCAGTGACAACATCATACCCACATAAGGTGGTAAATGTGTAATAGTCTTAAAAATAGGAACAAATACAATTGCGCTTAAACCCAGGTACAGCATGATCTTGCTATACTCATCAACTTTATCATCACCTTCGTTTTCAATTGTTTCAATATTACCCTTAAATGCAGGTAGTCGAGAGGCAATCAGCGCAGGAACAATCATACATAAAAGTGAAGGAAGGAAAAGGAATTTGATCAGATTAATCGTTGTTACCTTTTTTCCGATCCACAACATTGTCGTGGTCACATCACCAATTGGAGACCAAGCCCCTCCGGCATTTGCTGCGATTACGATCAAACCGGCAAACCACAATCTATCTTCTCTTTCCTTAACAATCTTTCTTAAGATGGTGATCAACACAATAGTAGCCGTTAAATTATCAATGATCGCTGAAAGAATAAAAGCCAATATTGAAAAAATCCATAATAGCCTTACTTTGGAATTAGTTTTTACGAACCCTTTAATCGCAGAAAAACCATTGAAATAATCAATGATCTCAACAATGGTCATGGCTCCAATCAGGAATACCAGTATTTCAGCAGTTTTCCCCAAATGATGCAAAAGGATTTCATCCAAATGCGTCGGCTCCAACCTCAGTTCAGCAGTATTAACTTCAAACACATTCAAATGTCCCAATGAAATCAAGGCCCAGATAACTGCCATCATACCTAAGGCAGGAATAAGTTTATCTATTTTTAAATTGTGTTCTAAAGTGATTGCGAGATATCCTAAGACAAAAACGATGATGACCAGTGATTCCATTTATTTTATTTTATTGGCTAAATATAATAATTTATCATAATGAACCGGTTCAAAATTCATTTAAAATTCAATAAAAATTATTGTTTGACAAACACCATGACAAAGACACTAGTATCGTTAAAAAATGAATTTCATTGAATTAAAAATAGCAACATCATCCCAATCAGATCAACTGTTGCAAAGCAATTTCAAAAGCGGTTTTGCATATATTTGTTTTATACGGGTGCAGCCTATGGGTCTTTTCCAGGGCCAGCCTGATGGTATTTGATGTATCCTCAAAGATTGAATGATCGCTCATTGGAAGTTCAATTTGAGATTCCATCAGATAAGCAAACAATCTGGCAATGCCACAATTCGAAATAAAATCTGGAAGCAAGCTTATTTGCTGATCAGTAAATTCCATAATGGAACCAAAAAATATCTCTACATCAGCAAATGGAACATTGGCACCTGGAGAAATAACTTCAAGTCCGGCTTCTATCATTTTCTCAACCTGTTCTTTGGTAACCAATCTGGATGCAGCGGCTGGTATAAAAATCTCAGCTGGAACCGACCAAATCTCATCATTGATCTCATCAAAAGGAATCATCTTTTCAGCAACAAGCATGTTTCCTCTTTTATTAAGGAACATTGTTCGAATTTCATCCATATCAAATCCATCCTCATTGATCACACCACCCACTCTATCAATGATTCCGACTACCTTGGCGCCCAACTGGGTCAGGTAATAAGCTGCAGCAGAGCCTACATTTCCAAAACCTTGAACAATCGCCCTTTTACCATTGATGTCACCTCCATAAATATCATAATAATGTTTGACTGCCTGGGCAACACCGTAACCCGTAAGCATATCGGCAATGGTATACTTTTTTGAGAGATCAGGAGAGTATTGTTTATCTTCTATCACCTTGATAACTCCATATCGCAACTGCCCAATTCTGTTGATCTTTTCAGCTTCAGTAGGTTTAAAGTGACCATTAAAAACGCCCTCCTGAGGATGCCATACACCTGAGTTCTCAGTAAGTGGAATCACATCGTGGATCTCATCAACATTCAAATCTCCACCTGTTCCGTAATAATGTTTTAGCAAGGGAGTTACCGCCTTGTACCATCTTTCCAGAACACCTCTTTTTCTGGGATCATTGGGGTCAAAATTGATCCCTGATTTAGCACCTCCTATATTAGGACCCGATACCGTGAATTTTACTTCCATGGTTTTTGCCAATGACAACACCTCATTCATATCCAACCCTTTACGCATTCTGGTTCCTCCTCCGGCAGCTCCGCCTCTTAAAGAGTTGATAACGGTCCAGCCTTCGGCTTCGGTCTCTCGATCTCTCCAGTGAAATACAATTTCAGGCTCTTTATTTTCATATTTATTTAAAAGTTCTTTCATGATGCTTCCGTCTTAGGTTTCATATATTATAAATAACGCCACTACTGTGGTCTTTGATAGCTCCTGTTACGCTCTTTAAACAATTCACTTCTTCCTGGTCTTTCAACACACCTAAAAAAGCAAATAGCAAGGCCTCTTTAAATTCAATGATCTCTTTAGTGGGTATCACTATCTGAGCATTAGTATGCTCTTTGATCCTTTCTATCATAAAATCGTTAAGGGCACCGCCTCCTGTGATCAGCACCTGCAGCCCTTCTTTATCAAAATTGACTGAAGCTTCATTGATGTTATCGGAGATCTGAATAGCGCTATGTTCGATAAAAGTTCTAAGCTTGTCTTCCAATGTCAAATCAAAATTAGCAAAAATTGGTAAAATTACATCTGCTATAAACTCATAACCCAGTGACTTTGGTTGTCCCTGCTCATAAAACTCAAGCGCATTTAATGCAGTCAAAAGTGCTTCATTGATCTTTCCTTTTGAGGCCATTTTCCCTTTATCATCATACTCAAAACCCTGAAGACGTGTAAAATGATTCAATACAATATTAGCCGGGCAAATATCATAGGCAATTCTTTCATCGTTGTTATCAAATGAAACATTCGCAAAACCTCCAATGTTGAGGCAAAAATCATAGTCATAAAATAACAACATATCCCCAATAGGCACCAAGGGCGCACCTTGGCCCCCTAAGGCCACATCCTGGGACCTGAAATCACAAATCACCTTGACGCCTGACCGACTGGCCAAATGCGCACCACTACCAATTTGCAACGTATATTGTTGACTTGGATCATGGAAAATAGTATGGCCATGAGAAGCGATAAAATCAAGATTTTCAATCCTATTTTTGGCAATAAAATCAGTGGCTAATTCCCCAAGAAAAACACCATAATCAGCATGGAGTTTTGTCAATTTTTCACCAGAATATCCAAAAGCATTTTCTAGTCTCTTTTTCCATATTTCGGAATAATTGATCGATTTTGTTTTCAATATTTCAAAATGATAACCTTTATTTCGGCTTATTTTGACATATGCCAAATCCACTCCATCAAGTGATGTTCCGCTCATCATTCCGATTACATACCAATTTTTATCAATCATATCCTGTAAAATTACAAATACATTTTGATAATTTGACTATATTTGAGCAATTCAATTTATAATTAATAAAGTCATTTTTATCCATGGATTTTACCCTTACCGAAGAACAAATCATGATACGTGATGCGGCTCGTGATTTTGCAAGAAATGAATTATTACCCGGAGTTATAGAAAGAGATGAAAAACAGGAATTCCCACATGAACAAATAAAAAAAATGGGAGAACTGGGGTTTCTCGGTATGATGACTGATCCTCAATATGGCGGTGGCGGAATGGATACGGTATCCTATGTGCTCGCGATGGAAGAGATATCCAAGATAGATGCCTCTGCCTCGGTAGTTATGTCAGTAAACAATTCATTGGTTTGCTGGGGATTGGAAAATTTTGGAACAGAAGAGCAGAAACAAAAATACCTAGTTCCTTTGGCAACAGGAGAGATCATTGGTGCTTTTTGCTTGAGTGAGCCTGAAGCAGGAAGTGATGCCACTTCTCAAAAAACCACTGCCACAGATATGGGAGACCACTACCTGGTGAACGGTACTAAAAACTGGATCACCAATGGCAATAATGCCAGTGTATATCTGGTAATTTGCCAAACACATGTTGAAAAAGGACATAAAGGTATCAATGCCCTTATTCTGGAAAAAGATATGGAAGGCTTTGTCGTAGGACCCAAAGAAAATAAATTGGGCATAAGGGGATCAGATACGCACTCCTTGATGTTCACTGATGTTAAGGTTCCTAAAGAAAATCGAATAGGTGATGATGGATTTGGCTTTACTTTCGCCATGAAGACACTTGCCGGAGGAAGAATTGGTATCGCCGCTCAGGCTTTGGGTATCGCTTCCGGTGCTTATGAATTAGCACTGCAATATTCCAAAGAGCGTAAGGCCTTTGGAAAGGAGATCAGCAAACATCAGGCTATCGCCTTTAAATTGGCAGATATGGCCACAGAAATTGAGGTAGCTCGCCTGTTGTGCTTGAAAGCTGCTTGCGACAAGGATGAAAAAAAGGACTATACACAATCAGGTGCCATGGCAAAACTGTATGCTGCCGATATGGCCATGAAAAATACCGTTGAAGCTGTTCAGATTCATGGAGGCTATGGTTTTGTAAAAGAATTCCATGTGGAAAGACTGATGAGAGACGCAAAGATTACGCAGATCTATGAAGGAACTTCAGAGATCCAAAAGATCGTGATTTCAAGGTCAATTTTGCAATAAAAAAATCATGGGTTTAAAAGTATTGATCACCGGAGGTACCGGATCTGTCGGAAGACAACTTTCTGATTTTCTGAGTGAGCAAAATGTCGAAGTGAGCATTTTGAGTCGGAGTATTAAAAACAATTCCAAATACAAGACCTATGTATGGGATCATAAAAATTTTCTCATCGATAAAAAAGCATTCGACAATTGTGACTATATCATACATTTGGCTGGCGCCGGAATAGCTGATAAAAGATGGACCAAAAGCCGAAAAAAAGAAATTCTTGACAGCAGGGTCATAACTACAAACCTCTTATACAAAGCCTTATCCACATCAAATCACAAGGTCAAGGGTATTATTTCAGCCTCAGCAGTAGGGTTTTATGGGCAAACCACCACCGAATCCAATTTTAAAGAAGAAGATCAACCTGGGAATGATTTTGTTGCCACTGTATGCAAAGCATGGGAAGATGCTGTTAATCAATTTCAGAAATTAGGTATGAGAACGGTCAATTTAAGAATCGGGATTGTCCTTATGAAAAAAGGAGGCGCTCTTGAAAAAATGGCCCAGCCTTTTTATTGGCATGTAGGATCGCCTCTTGGTAATGGCAAGCAGATTATTCCCTGGATCCATATCACAGATCTCAATCGAATTATTTTACAAACTTTACAATCAACGGATATGGAAGGGCCCTACAATTGTTGCGCGCCCGACCCAGTAAACAATTCCGAATTTTCTGCCCAAATTGCAGCTGTTCTGCGCAAACGCATATGGCTGCCAAAAGTTCCTTCGTGGGCTTTAAGACTTATATTAGGAAGTAGGTCCGTACTTTTGACCGAAGGAAGTAGGGTTTCAGCCGAGAAGATCCTGCAAACTAAATATAAATTTACATACCCTCAACTCGAGTTAGCATTAAAGAGTCTTTTGGCCTCTAAACCTTAAATAGTTGTTTAGAAATTATCAATATTTATAGCTGTTATTAACATATCCACACTTTTAGCAAGGCTAAAATTACAATTTTGCATTTCTTCTTTGGTTTAGCACTTTTCTTTGATTTTTACGCATGAATTTCGCTATTTTTGTGAAAATTAACTAATTATGGCGTACGAAAAACAGGGTGCATATTTACCGGAATTTGAGCATGACAATTGTGGAGCTGGGTTTATTTGCAGTCTTAATGGAGAAAAAACCAACAGCATTATTCATGATGCTCTTGAAATACTCATAAAACTAGAACACAGAGGAGCTGTAAGTGCTGATGGAAAAACTGGTGACGGAGCGGGAATACTCATTGAAATTCCTCATAAGTTTTTTCAAAAAGCTTGTGACTTCGAGCTTCCTGAACAGAGGGAATATGCAGTAGGAATGGTCTTTTTACCAAAAGGCATCAACCAGTATACCTATTGTATTGATGCGCTGGAAGCAGAAATTAAAAATCAGGGACTTGAAGTATTGGGCTGGAGAGAAGTGCCTGTGAACCCTGAACATTTGGGACGGATTGCTGAGACAACAGAACCTTTTATCAAACAGATTTTTGTAGGTAAAAATGGTAAGGAAATGACTCCTTTAGCCTTTAATGCAAAGGTATATGCTGCCAGAAAAATTGCTGAGCACAAGATCAATACCTCAAAATTAAAACACGCCAGGCAATTTTATATTCCAAGTTTTTCAACAACAACGCTGATCTACAAGGGATTATTGATCCCTGAAGATATTAGAAACTATTATTCAGATCTGTCTGATCATGATCTGGTCACCAGACTTGCACTTGTTCATCAACGTTTTTCGACCAACACCGCACCTTCCTGGGATCTTGCACAACCATTCAGGTTCATGTGCCATAACGGAGAAATCAATACGTTGAGAGGTAACGTCAGTCGAATGAAAGCCAGAGAGGAACTGATGAAGAGTGACCTTTTTGGAGAGGATATTAAAAAACTATATCCAATCATCATTGAAAAGAAATCTGATTCTGCATCTATGGATATGGCAGTGGAATTACTGTTGATGACCGGCCGCTCCTTACCTGAAGTAATGATGATGCTGGTTCCTGAAGCCTGGGAAAAAGACAGTACCATGCCTGATGAGAAAAAAGCATTTTACGAATACAACTCCTGCATCATGGAGCCTTGGGACGGACCTGCGTCGGTTCCTTTTACGGATGGTAACTATATTGGGGCACTTCTTGACCGTAATGGACTTAGACCGTCTCGTTTTACGGTAACAAAAGGAGGTTATGTGATCATGTCTTCAGAGATTGGCGTCTTAGATATCAAACCAGAAGATGTGGTAAGACATGGAAGACTTGAACCGGGAAAAATGTTTCTTGTCGACATGAATGCCGGAAAAATAATTGAAGATGAGGAAGTTAAAAATGAGGTAACCAAAAAACATCCTTACAGACAATGGCTGGATGAGAATTTATTAGCTTTGGCAAATGTCCCTTATACAGGAAATAAATGCCCAGTCGAACTTACACCTTACAAAACAAGGCAACGTATGTTTGGCTATACGATGGAAGACATTGACACCATCATCACACCGATGTGCAAGAGTGGAAAAGAAGCTTTAGGGTCTATGGGAACGGATACGCCTTTAGCCGTTCTTTCAGACAAACACCAGTTACTTTATAATTATTTCAAACAGTTATTTGCCCAGGTAACGAATCCGCCTCTTGACGGAATCAGAGAAGAAATCATTACAGATATTAGTCTTGCTATAGGTGAGGATAGAAATATATTTACGACTTCTGCCGAGCATTGTAAGAAATTAAAGATCCAAAATCCAGTGATTTCTAATGATGATTTGGATAAAATAAAAAACATTGATCATCCGGATTATAAAGCATATGAAATTCCTATGCTATATGACATCAAACGAGGACTCAATTCACTTGAAAAGGCACTTGAACAAATCGTCGAAAAAGCGTCCAAAGCAGTTGACGAAGGATACAATATTGTTATTCTTTCAGATCGTGGAGCTGATAAGGTAAATGGTCCTATTCCTGCACTTCTGGCCTGTTCTTTTCTTCATCATTCCTTAAATGATGCCAAGAAACGGTCTAAATTCGGTATCATTATAGAATCTGCCGAACCACGTGAACCTCATCATTTTGCAACGCTTTTTGGATATGGAGCAAGCGCCATTAACCCTTATATGGTCAATGAGATCATCCGCGAAAAGGTTAACTCAGGAAGCATTGTGGGTATTGATGCGGAAGAAGCCGTACAGAATTTTAACAAAGCCATTGGAAAAGGTATCCTAAAGATCATGAATAAGATCGGGATTTCAACCCTTCATTCTTACAGGGCTTCTCAGATTTTTGAGATTTTAGGTCTGAATACAAAATTCACGAATAAATATTTCAGAAATACGCCTTCAAGAATTGAAGGAATAGGTTTATATGAGATTGAAAGAGAGATTTCTAAACGCCATAAAAACGCATTTTTCAACGATAAGATTGATAAAAATCTAAAGTTAGACATCGGTGGAGACTACAGATGGAGAAGAACCGGGGAAAGACATATGTTTAATCCCACGACCGTATCAAAATTACAACAAGCAGTTCGGACCAACAATACAGAGAGCTATGCTGAGTATTCAAATATGATCAATGAGCAAAATGAAGAACTGATGACGCTCAGAGGCCTTTTTGAATTTCAAAATCTCGATCCGATTCCTTTGGAAGAAGTTGAGCCTTGGACCGAAATCGTAAAGCGATTCAAAACGGGCGCCATGTCTTACGGATCTATCAGCAAGGAAGCACATGAAAACCTGGCAATTGCCATGAACCGTATCGGTGGAAAGAGCAATTCTGGTGAAGGTGGTGAAGACTTGAACAGATTTAGAAAAGATTTGAATGGAGATAGCAGAAGCAGTGCCATTAAGCAGGTAGCTTCGGGTAGATTCGGTGTGTCGAGCAACTACCTGACCAATGCGCAAGAAATACAAATTAAAATGGCTCAAGGAGCCAAACCAGGAGAAGGGGGACAATTACCGGGAGAAAAAGTTTTTCCTTGGATTGCAGAAGTGAGAAACTCCACTCCTTATGTAGGATTGATCTCACCTCCTCCTCATCATGACATTTATTCAATTGAAGATCTGTCTCAGTTAATCTTTGATCTTAAAAACGCCAACCGAGAAGCCAGAATCAATGTGAAATTGGTATCAGAAGTGGGAGTCGGGACTATTGCAGCTGGTGTTGCGAAGGCGAAAGCAGATGTAATTCTTGTCTCAGGATTTGACGGAGGCACGGGGGCTTCACCTTTAACCTCTTTAAAACACGCAGGTCTTCCTTGGGAACTTGGGATTGCAGAAGCACAGCAAACATTGGTTTTAAATGACCTTAGAAGTCGTGTTGTACTGGAATGCGACGGTCAATTAAAAACAGGGAGAGACGTGGCAGTAGCCTGTTTACTCGGAGCTGAAGAATTTGGTTTTGCAACGGCACCGCTGGTGGCTTCAGGATGTATCATGATGAGAAAATGTCATTTGAACACCTGCCCTGTGGGTATTGCAACACAAGATCCTGAATTAAGGAAGAACTTTAAAGGCACACCGGAACACGTGATTAACTTTATGTATTTCGTTGCTGAAGAATTAAGAAGTATCATGGCATCTTTAGGGTTCAGAACCATAAAGGAAATGATCGGTCAGTCTCAAAAGATTAATGCTAAAACTGCTATTAACCAGTACAAGGCACAGGGGCTCGATTTATCAAGTATTTTATACCAGCCCTCTGACTATCATGATAAGGTGATCAGAAATACTGAAAAACAACACCATGAAATAGAACATGCTATTGATTTTCAGATCATTCAGGATGCTCACCCGGCAATTTACAGAAAAGAAAAAATGCAATTGAGTTATCCGATTTGTAATACTGACAGATCTGTAGGTGCTATAATCAGTAATGAGATCTCTAAGATCTATGGGGCAAATGGACTACCGAGCAATACGCTCCAAATTAATTTCACAGGATCAGCAGGCCAGAGTTTTGGTGCATTTGCAACTAAAGGACTTACCCTAAATCTTGAAGGCAATACCAATGATTATCTTGGCAAGGGTCTTTCCGGAGCAAAAATAATCGTTAAAAAACCTGAAAAAGCAACCTTTATCGCGGATGAAAATATCATTATTGGTAACGTATGTTTCTACGGCGCGACTAAAGGTGAAGCTTATATAAACGGAGTTGCAGGAGAACGTTTTTGTGTAAGAAACTCAGGGATTACTGCTGTTGTTGAAGGTGTTGGTGATCACGGTTGTGAGTATATGACAGGCGGAAAGGTGGTGATCCTAGGTAAAACCGGAAGAAACTTTGCCGCTGGTATGAGTGGTGGAATTGCTTATGTATATGATCCAGACAAAAAATTTGTCAACGGCTTGTGTAATATGGAAATGGTTGAACTTGAAAAACCTTCTGTTGCCGATGCTCAGGAATTATTTGAGCTCATTCAGAACCATTATCACGCTACGGAAAGCACTAAGGGCTTAATGATTTTAGAAGATTGGGATAAACAGTTGAATCACTTTATCAAAGTGATACCAACAGATTATAAGAAAGCCCTGGCAAGAATAGAAGAAGAAAAAGCAGCAAAACAAACAGTTTAATTATGGGAAAAATAACAGGATTTATTGAGTTTGATAGAGTCGATGAGAAAAATAAGGCTGTAAAAAATAGGATTCATGATTATAAGGAATTCACTATTAAGCTTCCTGAAGAGGAGCTTAAAAAACAAGGTTCCAGATGCATGGATTGCGGTATCCCCTTTTGCCATAGTGGCTGTCCGTTAGGTAATTTAATTCCTGATTTTAATGACCTTGTCTATAAAGGAGAGTGGAAAAAAGCATTAGAAATCCTGCATTCTACAAATAATTTTCCTGAATTTACAGGAAGACTTTGTCCTGCCCCTTGTGAAAAAGCCTGTGTTCTTGGCTTGATTGAAGACCCTGTATCCATAGAAAATATTGAAAAAAATATTGTCGAAAAAGGTTTTGAAGAAGGATGGATCGTGGCAAATCCGCCTAAGGAAAGAACAGGTAAAAGCGTTGCTGTAGTTGGTTCGGGACCAGCGGGCTTAGCTGCTGCACAACAATTGAACAGAGCAGGACATTTGGTCACTGTTTTTGAAAGAGATGATGAGATTGGCGGGCTTTTGCGATATGGAATTCCAAATTTCAAAATGGAAAAAGAAATCATTGATCGTAGGGTTAATGTCTTAAAAGAAGAAGGAATATCTTTTATATGCGATGCCAATATTGGAAAAAATTATCCCATTGAAAAACTTGACGATTTTGACGCTGTAGTGCTCTGTGGTGGGGCTACTAAAAGTCGTTCATTACCTACAAAAGGTGCTGATGCAAAGGGTGTCGTTCAAGCAATGGATTTCCTTACACAGCAAACTAAATCATTGTTTGGAAGTAAATTCGAAGGAGAAGTTGTCTCTGCCGAAGGCAAGGATGTTATCGTGATTGGTGGTGGAGATACAGGATCTGACTGTGTCGGAACCTCAAACCGACAAGGAGCCAAATCTGTTACCAATTTTGAGATCATGCCAAAGCCGCCTGCAGCAAGAAGTGAATCAACACCCTGGCCATTTTGGCCTTTGCAACTCAAAACTTCTTCTTCTCATGAAGAGGGATGCGAAAGAAACTGGTTGATTAACACCAAGGAATACATCACCAATGACAAAAATGAGTTGATCGCCTTAAAAACAGTTGAAGTTGAATGGAAAATATTTCCAGGTCAGAGACCACAACTGATCGAAAAGGAGGGCACCGAAAAAACGTGGCCCTGTGATCTTGTCCTGTTAGCCCTTGGTTTTACGGGTCCGGAAAACACGTTAAGTGATCAGCTTGGGCTAGAATTGGACGCAAGAACGAATTATAAAGCGAAAAACTACCAAACCAATGTACCTCATATATTTACCGCCGGTGATATGAGAAGAGGTCAATCTTTAATTGTTTGGGCCATTAATGAAGGAAGGGAAGCTGCAAGAGAAGTTGACATCTTTCTTATGGGCACCAGTAATTTACCTATTAAAGGACAGGGAGATCTTCCAGGAGTTTAATATTATTTATAATAAGGAAAAAGAGGTATGGTTTAAAACTATACCTCTTTTTTTTGCTTTTTTATCAAGACATCTAACTGTCCTTCAGTTGTTGATAAGTTTCTTTGTGATTATATGATTTTTATTCTCCTATGAGTAAATGTTAAGATTCTCTTCAGATTTCAAATCTACTTTTACACCGAATTAAAAAATAGAACAGGAAAAATAAAGCCCTGTTCAAATAATCTAACACAATAAACTAAAGTAACCAAAAAATTAACGACGATGAAAAAAATTCTTGCACTACTAGTAATGACAACAATAATGATGTCATGCGTATCTAAAAAGAAATACGTTCTATTGGAAGAAGATCTAACAGAAACAAGGGGAGATTTGCAAAAAACTACTATTGAGAAAGAAGAGTTAGAAGCAAAATTTGCAAAAATTGAAAAGAGAGTTGACGCATACAACACTCAGATCAACTCATTACAATCTGATAATGCTAACCTGGCAGAAAGCAACAACCAAAAAATGGATTTGTTGGCTGACAATTCAGCTCCTATTTCTGAAAACATGAAAGCAAATCTTAGAGAAACTCTAGCTAAATTACCTCCAGAGGCTTTAGAAGGTGCTACAACACTAAAAGATTCTATGAATATTGCGATTTCATACAAATTGGAAAAATCAATCAATGAAAACAATATCGATAATAACGGGGACATTGATGTAAACATCGATCAAACTGTAGTTATGATATCTGTTGCTGATAGCTTATTGTTCAGATCGGGAAGTTATAACATCAGTTCTAAAGCACATCCTTTGTTAGCCAAATTAGCTGACGTGATCAATGCAGAACCAAGTATTGACGTAATGATTGAAGGGCATACAGATTCTAAGGGCATACATACAGAAACAATTCTTGACAACTGGGACCTAAGTGTAAAAAGGTCTACTTCTGTTGTTAGAATCCTTCAAAACAAATACAAAGTTGATCCTGCAAGATTGATTCCTTCTGGAAGAAGTTCATATGTTCCTTTGACTGACAATGCGACGTACAAGAACAGAGCACGAAACAGACGTACCAATATCATCATCATGCCTAACCTTAACAAATTCTTCGCACTTATGGCCGAAGAAGAAGTGGTGAGCATAGAGAACTAAAATTATCAATAAAACCAAAAAAAAGGCGGCCTTAGGGTCGCCTTTTTTTTGCGTTGAAAAGTTGTAAACCGATCACTTCGGAGCTCATCACCTCACCTCCGAGGTGATGAGAAGAATACACTTCCGACTTAAAACAAAAATTCCGGAGTAAAAATAAGATTTTACCCCGGAGTTTCCCACTAACTAAAACTAAAACTAATCAACATTATCATGTAAAAAAGAATTGTTCGACCTTAGCTGAATCTCATCATTATCATCAGTTCCTAAAGTCATTCTTGATTTATTCTTGTCTGTTTCAGATGAACTAGGCACATCATCAAGGTTCACACCCATCCTCTTATAAGCAGGTTCACTTTCTATATCATCTATACTGTGATTCAATTTATTGATAAATTTATAATTGAAATCTTTCATTTTCTTTCTTCTTATTTCTGCTCTATTACGCAACTCAGCAATAGTCAGGTTCATAGGAGAAACGTCCTTATCCTCAATGGCTTCTTCAACACTGTTTCCTGTTACATTCTCTTTGGCAATTTTCAACTCGAAATTCATATCCTCTTCCTCTTCCTTTTCTGCGTCTGAGATACTTTTCAAGGATTTGATCTCGGCGGAAAATTCATCCTCAAGAGAATGGCGGATTTTATCCTCATTCAATGGAATGGTATTTGTTTCAGGTATGATCTCCTCAAGACCAACGATCTCGATATCATTGATATTAAAATTCTCAAGGGTTCTTATCTCTTTTACTTCTTCTTTCTTAACATTTTGAATTGGCAGGTCAAAAGTGAATGAAAATTGATCCTTTTTATCCTCCTCCGTCATCTCTGTCTCCTCTTCTTTTGGTGTAATATTGGTAATTTCAAAATCCTGCTCAACAATAGGAGCCTGTACATGTTCAAATTGAACAGCAATATCATTAACTTCTTCCTCAACTGGTTCAACAGCCTTTACTTCTTCAAAAGTTACTACTTCATCCAAGGGCTCAACAATTGGAGTTACTGGTTCTGTTTCTTTTGATTTGACTATTTTAACTTCTTCTATAAAATCTTCTTCATGCAAAACATGTCTGGTCACCGCTGGTGCAGGTGCAGGAGCAACAGCTTCCGCCTTAGGAACAACTTTTGCCTGTCTTTCCTCTACCAGTTTATGAACGATTTTTTTTGATGCTATCTTAGATATTTCGCTTTGCTGCTCTGGATTAAATCCTGTAGCTATAATGGTTACCGCAATTGCATCACCGAGGGAATCATCTTCACCAACCCCCATGATGATATCCACATTGGTTTTGGCCTCGGACTGAATATAATCATTGATTTCTCCGATCTCATCGATAGTAACTTCAGAAGTACCAGATACGATCAACAACAAGACATTCTTAGAGCCTTCAATTTTATTGTCATTTAAAAGTGGAGAATCCAGCGCTTTTGTAATGGCATTTTGGGCACGATTCGAACCGGATGACTGGGCTGAGCCCATAATAGCTGTTCCGCTATTTGATAATACAGTCTTGGCATCGCGTAAATCTATATTTTGCGTATAGTGATGTGTAATTACCTCTGCAATTCCAGTTGCAGCAGTTGACAGCACTTCATCAGCTTTAGAGAAACCCGCTTTAAACCCTAAATTACCGTATACCTCTCTTAATTTATTATTATTGATCACTACTAATGAATCCACATGGGATCGTAGCTTTTCAATTCCTAACTGAGCCTGTTCATTCCTCATTTTTCCCTCAAAAGAAAACGGGATTGTTACTATACCTACGGTTAAAATATCCAGGTCTTTGGCAATCTTTGCAATAACCGGAGCAGCCCCGGTTCCTGTTCCTCCTCCCATTCCAACAGTAATGAACAACATTTTAGATTTAGTATTCAGCATGTTTTTAATATCCTCCATGCTTTCCATGGCAGACTGCTCTCCAATCTCTGGATTTGCACCTGCACCTAAACCTTCAGTCAAGGTAGCTCCCAATTGGATCTTATAAGGAACGGGGCTACTTTGAAGTGCCTGAGCATCTGTGTTACAAACAACAAAGTCAACACCCTTGATGCCTTTGTTATACATGTGATTGATAGCATTACTTCCGCCGCCACCTACTCCAATTACCTTGATGACATTGGATTGATTTTTTGGTAAATCAAAAGATAAATTACTAAATTCTAAACTCATAACTTAATTTTTATTTATTCGGGTTGTATTGTTATTCAGCGTTATCTAAAAAATCTCTAAACTTCTCGCCCCATTTCTCAAAGATGGTTTTCTTTAGAGCTGCATCCTCCTGGGGACCTTTTTTATAAGATTCATCTTCTATCTCTGGTACTGTATTGTTCAGTTTCTCATTATCTCTTACCCCTTTCATCAAAAGGCCTACAACAGTTGCGTAAAGCGGACTTGATAATTCACTGTCTGAATTACTTGCCAAATGTTCATTCGGATAACCTATACGCGTATCCATTCCTGTTATATATTCCACCAATTGTTTGATGTGTTTTAATTGAGCACCTCCACCGGTTAGCACAATTCCGGCAATCAGCTTCTTCTTGCTCTCCTCGTGTCCGTAATTCTTGATCTCAAGAAATACCTGTTCTACGATCTCAACAACTCTGGCATGAATGATCTTAGATAAATTCTTTAATGTAATTTCTTTGGGTTCACGCCCTCTTAATCCCGGGATTGAAACGATTTCATTTTCTTTATTCTCACCTGGCCAGGCGGATCCAAATTTAGTTTTCAGCAATTCAGCCTGCTTCTCAATAATGGAACATCCTTCCTTAATATCTTCTGTAATGACATTCCCTCCGAAAGAGATAACAGCTGTATGCCTGATAATCCCATCTTTGAAAATCGCCAGATCAGTAGTTCCACCACCTATATCGATAAGGGCAACTCCGGCTTCCTTTTCTTCCTGACTCAATACAGCTTCTGCCGAAGCCAATGGTTCAAGTGTAATATTTCCTAACTGAAGTCCTGCACTTTTAATACATCTTCCAATATTCCTAATCGACGAAACCTGCCCTACCACCACATGAAAGTTAGCTTCCAAGCGACCTCCGTACATTCCTATCGGTGTTTTAATCTCAGCCTGTCCGTCAACTTTAAAATCCTGTGGAAGTACATGTATGATCTCCTCTCCAGGTAGCATAACCAGCTTATACACTTGGTTGATCAATCTGTCAATATCATTCTCATCGATGACCTTATCTGAATTTGATCTTGTTATATAATCGCTATGATGCAAACTTCTGATGTGCTGTCCAGCAATTCCTACAACTACAGTTCCTATTTTTTCACCTGAAGCACTTTCCGCCTCATCAACTGATTGTTGAATAGATTGTATCGTCTGGGTAATATTATTGACAACTCCTCTGTGCACTCCCAAACTTTTGGCTTTACCGGTTCCTAAAACCTCTATTTTGCCATAAGCATCCTGTCTGCCAACCATCGCAACAATTTTTGTTGTCCCGATGTCTAAACCCACTGCTATATTGTTATTGTCCATAATTTCTATTTTTCACAAACAATTTGATTGTAAAATTTTAAGTTTATCGTTTTATAGTCTGTAATGGTACTATCCAACATTATTCTTTGATAAAACACTTTTAGTTTCGCAATTTTTTCGTCCATTCTTGATAAATCTCCAAAAATGATTTTTTGGTCGCCAACCCTGGTCTTAAGTTCAAATTGATCCTTTTTTTCTCCTTCAATCTGATCAATCCCAATAATTTGTTTTTTTAAGAAATCATCATTTCTTATGGTATTGGATAAGGTGATCAAATCATACCCTTCCTTCCCAGAAATTGTATCAGCGGTTATAGGAACCCGTGCAGAATAATTATTAGATAATGGCATTTTTGCACCTAACTTATCGTAATAATAGGTTTCCGTTTCATTTGTAACTCTTAAAACAGGTGTTCGTTGTGTAATTATTGCCCCTAATTCCCCACTTAATGTTAGAAAAATCTCAGCGTTTTCAATCATTTTGTTCCGCTTCAAAAATCCTTCCAAATTATTCAAATTTATATTTTCTTTTGATTGATTATCGTAGGCTTCCAAATTTTGTATTAACAACTTATTAACTGTTTCATAACTTACAAAAAGGTTTTCCCCATTTTCGAAAATTACCGTCACTTCTTCATTGGTTTTCTTCGAATTTCTATGCGCTGCAAAGCCATATAAAAAAACGATCACAACGGTGAGAAAAGTAAATTTAATAACGGTACTGTACTTTTTCATTCTTTTTGTTTTTAAAAAACTATGACAACCCTTTAAATAATCCCCTCACTATTCAAGAGAGTTGCCATAGTTACCAAAGTATTTAGCACATAATTCTATTTTAATATTTTATCGACCTCGTCAGCTATCTCTTTGGTAGCGTTTGGCAAGGCCAGTTTTTTTATATTTTCACTAAGGACACTCCTCTTTCGAGCATCTTCAAACAGTATTTTGATCACATCAGCAAGGCTATCAATATTCTCCTCTTTTAAAAGAATTCCCGCATCCTTATCTGTCACAGACTTGGCATTTTTAGTTTGATGATCTTCAGCTACGTTTGGAGAAGG
>CAJQNF010000086.1 GCA_905479625.1 uncultured Flavobacteriaceae bacterium | reverse complement strand
AAAATTCATGAATTCAATTTTGAAGATCGAACCATAAGAACCATCTCATTGATCTCCCCTTCTAGTGCTGCCAATCGATCTATAGGAGGGGACCCATATTATAAACTTCAAAAAACCCTAAATAAAAATTTTACCACACTTGATTTTAGGATAGAACAATATGCAAAACACCTCAGTTGAAATAAATATATTACGTATTTTTGCACCTTGAATAACTGACCATGAAAAACACAAGCAGTATTCAAAGAATAACAGTAGTACTTTTTATCGGATACATATTCTGGGAATTGGGTATATGGATATGGGCAAGAAAACTACCACCACATGATCCGATAATCAGAGTTGATCTGGTCATTATTTACCCTTTGCTGTTATTATTTGTTTTTATTTCTGCCTATCAATATTTTAAAAATAACTCATCAAAAAAATAATGAAATCAATTCTCCCCCTATTCCTTTGCCTTTCTTTGTTCTATGCGTGTAAGCAAGAAAAATCGACTTCAGTATCCGAACCGGAATCTATCGAAAAAAAAATATCAGCTGTAGATGCGAAGGATCCTGACACTAATGATCCAACAATTTTAAAAACCTCAACCGGTAAATCCATAAAACTAATTACGGATCAGAAAAGTAGTAGCCTCAGCGATTTAAAAATAGTTGCATTAGATTTTACGAATACTAAAGACACCTTTAAAATAGAGGATTGCGATCCATTGCAGCATGCCTGGACTCAAGACCTTGACGGAAATGGATATGATGAGCTCTACTTGATTACTACATCATCAGGATCCGGATCATATGCAACAATTTACGGCTTCGCTTCAAATCAGGATTTGAGTATGACACCGATTTATGTTCCTGAGATTACTGAGAAAGAGCTACTTCCAGAAGGTACTTACCACGGATATATGGGTCATGATTCCATATATATTGCAAACAATAAAATCTACAGAAAATATCCAGTATATAAAGAAGGTGATGCCAATTGCTGCCCGAGTGGAGGAGATAAAATACTTAGCTATTCCCTTAAACAAGGAGAAGCATCCTGGATATTGAAAATTGAAAATTGACCTCTGTTAAAATCCTAAAAATTGTGTCTCAGCCAATTAAATTTTCAATTCAATTAGCTCCATAAATCATCAACTATCAACACAAATATATTGAGTATTTGCATAAAAATTGCGCTATGAAAAATTCAATTCTACTATATTTCCTATTGGCAGCAACAACTGTGCTCAGTCAAGAAAATCTGTCTAGCACGGAACTCGAGTTAATACAACTCAGTCTCCAGAAAAGCTATTCTTTAAAAAATGCCAACAATGATCTTCTTATCGACAGTATTGAAACCAGAGCAATCAAACAGAATTTTATTCCCACATTGACCATGAATGGTGGTTACGCATACGGATCAGCAAATATTAACGCTGATATCCCCACATTTCAGTTACCCATTTCTGGTACGGAGCTTTTTGATGGAGAATCGCAATTCGATGCAAAGGGTCATTTTCTCAATGCCAACTTAACAGCAAAAGCATTGCTGTTTTCAGGATTACAGGTAAACTATGGCTCAAAAGCTGGTAAAGAAAAAATCAAAGCTAAAAACTTCCTTTTGGAAAGAGAAAAATCCGAAATTATAAAAGATGTCATTGACACTTTTGATAAGATCGAACTACTTAACCGGTCCAAAATAGTGCTTATTGAAAGTGAAAAACGTCTTTCTAAAGAGAAAATACGAGTAAATTCAGCTATTGAAAACGGCTTGGCTACCCCATTTGAAAGAGAAAAAATTTCAGCTGCAGAGCTTAACCTAGCCTCTAAACGAATCGAATTAGAAGGAAACCTTCGCTTACTTCATCTAAAACTTTCGGTGCTCACTGGGCAAGAAATTGGTCAAATTGAAAAATATGATTTTGAATTGAAACCTTGGCTTTTTGAGCAAAATGATCAATCCTATTCCAACAGACCCGAATTAGAGGCTTTACGAGCCACTATTGAGGCTTATGAATACAAATTAAAAATGAATAAAAATCATTTTTTACCTAAAGTAGCGGCCTTTGCGACACTGAGTTATTTCAATTTATTTGACTCACAAATAAAGACACCCTATGAAACTCCTATTTCCGAGCAGCCTATTAATTTGGATCTTAACTCTTTTCAAGGGTTCCCTGCATACCTTGTAGGTGTGGGGTTTGAATGGGAAATTTTTAACGGCCTTAAAAGTAATAACGAGATTCAAAAAACTTCAATCGAGAAAAATATGGTCGAGAATAAGAAGATGGATGCTGAAGAAAAATTAAAACTCTTTGAAGAAAAAGTGAAAATTGAATTTGATGTAAAAAATCAACAAATCCTTTTAAAAGAGAAAGAAAAAGAAGTTGCTTCAAATGCGCTTCGTTTGGCCATTGCAAGCTACAGGGAAGGCTTGATCAACATTTCTGAAAGACTTGAAGCTGAAACAGACTATCAGGAAGCTATCCTCGATTATTATAAAATGGTCTCTATGCAAAGACAGACCGCCCTAGAACTATTAACCTCAACTGGAAGTTTAACGTTGAATAACCTTAATAATTAATTAGAAATGAATAAAAAGACTCAACTAATCGTCCTTCTTGTTCCGGTTCTCATCATATTGACCGGAATCATCATATTAATGGTAATGAAACCTGATAAGGAAGACGGCAAAATTTTTGTCGGCCTTTTCGAAACAACGCAGGTTCGTGTTGCTTCTGAAGTTCCTGGAAGGATAGACAGCATTTTTGTTAAGCTTGGAGATCAAGTGGAAAAGGGTCAACTCCTGGCTTCCATTGACAGTGAAATCCTTGATGCCAAAATCCAACAAGCTCAAGGTGTTTATTCAGCAGCGGCCTCAGTCAATGAAAAAGCAAATAAGGGGGCGAGAGAAGAAGAAATTCTTGCCGTTAAAAATAAGTATGAAATGGCAAAAGGTCAGTTTGAATTTGCCGACAAGTCCTATCTCAGATTATTAAATATGCATGAGGACAGCCTTATTTCAACCCAACAAATGGACGAAATGACATTTAAAAGAAATGCAGCTGAAGAACAAATGAAAGCAGCAGAAGCCATGTATAATATGGCTCAGAAAGGAGCAAGAGCTGAAGACAAAAAAGCTGCTAAAGGTCAACTGGATGCAGTTGAAGGACAGGTGAATGAAGCGATGGCCTACTATAACCAATTAAAGATTTATGCCCCAACTTCGGGAGAGGTCTCTGCAAAGATGGCTCAAGAAAGTGAAGTAATGCCCGCCGGATACCCCTTGTTTACAATTCAAAAGTTAGAAGAAATACATGCGGTCATCCACATTAGAGAAGATCTGCTTTCAAATTTTAAACTTGGAACTGAAATTGAGGGTAGCCTCCCTGCTTTTGATAACGAAATTAGAAATTTCAAAGTAACTTATATATCCCCTATGGCGGATTTTGCCGATTGGATTCCAACAGCAGACAAAGGCAGAATGGACATGAAAACTTTTGAAATTCATCTTTATCCAGTTGAGTCAAATACTGATTTAAGACCAGGAATGAGTATTAACATTAGTCTTTGAAGGATATAAAAAACATATTTGTTAGAGAAATACTAAGGCTTCGGTCAAGGTCATCAGCATGGATATTAATTATATTTATTCCAGTATTTATATTTTTGTATTTAGGAGCTATCTATGAGGAAGGTGCAGTACAGTTGGTGAAAGTCGGCGTACTGGATCATGATAAATCTCCTTTTAGCCAGCAAATTATTGATAATATTCAGGCTTCTCCTAAAATTGAAGTAACCAGGCTCTTCTCCTCTGAAGATAAACTTGAAGAAATTTTTATAGCGGACCCTGAGATCAAAGGAGTGTATTATATCCCAGAAAATTTTTCAAAGAATATTATGTTAGGTAAACAACAGAAACTGATTGTTTATACCAATTCGTCTAATATTATTTATGGAAATCTTTTATACAAAGAAGCAGCTACATTTATCAATACGGTTTCAGCAAAAATTACGCTTAGCTCCCTTACCTTGAAGGGAATTCCATATGAAAAAGCCATAAAAATGGTGATGCCTGTAAAAACACAAACCAGGGCATTATTTAATCCGCATTATAATTATTTGTATTATTTAGTTCCCGGGCTTACTACCGTTTTATTACAAATGATCGTGTTTTTTCTAGCAACAAGATCGATCAATTCTGAGTTTAAAAGCAATAGTTTTCAAGAACTCTGGGAATTGTCCGGCAGCAGTATTCTCAAAATAATATTCGCCAAATTATTGACTTATACTGTTATTGGAATGATGATCGCCATGCTTATATTTGCATTTGTTCATCCTTTTTTAGGCATTCCAACAGGAACAAATACGCTATCCTTCATGTGGGTCATATTACTTTTTGTAATTACAAATGCAGCATTAGGATTAATGATCTCAATTCTATTTAAGGACCAGGCCATTGCTATGGATGTTGCCTTTGTCTATAATTCACCGGCTTTTGTATTTAGCGGCTTTACATTTCCTATTATTGCCATGCCGGCCTTTAATAGTTGGTATGCAGACTTGATTCCTTATACCCACTTCTTAAAAGCTTATATCAAAGGAATGGAAATGAGCAGTTCATTTAGCTTCCTAATTCCCCAAGTCATAGCCATGTTACTATTTATCTTGTTGGCTTATATCGTTAGTGTTTTTGGACTTATGTTTCATGTTAAAAAAATTCAGGCATGAGGAGTTTTATACAAATTGTTAGAGAAGAGCTGACATTGATTATTAAGGATAAAAGTATCCTTCTTACCTGTATTATTGCCCCTATTTTTTATGCATTTTTTGTAGGATCTATCTACAAGGAAAAAGACGTTGCTAATATTCCAATTGCTATCGTAGATAATGACCATAGTAGTTTGTCCCGAAAAGTAGGTCAATTGATTGATTCCAATGAAAAAATTAAAGTCATGGGTGCTTATTCCAACCTTAATGACGCCTTATTCCTATTTAACTCTCTTGATATTCAGGGTATCCTGATCATTCCAAATGATTTTGAAAAGAATACTTTAAACCTTGAAGGCTCTACGGTTGAATTAGTGCTAAACAATACCAAATTTTTAACTTCCAACGAGATAAATAAAGGAGTACAGCAGGTAATGCTTACTGTGGCCGGAGGTGTTCGACTTAGTTATTTAATTAGTAGTAAGGTACCGTCAGAAATGGCAGAACAACAAGCTCAACCCATAATGCCCGTTGTAAAACCAATCTTTAATCCTACCAACAATTATGGAGATTATCTATTGCCCATACTATTGGTCCTTATCATACAGCAAACTTTAATTATTGGTTTTGGACAAAGTGTTCTGCATGAATTGGTACATTTTAAAACTTTGGCAGATCCTACAGTAAATTTCTTTGAATTTATTAAAATATTTTCGGCAAAAGGATTGTATTATTTTGTCTTATATGCCTCTATCTTTTTCCTTTTTTACAAAGTTATTTTTCCATACTATCACCTTGATTTCAAAGGATCTGAATTTCTACACTTTACATTAAGTAGTTTATTTATTCTTGCTGTGATGGTTTATACAACCTTTCTGGGAACTTTTTTTAAGACAGCAATTGGCTGGACTGAAATTATGGCATTTTCGACCTATCCCCTGTTTTTAGTATCTGGGTATTCATGGCCAATTGAAGCCATGCCTAAATTTTTACAAGTAGTTGCTAATTTGTTACCTTCAACTCCCTACTTTACTGTCTTTAATAAAGTAGCAACTCAGGGAGCTGTTTTGGCTAATATCAAAAGTGAAGTCATACATCTTATGTTGCTGCTACTTTTGGGTTACCTGATGTTGTACCTCAGGTTTCAATTTATACATAAGAAACGATCTGCTAGCACAGCAGTATCACAAAGTGTATGACCTGATTAGAGCTCTAAGGCTTTAGTTTCATTCCCATCCATTAAGAATTCTACCGGATTTTCAAGTGCTTCCTTAACAGCCACTAAAAACCCTACAGATTCTTTGCCATCAATAATTCTATGGTCATAAGAAAGCGCCACATACATGATTGGTCTTATTTCAACCTTTCCATCTATGGCAACTGGTCTTTCCACAATATTGTGCATACCCAGTATAGCACTTTGAGGTGGATTGATGATTGGAGTCGATAACATTGATCCAAATACACCTCCATTAGTTATGGTGAATGTACCACCAGTCATTTCATCTATCGTGATCTGCCCCTCTCTTGCTCTAATAGCCAACCTTTTCACTTCACTTTCTACCCCTCTAAAACTTAAATTTTCAGCATTTCTTATAACAGGAACCATCAAGCCTTTAGGGCCGGAAACCGCTATCGAAATATCTGCAAAATCATAGGAAATTTTAAAATCTCCATCCATCATTGAATTCACATCAGGAAATAATTCCAAGGCTCTTACAACTGCAAGGGTAAAAAAGCTCATAAAGCCAAGCCCTACTTCATGTTTCTCCTTAAAACTTTCTTTATACTTCTTTCGAAGATCAAAGATCGGCTTCATATCTACCTCGTTAAAAGTAGTCAGCATCGCCGTTTCATTTTTTACAGCAACAAGTCGCTCAGCAACCTTTCGTCGAAGCATGGATAATTTCTTCCTTTCGCTCTTTCTGTTTTCTTCATTCAGGGCTTCGCCCATTGAAGGAACAGCTTTAATGGCATCCTCTTTGGTGATTCTTCCATCCTTCCCAGTACCTTTTATACCCTGTGCATCAATATTCTTTTCTGCAAGTATCTTTTTAGCAGCCGGAGAAGCAGTTCCTGTGGCATAGGTCTTATTCTCAGTAGCTGGAGCTGCATCTTCTTTAGAGGAATCCTCTACTTCACTTACTTCAGTAACTTCTTTCTTTTTAGTCTCAGAAGTTTTAGCTGCGCTCATGTCAATCAAACATATAACCGCACCTACGTCTACGGCATCACCTTCTTGGGCCTTAAAAGTTATAATCCCGCTTTCTTCAGCAGGTAATTCAAGCGTTGCTTTGTCTGAGTCCACCTCTGCAATAGCCTGATCCTTTTCTACATAGTCACCGTCTTCAACTAACCAACTTGCAACTTCAACTTCAGTAATAGATTCCCCTGGAGAGGGAACTTTCATTTCTAGAATCATTTTATTTCCTATTTATAATGATATTATCTTATTGTTTTATTATCAAATACGCTTTCAATCACTCTGCGATGTCTTGCTTTAAAGCGAGCAGATGAGCCAGCCGCTGGTACCGCATAATATTTTCGAGATCTAACCTTCAGGTCCTTAATTTCAAATCGTTGAAGCATATAACCCCAGGCCCCCATATTCCGAGGCTCTTCTTGGGCCCATATATGGTCCTCTGCATTCTCATACTTGTTAATTATCTTTTCAATTTTTTCTTTGTGAAGAGGGAACAACTGCTCTATCCTTACCAAGGCAACATCGATACGTCCATTTTTATTTCTTTCTTCCAATAGGTCATAGTAAAACTTACCGGTACAAAACACGACTCTTGTCACATCCTCAGGAGCTATCGTGTCATCGATTACTTCCATAAATTCACTATCAGTAAAATCTTTTAATTCAGAAACAGCTTGTGGATGTCTCAATAAACTTTTTGGTGTAAAAACTACCAATGGTTTTCTAAAACTTCGTTTCATTTGCCTTCTCAGTAAATGAAAAAAGTTTGCAGGGTTTGTACAATTTGCTACTGTCATATTATCATTCCCACAAAGTTGCAAATAACGTTCTACTCTCGCGGATGAATGCTCTGACCCTTGGCCTTCATAACCATGCGGTAAAAGAATCACAATACCATTCTGCTGTTTCCATTTGTCTTCGGCAGCCGAAATATATTGATCAAACATGATTTGAGCCCCATTACTAAAATCTCCAAATTGAGCTTCCCAAATGGTCAGGGTATTTGGAGCTGCCATGGCATAACCATAGTCAAACCCGAGTACTCCATATTCAGATAATGAGGAATTATAGATACTCATCACCCCTTTGTTCTTTGGGTTCGTATTCAGTAAATTAACTTTTTCTGATGAGATCTCATCACGCAATATGGCATGTCTATGAGAAAAAGTACCTCTTTCAACATCCTGACCCGAAAATCTAACATTATACCCTTCTTCCAGTAAACTTCCAAAGGCGAAAATTTCACCCATACTCCAATCCATTTTATTGGTATCAAAAACCATTTTAGAACGATCTTGAAGTATCCTTTCTGCTTTTCTCAAGAGCTTAACACCTTCAGGTACAGTCGATACAATTTTTGCAATTCTTTCCAGTCTCGATTTAGGATATTTCGTCCCAACACTTAACAATAAGCCATCCAGATCCTGATGCATGAATCCGCTCCAAACATCAGCCATAAAGGGATTCACTTTACTTGCAGAATCATCCTTCGACCTGTTAAATTCTTTTTCCAGTAAATCCTTGTATTCCTGAATCAAATTTGGAAGGTACTGCTCATCAATCACCCCTTCTTTAATTAATTTAGCATTATAAATATCTCTCGGATTCGGTTGTTTAGCGATTGCCTTATAGAGCATTGGTTGCGTGAATCTTGGTTCATCGCCTTCGTTATGACCATACTTCCTGTAGCCAAGAAGATCGATAAAAATGTCTCGCTTGAATTTCATTCTGAAATCCAAAGCCATGAGTACTGCATGTGTAACTGCCTCTACATCATCAGCATTCACATGTAAAACAGGAGACAACGTTACTTTTGCAACATCAGTACAGTAAGTACTGGATCTTGCATCAAGATAATTTGTTGTAAACCCGATTTGGTTATTGACCACAATATGTACAGTTCCTCCGGTAGAATATCCCTTTAGTTTGCTCATCTGGATGAGCTCATATACAATACCCTGACCAGCTACAGCAGCATCTCCATGAACAACTACAGGTAAAATTTTTGACGAATCTCCATGGTAATCTTCTTCTATTTTTGCTCTGGCTATTCCTTCGGCAACGGCTCCAACAGTTTCCAAATGTGAAGGGTTTGGCACCAGATTCATTGTAATTTGTTTATTGCTTTTAAGTGTCTTCTGAATTGTAGACCCTAAGTGATACTTCACATCACCATCAAAATCATCTTCATCATAATCCTTTCCGTCAAATTCGTTGAACAACTCCCGAATCGGCTTTCTGAAAATATTCACCAATGTATTTAACCTGCCTCGATGCGCCATACCCAAAACAAACTCATCTACATCAAACTGTTCCGCAGCTATCCTAAATAGCGCTCCTAAGGCTGGGATAAGGGTTTCTCCACCTTCCAGTGAAAATCTTTTCTGACCTACATACTTGGTCTGAAGAAATTGTTCAAAAGTAACTGCCTGATTTAATTTCGAAAGAATGTATTTTTTTGTGCTTGCCTCGTAATTAGGGTAGTTATCGTTTTCATTTAACTTTTCCTGCCACCATTGGATCTCTTCAGGATTCCTAATATACATATATTCTATACCGATGGAATCGCAATAGATACTTTCCAAATGATTTATAATATCAGACAACTTCGTTGGCTGAAGTCCTAGAATACTACCCGCATTAAAAACAGATTCAAGATCATTCTTATCGAGTCCAAAATTCTGTAAAGCAAGTGTTGGACTATAAGGCCGTCTGTTCCTTACCGGGTTGGTCTTTGTAAACAGATGCCCCCTTGTTCTGTAACCATTGATCAATTCTATGACCTTAAATTCCTTATAAACTTGTTGAGGTATTTCAACATCAACCTCATCGGGTTCTAAGCTGTAGTCTGAATTTGCTAGATCATACCCCTGAAAAAAACTCTTCCAACTTGGCTCCACCGCATCAGGATCCTTTAGATATTGTTGATACAAATCTTCTATAAACCCAGTGTGTACAGTATTTAAAAAGGAAAACCTATCCATTAACAAATGTGTTCAAATTTTATGAAATAAGAGACAAAAATAAGGTGTTTTACAATAATAGTTATAAAAAAAATGATAAATATCATATTTCCATAAACAGTTCTTAATAAGAACAAAGATTGATTGAGTATGCTTAAAAATTCTAGATTATTACAGATCGGTCTCTCATCAATTATGATGCTGACAACTTCACGTGTCAATATGAAGTTTAAGGCTGTTTAAAAATGACATAAATCAGTTAAAGTCCTGTTGAAAATTATTACATTTGTACTTTATTTAGAATTAGTTTAAATAAGAATAAGCAAATTAATAATGACTTCAACGCATTTCTACACGGTCTTTGATTATAATTCCATTAACATGGATACTGACAAAAAGAAAACGAAATGCTGTAAAAAATATAAGAAAAAAGGTAAATTCAATTGTGATAACTGTCCAAAACTCTAATCTCGCTGGAGATTCATTTTTCACTAAATTTTTCTTTTTTTAGCATGTATAACATTTTAGCTCGGTAAATAAAAACATATCTTCGGAACATATATCGGGTGTTTCGTCCAAAATCGTTTTAATTCTTCTTCCAACTGTATTTAATTTGCATAAAATTATTGGAATTAATCGGTATCGACCAATCAAACCTGTTACCTATTTCTTTCCCTATTTTTTTTTCATTTTAACCAAAACTAATTACCATGAACAAAAAAGTAATGACATTTATTATGATGACCCTATTCATTTTAGGGCCTGTTTCAATTTTGCAAGCCCAAGAGGAGCCTGCTTATGCCATGTGGGAGAGTATGTATATTACTCCTGACAATACTAAATTAAAGGCCTTGGGTGAGGCCATGTCCAAACACAATAAAAAATATCACAAAGAAGGGCCTTATTCGGCTTCTGTGTATAACGTCGTTTCAGGACCCAATATGGGCAAACTAGTTTGGCAAATGGGACCTTTAAATTATTCTCACCTGGACGACAGACCTGCTGATGGAGGACATGATGACGATTGGCGTGATAATGTAATGCCGAATGTTAAAAAACTGAGTTCCGGAGAATATTGGCGACAAAATAGTGAAATTTCAAATACAAGTATGATGGAAGAAGGAGAAAATCCATATACCATTCTTCATATTAGATTTCACGAAGTCAATCGTGGCCAAAGTTCTCAGGTGAAACACTTAATGGGTGTTATAGGTGCGACAGTCAAAGGAATGGACGGAGTAAATCCTTGGGGCGTATATATTAACGAGTTCCAACAAGGTTATACAATCGGGAGACATATTGCTTCCGTAGGTTTTTATAAAAACTGGGCTGAATATGACAAGGAAGACACTTTCCAGGCTACATATAAAAAACTGCATGGAGAAGATTCATGGCAGTCATTTATGGATGGAATGGAAAATACTTTCTCTAATAGCTGGGATGAGATCTGGCAAAGAAATAGCGCTATGAGCGGAAATTAATCAAACAATTAAAATAGCTAACTAAGCTGTAACCCTCCCTCAGGTTACAGCTTTTTTTTTAAAATTTCTTAATCTTGTTCCAGATTTTTATATCATCTTCCTCGCTAATCCCGTCTTTTACTTCAACATGTAAACCATCGCTAATCCCCAATGTAACATCTCGTCGTTCAAATTCCTTCTCTCCAGTTTTCACCTCAACGAAAGGTTTCTTGGTTTTTTCATCAAATTGAACAAGAGCCTCTTTAATTGATAAAACACTATCAGCCCTAGCCAGGATAATAGAAGCATTTGCGCTAAGGCCTGCTCTAATAAAGGTCGTGTCTGCTTTGTGTAAAGTTCCTTTGATCTCGAATTGAATTGCTCCGTTCTCAAGCATACCCTTTGGAGCAATATAATCAAGTACTGCATCAAATGTTGCATTCTCAATGGCGCCTACAGTGATTTCCAAGGGATAACCTTCTTTGATCTTACCTACTTCAGATTCATCAACCTTTCCTTCAAATATCATTCGATTTACATCGGCCAATGTGGCAATAGTGGTTCCTTCATTGAAATTATTACTTAATATCACTTGATTACCAACCTCAACAGGCATCTCTAACACCATCCCTGAAACAGTTGATCGAATCAGAGTATTGGCTGAGGTACCGAATGCCTTGGTTGATCCAGTCTTTACAATATCATAATTTTGCCTTGCAGCAGTATAAGACTGTTCTGCCTGCTTAAAGCTAACTTCAGACCTCTCCATTTCTTCTTTAGAAATAACACCTTTTACAAACAAACCTTTTTGTCGATCATACCTTCTTTTTTCATCATTAAGAGCGATCAATGCAGTTTCTATGGCATTATTTGCCTGATTCACAGCAGCTAGATTAGGGACAACCTTAATTTTAGCAATCAGATCATTGGCTTTTATCAGGTCTCCTCCTTCTACATAAATCTCCTCAATAATACCAGAAATATTTGGTTTGATGATCACCTCTTCCAAAGGCAGTATGCTCCCCGTTGCTACTGTTTTATTGACAATGGTTTTTGTAGATGGTTTTTCAGTTTCATATACTACAGGATCCTCCTTATTCTTGGAATAAAGGTAATACATGGCACCTCCAAAAGTGATAAGGATAAATACTAAAACAAAAATGGTTACTGACTTCTTCATTGTTCTTTTTTTCAATATTAATTAATCTGTACTTAGTGCCTCAATGGGCCTTATTTTAATAGCATTCTGAGCTGGTATAAGTCCTGCGAATAAGCCTGAAACGATCAGTATCGTCAATGCGGTACTTATGACACCAAGATTCACACTGGGGTTGGCAAACATATCAATGGGATCCGTCATGTCAAGAGCATAATTCAAACCGTAAATGAGTAAAGCTCCAAAAACAATGCCTGCCATTCCCGAAATAATAGTGAGAAAAACAGATTCCACAAGTATCTGACTTCTGATTTTTGCTGGTGTTGCTCCTACTGCTCTGCGAATTCCAATTTCTCTGGTTCTTTCTTTGACAACGATGAGCATGATATTACTTACCCCGATAATTCCGGAGAGCAACACAAGTATTCCTACAAAATAAGCAATCACTTTTAAGGCTGTGAATAAGCTGAGAACCCTGCTAAACTGTTCATACAAATCTCTGTGTCCAACCGCACGATTATCTTCCGGATGTATTTTATGATTCTTTTTGACAATATCAAATATCTGCTCTTTTATATCAGTAATCGGTGTACCATCCATGGCAGTTATTGCCATCCAACCAACTTTATCACCTCTGTTAAAGGCCTGAGAAAATGCCGTAAAGGGCACATAGATTTGCTTTGATTCCTCCTCACTATCACCCCCTGAAGTTTTCTTTTCATAGGTCCCGATCACCATAAAATTTACCCCGTTAATCTTGATATAGGTCCCCATTACATCCTCTCCTATATCATACAGACTTCTTTTCACTCCCTGGCCAATGATGGCAACCTTTCTCTTGTTGTCTATGTCATTATAATTGATAAAACGGCCTTCTATAATGTCCATAGGTTCTTGTTGGATGATCTCTGGATAATCACCATAAACATCAAATCCACCTGTCTTTAAACCTCTGATCACATTTGAAGTACCTCGATAGCCTCCCAAACGATTTCTCGGCGACACAAACCTTAGATTCTCCACGTTGTTTTTGATATCTCGAACATCATTCAGGTCGTAACTATACCTTCTGCCTTTTGACATTCCCTGATAAGATTTGGTCACCGTTTGCGTCCACATGAACAAACTATTGGTAGCTATATTTCCAAAATCTGCCCGGATACCATTTTCAAGGCCTTTGCCGGCAGCTAGTAGTAAAATTAAAATGAAAATCCCCCAGAATACTCCGAAAGCTGTAAGAAGCGTTCTTATCCAATTACTAGTAAGTACTTCAAGAATTTCATTCCATTTATCTCTGTTAAACATGATCTTCCTTTTATTCGTCTCTTAAAGCTTCAATCGGCTGAATACTGGCAGCTCTATAGGCTGGAAAGAATCCGGCCACCGCACCGGCTATGATCAAAACGATGACCATGGTAAAAGCTATTGAGAAATTAACAGAAGGGTTCAATACATAATCAACCTCCACATTCGGCCCAACAATTTCCAACAATCCCATACTCAAAATCAATCCTGCAAAACCTGATACAGCTGTCACAAAAATTGCTTCGTGAAGAATCATACCAACAATTGACCAAGGTTTAGCTCCCAATGCTTTTCTTATTCCGATTTCCCTCGTTCTCTCTTTTACAATGATCAACATAATATTACTCACCCCTACTACCCCAGCTATGATGGTACAAATTCCCACAAACCAGAAAAAGAAGGCAATATTATCTGTGAGAGTATAGTATCTTTTCGCCTCATCCAGCATATTATGAACATTTATGGCACTATTGTCATCAGGAGAAACTGTATGTACTTCCTGTAAATATCTTTTAATTTCAGCTGTGAAAATACCGGAAGCTTTTACTGCCTCATCAAAGCTTTTCTCAGGTTTTAACGTATATGTAAGGTTATTCAACCTATCAGCTCCGTTAAAAACACTTTGAGCAGTGGTAAAAGGTACAAACAAATTATTCTCCTCGCGTTCTCCACCTACATCGGTATAAATGCCTACGACCTTAAAATTAATTCCAGAAATCTGTAAATATTCCTCAAGGGGATTTTCAACATCCTTCAAAAGTTCTCGCTTGATCTTATTGCTAATAACAACCACTTTGTTTCTATGGTCCAGATCCATTTGATCTATATAACGGCCATCAACCATCAACTGATTCTCAATTTGCTGGTAATTGGGATAAACGCCACTGATCGCATAAGAAACTGATTCATTCTTAAAATTCGTACTAGTTCCCCATGGCACCCTGAAAATACCTGATTTATATTCTAACTCATCAATATATGAATCATATATATAGTCATAATTATCGTTCTTCATTTGAATCCTTCTCCCCGGATTCAATCCCTTATATTCCTTTGTTGTTGTCTGTGTCCAAACTATGATCCGATTACTGGCATCCTTTTCGAACTCCTTTCGTATACCATTTTCCATGCCTCTACCGAAGCCCAGAAGAACTACAAGAATGAAAATACCTGAAGCCACAGACAAGCCCGTAAGAAAGGTTCTTAACTTATTCTTTCTAATGGTTTCAAAAATTTCTTGCCAGCGATCTATATCAAACATAGAGACGTTTTTTCTCAAGGGTAATAAATAACCCCTTCAACTAATAGACGCTAAGATGTAGGCTTTTGTTACAGTTTACTATTTAAATTTCTCGACTAATTAAAAATTTCTAAAAAAAAGATCAAATATCCATAAAAACATCAAAAATAAAATTAAAAAATGGCTGGCTAGATTACCAAAGGCTTATCTCAATCCACAAAATTTAAAACATATAAGAACTCCCTTTAACAATAATGCGGTTATTCCTAATTATGGGTTCATTTTTCCAATATAAACGAATATTCTATTACGAAAACGATATTGAATATTAATATTTCAAAAATAATGTAGAAAAATTATTAAAGTGACAATTGTCATGGTATGCTTTTTCAAGAGATATTAATTTTATACTAATCTTAAATTTAACCGCCATGTTAGCTAAAAAATCCCCCAAAGCCGAAATTGGAGCCTATAGTAAAATCTTTTTTCAGTTAGGCTTGCTTTTGTCATTAGTCATCATTTACACTGCCATCGAATGGAAAACTTTTGATCGATCCTTAAGCGAATTAAGCGCTATGACCATTCAGGAAGAAGAAATAATAGATATTCCTATTACAGAAAGAATTCTTGAAGTAAAACCTCCACCACCTCCACCACCTGCGCCTGAAGTAATTGAAATCGTCGCAGATGAACAGGAAATTGAAGAAACTATTCTGGAATCAACTGAAACAGATGAATCAGAATATGTTGAAGTGATCGAGATGGACCTAATAGATGAAGTAGTTGAGGATGAAAATGTTGATGAGGACATCCCTTTTGCCATTATTGAGGATCCACCAGTATATCCTGGTTGCAAGGGCACTAAAGAACAAAAGAAAAAATGCCTGCAAGAAAAGATATCCCAGCACATCAGTAAAAATTATAATACAGGATTGTCACAGGATCTTGGTTTAAGTCCTGGAAAAAAGAAGGTATATGTCATCTTTAAGATTGACAAAACGGGTAAAATATCTAATGCAAGGGCCAGAGGTCCTCATAAAAGATTAGAAAAAGAAGCTCTAAGGGTAGTAAATATGCTTCCAAAACTAACACCAGGTAAACAAAGAGGCATGCCTGTTGGGGTATCCTACACACTGCCCATTACTTTACACGTTCAAATCTGATTTCATCTAATTATAATAAATAGAGTCAAAATTTTTTTTTGTAAAAAAGAGGTTAACAATTGTTAATCTCTTTTTTTTTCTCCCTCTAGCAAAGTGGTAATTAACTTCAGATTCTTTGACATTTGATGTCGTATCTATTTCAAATAATTGCCTTAAATTTGTGCTTTATTTTAAGACTAATGAAGAACTTATTCGTTTTACTTCTGTTATGTTTGGGTCCGGTTTTTATGGCAAATGGCCAGGAAATCATTCCCTTCCCTGATCTTAGCGAAAATCATATCGCCGTTTACAATCAGGTTGAAATTATTGAAGATTATAATTATAGTCTTTATACCAAAGATTATAGGGATGCTTTAAAGCAAATAGATCAGGAAATTGAGGTTGTAAATAAACGGATAGAAAATGAATCTAATAAGGTTCAAAGGATGTCACTCCAGTCCCAAAAAACCCTACTTATAAAAAAAAGAAGCGGATTGCTTCAGGAAGCTGATCTACTCGAGGATCTGAATAAACTCTATTGATCTTCTAGGCCCAAAATACTGAAAATATTTTTTGTTAACATTTGTTTAACGGCACCCGACAACTTCTGTCGTATTTCCGTCATAAAATGAATGGTAATTTTATCCTATCATAAAAAACATAATACCATGCAAAAGATAATACATCTAATAGAACAAGTAAGATTCGCTGAATTGGACAAAATTGCCAGATTAAGTAAGACACAAGAAAGAGGTCTCAACATTGTAGATCAATACAATCAGGAATCAGGGAATTGAGAAAAGAGCCCTTGCATATATAAATAGAAAAATAATTTCCCATTATTTTGATGTCAATGTAGTTTAATCTTGAGTAAACACATATTGACAAGTCTCATTTACTTTATAGTTAATGAGGCTTTTTTTTGGAATTTAGTTACTGGAAAAATTACCAAATAAGTTAGTTTAAGGTAACGCTGAATCTAATGGGAGACAAGATAATTATTTAAAAGAATTCTCCTTCTGGCTTTATTATCGATGGTAAAGAAACTATTGGGTTGCTCATACTTGGAAGATCAGCATATTTTAATTCTGACATATAGGTCTGATTACCAACGAGTTATTTTAATTTTCTAATGCACCAATCTATTTCTCAAATATTTTGTTCAACTTATTTGCTTATAAGTTGAACAATGAGTATCTTTACAGTCATATTAATAGAAATGATTCTGAATACCACTTATACAAATAAAGACAACGACGCCACCATTGACTGTTTGGTGGGTAAACCTTATAGTTTTTTTACGAAACTTCGGATGAAAGGAATCGGATCCGGAAGAATGATCATAGATAAGGTTAGCCCGAAACTGCAAAGAGCCTTATTAAATGGTCCGGATCTTAACTATGCGAATATAGAATTGAGACCGAAAGGGATTTTAGTTAGAATTACAAGGCGTCTTGATAATTTTACCTGGATCATTCCATATTATCAGTTATACACCTATATGACCAATGGTCTAAGCATCCATGGTCAAGGTGAATTTTTACATTTTAGAAACGACCGATTCTATAAGAACAACAAAGAATTTATTAGAAAAATGCTCAATCTCAAAGTTATATTCACAAAAGACTATTACATCTAACCCTTTAAGCCATGAAAATTTATAGTATCCTTATTATGTCACTCACTTTAGTTCTTTTTTATAACCTGGCGGTTTCTCAACAAAACGAGCGGGAGTCGCAGCCGAAATCCGCCGATTTTGAAAATAAAACAGATCATTTTAAAGAACATACTTCCACTGTACCTTATGTGCTTATTGAAGATGAATTTTCTATGCAAGTGACAGGAAAAGAACACAGATATCTAAACACCGGAATCTCATTTATCGAATTCACTGAATCCACAGAAAAAAAGCAGTGCCTAGTTGCTGTTGTAAATGAACAAAAAACAAATCTTTCAGGCTCATAACTTTATATAAAGCGCAAAAAAAAAGGTTTAGTATTTAAAAGTTGATAAGGTCTTATAGCAATATTGAATGTTGAGGGGCGTTCGACTCCAATCTAAATTGGGAAAATTTCTATAAGATCTTATTTTTCGGTCTTAATTTAGTCGGCTATTTCTTTTAATGGGCTTACTCTTTTAAAGTAAAGTTTGTCTGCTAACTTTAACTGAGCGCACGATCTGAATAAACCGAATGATAAAAAACAGTTTCAAACAAATTCCAATTACGATCATATAAGTTGGGTCAATCAAATTT